>SVMZ01000031.1 GCA_015067185.1 Oscillospiraceae bacterium | reverse complement strand
GAGATGCCCTACCTCACCATCGCTAACGGTACTGCTGACGGTACTATCCTCCGTGTTCCCCAGGTTGTTGCTAACATCCAGCATCAGGTTACCACCCTCAGCGTACGTTGGGATTGGTGCCAGGCTCTCGGTATGGACTATCCGAAGACTCCCGATGAGTTCTACAACTATCTCGTAGGCTGCAACGATCAGGACCTCAACGGAACCGGCAACCGCGACATCATCTTCCTTGCCAACTATGGCAACATGAACTTCTCCCTCGGTACTGCTTTCGGCGTTATGAATGCTACCGGCGCTTCTGGTTCTTGGTGGTATGATGACGACATGAAGCTCTACAACTCCCTTACTACTCCCGAAGCTAAAGAGTATGTAACCTATGTTGCAAAGCTTTATGAGGAAGGCCTCCTCTTCCCCGCATTCTCCAACTACACTGCTGATCAGTGGAACGAAGTTATCTACAACAACAAGGCCGGCGCCTCTGTTGGTGCATGGTGGGACGGCGTTATCCAGGTTGGTACCCTTTCCTCTAAGGGCATCACCGGTGAGACCATCGCTATCCGCAACCTTGAGAATGCTGACGGCGAGTCCGTTAACATCCTGAAGAACCTCGGCGGTTATCACGGCTTCATGATTACCAAGGATTGCGATTGCCCCGAAAAGGCAATGCAGGTTATCGACTTCGGTTACACCCTCGAGGGCTCCAAGCTCGACTACAACGGTGAGTATTATCCCGGCGGTGACTACTATGTAGCTACCGATGAGTCCACTCTTGACGAGAGACTGAAGGGAACCCTCTCCGAAGGCTCCATGGTTTACACCGAGAAGGGTCAGCAGGCTATGGCAGATAACCCCCAGCTCTGGAACGAGATGGGCTTCAACACCGGTGTTCTTGGTCAGTGGCTGATCGGTACCGCTGGTGACATCGCTCACGAGTTCTCCGAAGCTTTCGCAGGAACCGGTAAGGCTTGCGATATCGACTGGAACCTTGAGAACCTCAACTTCTTCATCGAGAACGGCGTAACTCAGATCGGTTTCGCTATGCCTACCGACGAGCAGTCCGCAGCTATCCAGGAATATACCGACCTGTTCACCTACATGGACGAGCAGATCCAGCTGTTCATGATGTGCGGCCGCGACCTCTCCGAGTGGGATGCATTCGTTGAAGAGTGCAACGACCTCGGTCTTGCTGAGGCTACCGCTATCTATCAGGAGCGCTTCGATGCTTACGTATCCGTTATGGACGAGATGGGCGCTGTTGTATTCGAGAAATAATTTCTTGAATAGAATCAAAAACGATAATTTCTAATTTTCGTTGCAATACAATTCCAAGAGTATGCAGCACGGGTTATAGCAGGCCCGTGCTGCTGCTCTTTTTGCAGAGAATATAAAATAAAGGCCGACAGAATATGAGAACATTTTCATATCCTGCCGGCTTTGTTTTGATTTATAAAGGTATCATCTGTCTGCCTTTTTCAGCAGCGTTAACTTTCCGCAGAGGGCATCATAAGCTGTTTTGATATCGGAATAGGAGCGAACCTTTTGAACATGCCAGGTGTTTTCGGAGAGCAGCGGAGCGCGTTCTTCCACAAGAGCCTGCTCAGCGAGAACGCCTTCGGCAACCGTTTCAAATTCGCTGGAAATCTTGTCTCCCCAAGCCAACAGCCAGCCGCCAATTACCTGATCGTCGGGCTCTATGTGCAGAGAGCTGCCAATATAGGGAGAGCCGGGATGGACGGGAGTCCAGTCGTAAATTGTCCAGTTGAAGACCTCTTCCTGTGACCAGCAGGGGGTGGGGGTAACGATATACATAGGATTCCACGAGCCGTTGATGATCCGGAATCCGCCATCAAGCAGCTGCGGAGCGGTTTGATAGTAATTCTCCCAACTGAAGAGAAGAATATCTTTGGAGACGTATTGGTTTACACATTCCGCAAAGCCTTCCCAGGCAAGGGGGATCCTTCCGCAGGTAAAAACGGCATCTGCCATCTGCTGCACGAAGTTGGCCAGAAGACGCTCGGAGAGCAGCTTTTTGTCGGGCATATCAAAATCAATGCCCAGCGCCTCCACATAGGAACGGCAATTCTCATCCTCGCCCCATGCCAATATTGCCGCTTCATCTCCGCCGATGTGAATATAGCGGGAATGGGGGAAAAGCTCACAGAGCTCGGTAAAGAGGGCTTTCATGGCCGCCATGGAAGCGGCAGTCTGGGTGATAATTTTATGTCCGAACAGCTCCGGATAGCTTTCGCTGAAAGAGGTGCAGTGGCCGGGGACATCGATTTCGGGGATAATCTCCACGCCGCGGGCAGCGGCATAGTCTGTCAGCTGCCGGATCTGCTCCAGGCTGTAATGTCTGTTTTCGGTGGAGAGATTGGGATAAATGCGGCTGGGGAGGGTATAGCTCTGGTCATCGGTGAAGTGCAGATGCAGCATGGGAATCTTGTAGAACCAGCACATATCCACATAATCGAGCAAAAGGTTGAAATCATGCCAGTTACGGGCAAGGTCGATCATGCAGCCGCGGAATTGGCAGTCGGGCTGGTCGGTGATGCGGCAGACGGAGATGGTGCACGCTGCGGGATCAATCAGCTGAAGCAGCGTTGCCAACGCATGGTTGATACCAACCGCAGAAGCGGCGGTAAGGGTGATCCCTTTTTCTGCGGTGAGGGTGTAGCTCTCCGGCGCAAGGGTATTGTCAAGAGCAAGATGAATCCCGCCGTTGGTGCCGGGATCGGCACACAGGGAGAAAGACTTCCCGGTGAGGGCAGAGGCATATTTGACAAATACTTCTGCAGCAGGAAGAAAGTCCTCGCAGCCACAGTAAAGTGCAGGGGAGAGGGCTACGGTTTCGGGATTACAGGTGATATTTTTGGGAAGGGGAATAAGGTGCGGTATCATAAATTTCCTCCTTTATCATAGAAAGCGTTAACGTTCCAATTCTGCAATATCATCGGCAGACATGGTAAAATCGGGGGTGGAAAGGGAGTCTTTCAGCTGAGAGAGACGGGAGCAGCCTACAATAGCCAGTCCATCAACGGGATTACTCGTGATGTAGGAGAGGGCAGCGGCGGCAGGGGAGATGCCGTTTGCCCGGCAGATGCGACGCATGGTTTCAAGACGTTCCCCATTGCGGGCATTGAAAAAGCGGTCTTTTGCGGGACCGGAAAGATTTTCGGTGCTGTCGAAAGCTTTGGAGAAAAAGCCCTTGGCCTGTGAAGAAAAGGCCATAACAGGCATTTTGGCAGCAATATAATATTCGCGGGAGGCGGCATCCATAGCAGCAAGGGTGCTGTCGCCCCATTCTTCTTTGGTGATCTGAGCGGCACTCCAAAGAATCTGGCTGAGTGTGAAGGGGGTACGCCCGTTCTTTTCCGCCCATGCATTAGCGGCGGCAATGCGCTCGGGGCGCCAGTTGGAGACACCGATCAGGCGGGTTTTGCCCTCGTGGACAAACTCATTGCAGATATCAATGATCTCATCAACAGGAATATTCTCATCGTCACGGTGGAGCAGCCAGGCATCCACTGTGGGAATACCGAGTGCATCGAGACTTTTTTCAATCTCTGTGCGCAGCTGTTCATAAGAGAGACAGGCGGCGCAGGATTGTTTTTTGTCAGCGGTGTCACGGCGTTCCAACAAGCCTGCCTTGGTTACGATAACGGCATTGGCCCCGGAGCTTTTCAGCCAGCGGCCAATGGTTTTTTCGCTGGCCTGTGCGCCGTCAGGCAGCCAGTTGGCATAGGAAAACGCAGTGTCAATCACGTTTCCCCCTTGGGTCATATAGTAATCCATCATTTCCATGCTGTCTTTTTCGGAAATTTTGGTACCGAAATAGCAGCTGCCCATGACAATTCTCGAAAAACGGATTCCTCCGATATTGCAAAATTTCACTGACAATCACATCCTTAATTGTAATAGTGCTGGTGATAAAAAAATTATATCAGATACCCGAAGGAAATGCAACAAAACAGAAAAAAAGGGCATATGGTCAGAGGGATTGCTGGCGGTATTCCGTTGGGGTAACACCGAAGTGTTTTTTGAACATCCGGTTGAAATAGGTAACATTGTTGAAGCCGGATTGGGTAGAAATGGCGATGACAGGGTCGCTGCTCTCTTTCAGCAGCATTTGACCGTAGTTCAACCGCCGCAGATTGATATACTGGCTGAAGCTCATCCCTGTCTTTTTTTTGAACAGGCGGCCGAGATATTTCTCGTTGTAATGAAAAATCTGCGCAAGCATGGAGAGATCAACCTTATATTCCAGATTGGCTTCCACATAGGCTTTCAGGTTTTCAATCAGGGGATCAAAACCGCTGTCATTCTTTTGGGTGGGAGAAAGTTCCAGCATCATACGGATGTAGCTTTCCAGCAGGGCGCCGGTACGTTCGCACTGTTCCTGTGAAAAATGCGGTTCCAGTGTTTCCAGCAGGGCGGGCGAATTCGACAGATGGCAGCGGAGCTTATTACTGCGTTCCGCATCCGGCAGAATATTGCCGATAAAAATCATGCACACCACCTGGTTGTTGATGGTAATGGGGCGGGTATATTCGTAGACACCATGGATGCACAGTCCGCCAAAGTCTTTTTGGGATTGCAAAGCTTTACGGATGGCGGCATTGCGGCACTGATAACAACGACGAAAGCCGTTGGGCCGTTTTTTCAGTTCTGTGCAGACAGGACTGGAATGAATGGTGCTGTCATGAGGGAGAAGCAATTTTTCGGTGCCGAAATTTCCGAAAAACAATACACCGATGTGGAGTTTTGTGCCGTATTCAAGGGCGGTGATAAGATCGTACAAATTGCTGTAATCCATAGGTGTCTCCTTGAAAAAAAGCGTTGGATCTTTTTTTAGTATAACATAAAAGTATCATTTGTTCAAGAATTTGTTCCTGATATATAAGACGGCATGCGGAAGATATGCTATGCTTAAACCGAGGTGATGAAACAGTGAAAAAGTATGATCTGATGGTTGCCGGCGGTGGTTTGACGGGAACGGCAGCTGCTGTATGTGCGGCAAGAGAAGGAATGAAGGTTCTTTTAATAGAAAAAACAGGTTGTCTGGGCGGCGCGCTGTCCGGGAACCTGGTCTATCCGTTCATGCGTTATTGGACGACCATGCCGGAGGATAACAGTAAAAAATATTTGAGCGCAGGCATTTTTGCAGAAATGCGTGAGAGAGAAAGAAAATATGATCCATCAGCCACGGATAGTGAATTTAAACCGGAATATCTCAAACTGGTTTTGGATGATATGGTATCCGAAGCAGGAGTGGATGTTTTGTTCCATTCAACGCTCTTTGAAGTAAAGACAGAAGAAAGACGAATTAAAAGTGCGAGTGTGATGACACCATCTGGTGTTCTTGGCTTTGAAGCGGATTTTTTCATTGATGCGACGGGCAACGGAGACCTGTTTGCCATGGCAGGCTGTGATTATCAGCTGGGGCGCAGTGAGGATGGTCTGAGCCAGCCCATGACCACCTGTTTCCGCATGAGCGGTGTGGATATCGAGCTGTTTAAAAAGGATCGTAAGACACTGCAGGAGTGCTATAAAGCCGCTCAGACGGCAGGGGAGATCACTAACCCCAGAGAAGATATTCTGGTGTTCATGGGGCTGGGAGAGGGAATTTTGCACTTTAATACAACGAGAATTGTAAAATTGAATCCCACCGATGCCTTTGATGTGAGCAAAGCAGAGATTGCCGCACGCCGACAGATCCATGAGATGGTCAGCTTTTTAAAGAAAAATTCCAAGGCGTTTGAGAGAAGCACCATCATCTCCATTGCCAGCGAGATCGGCATTCGCGAAAGCCGTAAGCTGAAAGGGATGCACATTCTCACGGAAGAAGAGTTAAAGAATTTGACAGACTTTGAGGACAGCATTGCCCTTGGCAACTATGATATAGATATCCACAATCCGGCAGGTTCCGGAACATCCCACTATTACTTTAAGAATGGAGATTATTACAAAATTCCCTATCGCTCTCTTTTGCCCAAAGAGTATGACAACCTGCTTGTTGCGGGAAGATGTATTTCTGCCACCCACGAGGCACAGGCATCCATTCGTATTATGCCTATCTGTGCCTGTCTGGGAGAAGCCGCAGGCACCGCTGCCGCAGTTGCATTCAGAACCAACACAAATGCACAGACAGTGGATGTGAAAGCTGTCCAACAGGTGTTGAGAGCACACGGTGCCGCCTTGTAATTGGTTTGGTTCACCGTTTTGGAATGACAGTTGAAACCATGCGGTTAGGTTGAAAAAAGGATATTGAAAAGCCCTCCAAAGAAATCGACTTTGGAGGGCTTTTGACATGGCAAGGTATCGTGTACAGCACGGCTGTTGAGGCGGGAAGAAAGAATCAGGAGAACTGTGCTTCAAACATCTCGCGATAAAAGCCGCGTTGACGCATAAGCTCTGTGTGGGTGCCGGTTTCAACAATTTTACCGTCCCGCACAACAAGAATAACGTCGGCATTCTGTATGGTGGAGAGTCTGTGGGCAATAACGAAACAGGTTTTATCAGACATGATGCGTCGCATGGCCGCCTGAATGCGCTTTTCGGTACGGGTGTCAACATTGGAAGTGGCTTCATCCAGAATCAGCAGCTTGGCATCGATCAGCATAGCACGGGCAATGGTGAGCAGTTGTTTCTGCCCTTTGGAGATGTTTCCACCGTCATCATCCAGAAGCGTATCATACCCCTGAGGGAGCTGCTCCACAAAACGGGCGATGCCGGCTTCACGGCAGGCAGCAGATACATCCTCAAGCGTGGCAGATTCTTTTCCGTAGGCGATATTTTCATAAATGGTACCGCCAAAAAGCCAGGTATCCTGCAGCACCATGGAATAGGCGCGCCGCAGAGAAGAACGGGTAATATCATTGATGGGATGATCGTCAAGCAGGATTTGACCGCTTTGCGGATCGTAAAAGCGCATCAACAAATTGATGATGGTGGTTTTTCCGGCTCCGGTAGGACCGACGATGGCAACAAGACTGCCGGAGGGGACATTCAGACTAAGATCTTTAATGATTTCTACATTTTCGATATAACTGAAGTTGATGTGAGACAATGCTACATTGCCGTGAACGTCGGAGAGCTCCTTGGCATGGAGGGAATCTTCCTTTTCGCCAGGTTCATCAAACAGTTTAAAGACACGTTCGGCCGCAGAGATGGCAGACTGAAGGTCGCCGATGATGTTGGCGATCTCGTTGACGGGACCGGCAAATTTTCGGGAATACAAAACAAAAGATGAAATGCCGCCGATACCAAGCGAGCCTGCAAGATAGAGCAGGGCCCCGAATACGCCCACAAGGGAGAGGGCAAGGTTGTTGATAAAACCGACGATAGGACCGACAATACGTCCGTAATATTCGGATTTATAGTATGCCTCGGTTGCTTCACGGTTGAAGCTGTAAAGCCGGGAAATGGTGTTTTCTTCACGGTTGTAGGCCTTGATGGTGCGCTGTCCGGTGATCATTTCCTCCACAAAACCGTTGAGCTCGCCCAGCCTTTTGGAACGGGCCTGAAAAAGAGGTTTGGTACGGGAGGTGATGGCACGGATCAGAACAACAGAAAGAGGGAAAGTAAATGCAAAAATAAGAGAAAGTTTGGGTGAAATGGTGATCATCATGACCAGAGAGCCAATGATTGTTACGGCACTGGAAAAAATCTGCACAATATCGCTGGAAAGTGAGGTGTTGATGGTATCTACATCGTAGGAGATTCGGCTGAGGACATCACCGGTCTGGCTACGGTCAAACCATCCAACAGGAAGTTTGGCAAGCTTTTCAAAAATCTCTTTCCGCATTTGATAAACGGTGTCCTGGCTGATTTTAATCATGAGGACAGAGAGAATATAGGCGAATATGGCAGAGAACAGGTAACAGCCGATCATCAGGATGGCATATTCTACAACGGCAGGGAAGTCCACCCTACCAACACCAAGTTCGATCAGTTCGATTGCCTTTCCTGAAAGAAACGGTCCCGCAAGAGCCAGAATATTTCCGATAATCGATATCAGGATGGCCAGTAAGAGAGTCCAACCGTCAATGTGCAGCAGGTAGCGGATCAAACGGAAGAGGATGGCGCGCTTACGGCCAGAAGAAGCAATTTTGGCTTCAGACATTTTCATTACCTCCCATCTGTACCTCGTAGGTTTCACGGTAGACAGGACAAGACTCCATCAAATGAGCATGATCGCCGCTGCCGATGATGTTGCCATTATCGAGAACGATAATGTGCTGAGAATGCATAATGGAACTGATGCGCTGAGCAATAATGATTTTGGTGGAAGCGGAGAGATGGGAAAGATTTTCGCGAAGCTGAGCATCGGTGAGATAATCCAGCGCACTGGAACTGTCGTCCAACACAAGAATGTCAGGAGATCCGGCCAAAGCGCGGGCAATCATGAGACGCTGCTTTTGTCCGCCGCTGAAATTTGCTCCTTTAATAGCCACTTCTGCATGAGGGTCCGCAATGAATTCATCTGCACAGGCATTTTTAATGGCGAGGTCAATTTCATCCATCGAAAGATTGCGGTCGAAAGAGAGATTTTCGGCAACGGTACCGGAAAAAAGAATATCATTTTGGAATACAACGCCAAAATGACGGCGGAGCTCACGGGCGGACATTTGTGAGATATCCTGTCCGTGGACACGAATGCTGCCGCTGTCGGGAGAATAGAAACGAAGCAGCAGTCGCAGCAGGGTGGATTTACCGGATCCGGTGGCGCCAAGAATACCGATGGTCTCTCCATTGCCGATGGAGAAAGAGATGTTTTCTAAAGAGAATCCGCTGTTGGGATAACGGAAGATGACGTTTTCAAAACAAACAGCAGGGGCGGCAGGGTCTTCCGTGTTTTCCGTCTCCGGGGCAGAGGCATCCAGCAGCGGCTCGCAGGGACAGTCGATCACCTCAAAAATGCGTCCGGCAGATGCGGAAGCACGGGAATACATGGTGAAAAGACGCGTAACAGCAAGAAGAGCATTAAAAATCATAGTTATGTATGAGAGAAATGCGATGATCTTACCGACTTCCGCAAGCCCGGCATTAACTCGGTAAGCACCTACAAGAATAACTGCAACCAATGAAAGGTTGAGGATTGCGCTCATAATGGGGTTGACCCCGGCCATTGTGCGTCCGGCCACGCGTTCTGCCATAGTAAGCCGGCGGTTTTTGAGTTCAAATCGTTGCTTCTCATATTCGCCTTTGGAAAGGGCTTTGATCACACGGACACCGGTTACATTTTCACGTACTACGCGGATCATATCATCTCCTGATTGGCGGGCGGTTTTATAGAGTTTGACACCGCGGCGGGAGATGGCAACGGTAATAAGAGCAAGAAGCGGCATGGCAGAAATCATAACGAGCGAAAGAACAGGATCCAGCGTCAGTGTTATGATAACACCGCCCAGCATAATCATTGGGGCGCGTACGCCCATTCGCTGCAGAACACCCAATACACGGTGTGTTTCATAGGTGTCAGAGGTCATGCGGGAAATGAGAGAGGGAATAGTAAAACGGTCAATATCACAGGCAGAAAGTTTAATGATTCTGGTAAAGAGATCATGCCGCATACGCTCGGTGGCATCACCGGAAACGGCAGCGGAGGTACGGTTGGCCCAAACATTAAAAACAACGGCCAACAAAGAACAGAGAACCATTCCTAATCCCCACAGCAGGACAGCGGTGGTGTTTTTGGTGGGGATGACAACATCAACAATACGTGCCAATATCCATGGAATAAACAGTTCAGCTACAGCGGCAAGCATCTTCATGGCAAGTCCGCCGCACATTTGCCAAAAGCAATTTTTTAGATAGAAAAAGACCCTTTTCATAAAAACTCCCGACAACAAAAGTATGTTTATATTATTATATCATAATTTTTGAAAGATGGGAAGTTTTTGAAAAAAGGTGTGGATAAAAACTGAAATATGGGGCTTAATACAGGAGATATCCTGTATAATAAAAAGCGGACGGTATCCAATAAGATACCGTCCGCAACGAAAGATCGGCCAGGTTGAAGTCGTGATATCCGGTCACCGTTTGGTTATCACGACAGGTGAGGTGTATGTGGCCGAAAAGTAGAAAGCAAAATATAAAATAAAATGGCGTAAAAAGGAAAAACAGAAATTGACAGGGTATGGAGCGTTATACTTCTGTATTATGTATTTTGGAAAGCGAATTCCGACAAGCCTTTTGAAGGTCGGGATCGGTGGTGGTGTCTAAAATATAGTTGATATGAGTGAAAGCAGAGTTTCTTCCCAGTTCACCGAGAGAGAGGACAGCCTGCTTGCGGACAAGGGAGTCATTGTCCTTGAGCATGATAATGAGGGTGTTATAGCTTTCATCTGTTTTGATGCCGGCCAGCTTTTTTGCAACGGCCAGCCGGATTTCGGGATGCTTACTGTCAGCATATTTGGAAAGCTTACCGATGTTCTGTTTCTTTGAATATTTTTCTAACTTGGCAATTTTCTTTTCGGTTGACATCAACATGCACTCCTTGTTTAAATAAGTTTAAATTAAAACTAAATATTATGGTTTAATTATAAACTGTATTCATGTATCTTGTGTTGAAATTCCTGACGATTTGTGTTAAGATGTAGTAAAGGTATTTTGTATGAAAATCAACAGATGTTTATTTTTGCAAGGCAAAATCCCCCTTGCTGAGGAGTAGTTTTATGCGGGAATTCGTGATTGGAAAAAACGATTCGGGACAACGTGTGGATAAGTTTTTGAGTAAGGCTGTACCCAGACTGCCGCAACCGCTGGTATATAAATATTTGAGAATGAAGAGGATCAAACTGAACGGAAAACGCTGCGAAGCCGCCGACAGGCTATCGGAAGGCGACGTGATGAACCTCTACGTAAACGACGAGTTTTTTGAGGACAGCAAGGCTTATCCATTTATGTTTGCTCAGGCACAGGTTAACATCGTCTATGAGGATGAGAACATTCTCATAGCAGATAAGCCCGCAGGACTCATTGTGCACGAAGATGCTGACGAAAAATATGATACGCTGATCAACCGCATCTGCCGCCTGCTCTATGACAGAGGGGAATATCAGCCGGAGAAAGAGAATTCTTTTGTGCCTGCATTGTGCAACCGCATCGACAGAGGCACCTGCGGAATGGTGATTGCGGCGAAAAATGCGGAATCACTGAGAATTCTCAACGAAAAGATACGCCTTCGCGAAATTGACAAACGCTACATCTGCATAATAAAGGGGCACATCAAACAGCCAAAGGGCAGACTCAGTGGCTATATTGCCAAGGACAGCGAAAACAATATGGTCTCGGTGACAAAATCCCGCAAGGATGGCGCAAAGACTGCCGTCACCGAATATAAGGTGCTGAAGCGCCTTGAGAAATACGACCTTGTTGAGGCAAACCTGATAACGGGCCGCACCCATCAGATAAGGGCGCAGTTTGCCGATGTGGGACACCCTCTGCTGGGCGACACCAAATACGGCAAGATGGACGGGGATAACAAATTCAAAAACCAGGCGTTATGTTCCTATAAACTGAAGTTCAGCTTTCCCAAAGACAGCCCCTCTGCAGAGGAGCATAAGCTGCTGTCATATCTTGACGGAAAAGAATTCACGGTGGATACTGAGGCATTTTTGCGAAAATACGGCGTAAAATAACCGAGAAATAAGCGCTCACACCAAAAATTGCAGGCAAAAGCAACTTTGGCAGGCACCTGTGAATATAATTCAGCATAAAGCTGAATCTGGATGTGAGCAGATGAAACATAAAAACAAAACAAAAGCGGCACTGCTGATGATTGCCGCGGGAACTTTGCTGTTGGCAACGCTTGTGCTGTTTGAGAGACAGCTTCGTCCAACGGTGGAATCCTTGGCGTTATATCGGACATCGCTGGCGGCAACACAGTTGATTGAAGAGAGCGTTTATGATGTGTTGGAGGAGCAGAGCCTGAGCTACGGCGAGTTGGTGGAGATTGTCCGCAGTGTGGACGGCAGAATTGAAGCAGTGCGGGCAGATACAGTAACGCTAAACCGATTAAAAACGCTGATCACACAGCGAGTAGCCGAAAAACTGCAGGGAAAACAGCGGATATCCGTTTCGGTGCCGTTGGGAAGTCTATTGGGAGTTGGAATGTTTTCGGCAAGGGGCCCCGAGGTTGAGGTATTGCTGCTGTCGGCGGGCAAAATAAACACATCGGTGGCAGATAAATTTGAAGCCGCGGGAATAAACCAGACAAAACATCAGCTGTCGCTGAATGTAGAGGTGGGAATCACGGCGGTGCTGGCAGGCTACAGCATCCCCGCAGAGGTAACAACCAACTGCATTTTGGCGGAGACGGTGCTGATTGGCGAGATACCGCAGGTCTATTTTGGCGGAAATAATTTTGCGGAGTGAGCAGCTGCTCATCCGAGCTTTACGGAGGATAAAATGGAAAGAAGTTATGCTGAAAGCAGAGCAAAAGAACTGAGGGAAAAGCTCAATCACTACGGATATCTCTATTATGTGATGGATGACCCTGCCGTGCCTGACTATGAATACGATATGCTCTACCGTGAGCTGGAGAACATTGAGGCGGAATATCCCGATTTGCAGACAGACGATTCTCCCACCCTCCGTGTGGGAGGAAAGGGAAACAACACCTTTGCGGAGGTGGTTCACACCGTGCGAATGGAGAGCCTGCAGGATGTTTTCAGCATGGATGAGCTGAAGGATTTTTACCGCAGGACAACCGACGCTGTGGGTGAGGTGGATTATATTGTAGAGCCGAAAATAGACGGTCTCTCCGTTTCGTTGGAATACCGTGACGGCGTGTTTGTCCGCGGCTCCACCAGAGGCGATGGCGACACCGGCGAAGACGTGACCGAAAATCTGCGTACCATCGCCGCAATCCCCCTTTCCCTCAAAGAAAAACCTGCCTATCTTGAAGTGCGCGGTGAGGTGTATATGCCGCAGAGCAGCTTTGATCAGGTGGTGGAGCGTCAGGAGATAGCGGGAGAGAAGCCTTTTAAAAACCCCCGAAATGCTGCGGCAGGCTCTCTGCGCCAAAAAGACCCAAAGATAACCGCATCCCGCAAGCTGAGCATTTTTGTTTTCAATATTCAGCAGGTGGAGGGGGAACAGCTTTCCTCCCACTCGCAGTCGCTGGATTATCTGAAACGCCTTGGCTTTAAGGTCATTCCCAGCTACACCCGCTGCAAAAACGGGGAAGAGCTGCAGGCAGAGATAGAAAAAATCGGAGAAAACCGCGGCAGATACGGTTTTGATATCGATGGTGCCGTTGTAAAGATCGATGATTTTGCATTGAGAGAAGCTCTCGGCTCCACCGCAAAATATCCCCGTTGGGCGGTGGCGTTCAAATATCCCCCCGAAGAAAAGGTGACCACTCTCAAAGAGATACAGATAAACGTGGGCAGAACCGGCGCCATAACTCCCGTTGCCGTGTTTGAACCCATAACGCTGGCAGGCACCACCGTGTCAAGAGCGGTGCTCCACAATCAGGATTTCATCAGCGGAATGAACCTGAACGTGGGGGATAAAATTATCGTGCGCAAGGCGGGAGAGATCATTCCCGAGGTTTTGGGTCTTGCGGAAAAAGGCGAAAACGAGGGATATTTCACTCTGCCCGAGAAGTGCCCCGCCTGCGGCGCGCAGACTGTCCGTGACAACGCCGAAGCGGTGCTCCGTTGCGTCAATCCCGATTGTCCTGTGCAGCTGCTTCGCAACCTCACCCACTTTGCCTCCCGGGACGCTATGGATATTGAAGGTCTGGGTGGCGCTGTTATAGAAAAGCTGGTTGCAGAGGGGATGGTCTCCTCCTGTGTAGACCTTTACAGCCTCGACAGAGAAAAAATTGCCTCACTTGAAGGGTTGGGCGCAAAAAGTGCGGACAATCTGCTGGCCGCTGTGGAACGCTCCAAGCAGGCTGGTTTAGCAAGGCTGCTCTGTGCCTTGGGCATAAGAAATATTGGTCAAAAGGCGGCTGTTTTGCTGGCAGAAAACTTCGGTGACATAGATGCGCTGGCGGCGGCAGACCGTGAGGCCATTGAGAAAATTGAAGGCTTCGGCGGCATTATGGCAGAGAGTGTGGCAGAGTATTTTGCCACCGAGCGCAGTGCCGAGCTCATTGAACGCCTCAAAGCTGCAGGTGTTGTGATGACTCAGGAGAAGATAGTCCGCGGCGACAAATTTGCAGGCAAGACCTTTGTTCTCACCGGCACTCTCCCCACAATGACCCGCACCGAGGCATCCAAGCTGATAACCGATAACGGCGGCAAGGTTTCGGGCAGTGTCTCCAAAAAGACAGATTTTGTGCTGGCCGGCGAAGATGCAGGAAGCAAGCTTGTTAAGGCAAACGAGTTGGGTATTACCGTGATATCCGAAGAAGGGCTGAAAGCAATGCTTGGATAAGAAACATAAACAGAATAAGCGGCATCTTCCGGAAAATGCAGAGAATGCAGGAAAGATGCCGCTTTTTTAGAGATATTTGAAAAAACAGAAAATAATCTGTTTGTAATATGTTTATAATCTGTTTTACTTGAAAGTGGTTGTTTTTTCTTTTTTGTTATGATATACTAAAATACACAATGGATGTGAAGAGATGAGATGTATATACTTATAAAAAGGTGAAGAATAATGGTAACACTGAGAAATGTAATGTCGAAATATCAGATGTTATGGAGAATGCTGTTTACAGTAGTTCTCCTTATTTGTATTCCTATCTTGCTTGTCAATTGGATAACGTTGAGGAATATATATAAAGAAACAGAAACACAGAACAGAAAGTTCCAGTTGGACAGCATAGCTCGGTTTGCCAGTTATTTTGCTTCTCAGCAGAATGAAATGTACGAGATTATTTATGATATGCGATCGGATACAGTCATGCTTCCGGATTCGATTGATTCCCATCCTTATAATGTTATTGAGACGATTGAAAAGGTAAATTATTATAATAAGTCTCTGCCAATCTCGGAAAATATCTTTGTTTATTATCGTGATCTGGACTGTATTGTCGGAAAGATGAGCAAATCCAGAAGAATCTTTTTTGCCAACAAGTTTGCCTCCAATTATCTTGAGCTTGATGAGAAACTGACAGAGCTTTTTGATGGAGATTTCTCCGGGATTGAATATATCTCAATCAGCAGTCCGCGGAACAGTAACAGCGGCGGTGTATTGGTGTGTATTCAGACTACAATCAAAAAATATCACGATGCCGTTGTGCTTTTTCATATTAACGGCAATTCCTTGACAGAGACATTTTTTGGCCATACAGATGAAAAGAATTCTGAAATTTTTATATTCAAGGGCGAAGAATTGTTGGTATCCAATGCCAATTACATACCGGGAATAACAGAATCAGATGAATTCAAAAGCTTTCTGAATGAAAAAGAAACAGTAAATCGGGATATTGAATTTGAAGGAAACGAGTACTGTTTTTCTAAAATATATGATGATTCCAATGGGCTTACCTTTGTCATTGCTGCGCCGATGGAGGTAATAACCGAATCCGTTGGAGGCATTGCGGATGTCATAACCAATATGATGCTGCTCTCGTTGGTGATTATCATTATGCTTGCTGCTGCAACAATCTATATCAATTATAAGCCAATCCGGGCTGCGGTGAAAAAGATTACGCCGGAAGATAATGATATAAAGGGTGCCGGTGAAATAAGCACGATCATGAATGCGTTGGATGATGCGATAACGCAAAAAGAAGTGATGAGCATGACCATAACAGAACAGGAGATTATGGTCAAGGATCTGATTGTGCAGCGATTGCTTTCCGGAAAAAATGTGGCAGAACGGGATAGAGCGGTTTTGGGGATCAGCGAGGAGCAGAACAGTTTCTTTGTTATCACGATCTTTACACAAATCGGCTCAATATCTTTTGAAGATATTGAAGAGCAGCTGATTGTTTCACTGACAGAGGGATATCCCTGCAAAGTGTTTGTTACACAGGCGTTTTTTGAAGGTCAGCTGGTTTTTGTTTTTGCTGCAGACAATTCTGCCGCGGAAGAACAGATTCAGGAAAAGATTGCAGTGGAAGTGTTAAGCTTTATACAGGATAATACCCAGGATCAGAATGTGAAATTGGGCGTTGGTAGCGTGGAAAGAAAGATAGAGGATATCCGTTCCTCTTATCTTAGTTCCGTCATCGCTGCAGATCAGGGGGAGCACGGAGAAGTTTCTTTTTATGAGCAGGCCGTGCAGAATTTTAATACCTTTGAGAACTATCCTTCAGAAAAGGTTTTGATCTTCATGCAGTATATAAAACAGGGAGAGCTCAGTTTTGCTTTGCGGGCACTGGATGAAATATTTGAGCATATTTCAAAATATATTGCATCATGGATGTCGGAACGGTTTGTATATTATGATGTTGTCAATATGTTTGTAAAAACAGTCAGCAAACTGGGATGTCCTGTTTCCAATACCGAGCTCGGCAAGATGATGTCATTTTCTGATGTAAACGAACTGAAAAAAACTATGATGGAGATGACAGTGAAAACTTGCGGAAATGTTCAGCAGGAGAAACAGCTGACGGATCAGCAGATGCTGGAAGTAATTACAGAATATGTCAATGAGAACTATCTTAACAAAGATATCAGTCTGAATATGGCGGCCGACCATTTTGGAATGTCGATTTATACATTCAGTTCTCTGTTTAAGAGAATTGTCGGTATCGGTTTCAGGGAATATGTTGTGAAAAAACGTCTGGAGCATGCAAAGGAATTAATTCTTAAAACCGATATGACCGTCAAAGATATTGCGTCACTGGTGGGATTCGGTGATGTATCCTATTTTATAAGGGTATTCAAAAATAACTATAATGAAACACCGACACAGTTGAAGGCGCGAGGGAAAAAGGATTGACACAAAAGTGCTATATACTCAAAGTAATATTTTGTTGAATTATTAATTAAAAGCAGATGTTTCTGATGTGGGCGGCTGTTTTTCATTGGAAAAGGGGGAACGGGAACGAAAAAATAATGGAGCTATCGTGTAAATAAAAAAAGAGGAATATACAAAAAGTAATATTTAAATCGAAATATACGAAAAATAACGCCGCATGGAGTTTCCATACGGCGTTTGTTGTGCCCAAAGTTATGCGGTTTCAATTTTGCTTGCTTCCTGCAGGTTGAGATATTCAACTGCTTCTTCACGCATTTTGTATTTGAGGATTTTTCCTGCTGCGTTCATGGGGAAGCTATCCACAAAGCGGACGTAACGGGGAACCTTATGTTTTGCCATGTGGGTGAGAACGTATTCCTTCATCTCTTCTTCAGAGGAGGTTTCCCCCTCCTTGAGGATCACGCAGGCCATGATCTCTTCGCCGTACTGCTTGTCGGGTACGCCGATAACCTGAACGTCGGACACCTTCGGATGGGTGTAGATGAAGTCTTCAATCTCCTTGGGGTAGATGTTCTCACCGCCGCGGATGATCATATCCTTAATACGGCCGGTGATCTTGTAATATCCGTTTTCGTCGCGGCGGGCAAGGTCGCCGGTGTGGAGCCAGCCATCCTTGTCGATGGCGGCGGCGGTGGCAGCAGGCATCTTGTAGTAGCCCTTCATGATGTTGTAGCCTTTGGCAACAAACTCACCGTCCACGTTATCGGGAAGATCTTCACCGGTGACGGGGTCTACGATCTTGCAGTCAACAGCAAAGATAGCCTTACCGACGGTGTTGACACGGGCTTCGATGGAGTCGGTGGTCTTGCTCATTGTGGTTGCGGGGCTTGCTTCGGTCTGACCGTAAGTAATGCAGATCTCGGGCATATGCATCTTTTCAATCACTTCGCGCATGACCTTGATGGGGCAGGGGCTTCCTGCCATAATGCCGGTGCGCATGTGGCTGAAGTCGGTCTTTTCAAAATCGGGGTGAGAGAGCATGGCAATAAACATGGTGGGAACACCGTGGAAAGCGGTGATCTTTTCACGGTTGATGCAATCCAAGCCTCTCTTCGGAGAAAAGGCGGGGATGGGGGACATGGTGGTTGCATGAGTGACAGATGCGGTCATGGCAAGGACCATGCCGAAGCAGTGGAACATAGGAACCTGGATCATCATGCGGTCTGCGGTGGAGAGATCCATACAGTCGCCGATGGCTTTACCGTTGTTGACAACGTTATAATGGGTGAGCATAACGCCTTTGGGGAAACCTGTGGTGCCGGAGGTATACTGCATATTGCAAACGTCATGCTTATCAATGGCAGCAGCGCGGCGGTAAACTTCTTCAATGGGAACCTTTTCAGAGAGAGCAACGGCTTCATCCCAAGTGTAGCAGCCGGTCTGGCTGGATTCAACGGTAATGATGTTGCGCAGGAAAGGAAGTCTCTTGATATGGAGCGGTTCGCCTTTTTTGGCTGTTTCCAGTTCGGGACAAAGCTCTTTCATAATAGCAACGTAATCGGAATCTTTATAGCCGTCAACCATAACAAGTGTGTGTGTATCGGACTGACGGAGCAGATATTCTGCCTCGTGGATTTTGTAAGCGGTATTCACGGTAACCAAAACAGCGCCGATTTTGGTAGTTGCCCAGAAGGTGATGTACCAGGCGGGAACATTGGTAGCCCAAATGGCAACGTGAGAACCGGGTTTTACGCCCATGGCAATAAGGGCCCTTGCAAAGCGGTCAACATCGTCGCGGAATTCGGAATAGGTTCTTGTGTAGTCAAGAGTGGTATATCTGAATGCATACTGGTCGGGGAATTCATCGACAACGCGGTCCAGCAGCTGGGGGAAGGTGAGATCAATGAGGTGTTCCTTCGGCCAGAGATATTTTCCGGTCTTGGAATTATTGTCGTAGAGACGTCTCAGCTGAGAAGCGCCGCCGAGATACTGCGACATGAAATTGGCATAATGGGGAAATACAATGCCGGCATCGCTGAGTTCGGGAGCATATTTTTTAAGCCACTCCAGCGAGACATAACCTTCGTAGTTGATGGATTTAAGAACACGGATGAAATCATCGAGAGGAAGGTCGCCCTCACCAAGCAGGCAGTATTTGACCTGACCGCTTTCCATAATGGAATCTTTTACATGAATATACTTGATATAGGCACCAAGGGTCTGCAATGTGGTTTCGGGGGATTCACCGGCATAACGGTAGGGATGATGAATATCCCAAAGAGCAGCAACATGGTCGCTCTGTGCAGCATCAAGAACAGAAACAAGACGCTTGGAGTCACAGTAAGCGCCGTTGGTTTCCAGAAGAAGAGTGACGTCTTTTTCTTCGGCAAGAGGAGCAACTTTGGCAAGGAGGGCCAGAATTTTGGAATCGTCAACATCTGTTTTGGGTGCAGCTGTGGGTTCGCACATGAGACGGATATACTGGGAGCCAAGTTTGGAGGCGAGCATAATATATTCGGAAATTTCGGCAGCAACAGAGCCGTCCTCATCATCGGTGTTGAGAACACAGTTAGAGGAGAGACAGGGAATCTCGAGGTGGAGTTTTTTAAGAGTCTCGATGGTTTGGGGAAGATGTTTATCGGTGAAAGGCTTGGCTTTCAAAGAAAACATCTCATCGCCGAGACCACGGATCTCGATGCCGTCAAATCCGAAATCTTTTGCCATGGAATAGATATCGGACCAACCAAAATCAGGACAACCGAGGGTTGAAAATGAAAGTTTCATTGTTGTTATTCTCCTTGGGATATAAGTAAAATGTTAAATTTATAAAATAAAAAGGCTTTCGTCTCTTAACAGAGACGAAAGCCTGAACTTCCGCGGTACCACTCTTGTTGACGCATAAAATACGTCCCCTCAATAGGAATCTTCAAAAAAATCGGTCAATTCCCTCCGCTGATAACGGGCGGATACCCGTTCAAACCTACAATACACCAAGAGTGTATGTTCAGCCGACCGCTCCGGGGTGAGATCAAACTGTACACCGCACCGTTTTTCACCAAACAACGGCTCTCTGAGGCTGGACATCCAGTTCTTTTTCCCCTTCATTGCGTTTAAAAATATAAAAATAATAATAAAATTATATTATAGAAAGGAAAATTTGTCAAGAGGAAAAATAAAAAAGATAAAAATTTACGATATGAGGCGGCAGATTGTCTGAGCGTAAAGGATGGTGAAAGCCTTGGTATATCTTTAAATAATAAAGATTGCATATAAAATAAAAATATGTTAAAATAATAAACAAATACAAAAAGTGAGCATCGCCGGGATGGGCAGAGGGAGTATGAGAAGAATGGCAGAGAAAAAAATATACGCAGGAATCGATATCGGCGGAACAAAGTGTGCCGTTATTCTTGCTCAAACAGATGAAAATAGTATTGATATATTGAAAAAAGAGAAGTTTGCCACAGAAAAAGATGGAGATCCCTATAAGATCATTGAGCGGTTTTGTGAGATTCTGGAGGAAATGAAAAAAAACGCTGACTACGAGGCAATCGGGATTAGCTGCGGCGGACCGCTGGATTCCAAAACGGGAACAGTCAAGCGTCCTCCCAATCTGCCCACCTGGGATGATGTGCCGATTTGCAGTATCATCAGTCAGCGGATGGGGGTTCCGGTATATCTGCGGAATGATGCGGATGCCTGCGCAGTGGCAGAGTGGAAATACGGAGCGGGAATAGGATGCGAGAACATGGTCTTTCTTACCTTTGGTACCGGTTTCGGCGCAGGTTTGATTCTGGGGGGAAGACTTTATTCCGGCAGTTCGGACAGAGCAGGAGAGATCGGACATGTACGTTCTGAACGGCTTGGGCCGGTGGGTTATGGAAAACAGGGCAGTTTTGAGGGTTTCTGCAGTGGCGGCGGTATTGCACAGTTGGGCTATACCATTGGACTGGCTCACTATCAAAACGGAGAAAAGCCTGCTTACTGGAGTAGCAACCGGGATGAGATCAATGCAAAAACCATAGCTGATGCTGCAGACCGGGGAGATAAAGCGGGAATTGAAGTGTATGCAACCTGCGGAAAAAAGATGGGCGAGGCGCTGTCTGTGCTGGTGGATGTTTTGGATCCGCAAAAAATTGTAATAGGAGGCATCTATCCGCGTTCAACAGAACTGATCCTGCCCCATATGCTGCCGGTTATTGAACGTGAATGTCTGCCGGGAGTACTGGAGCGCTGCCAGTTTGTTCCAGCCAAATTGGGCGAACAGATTGGTGATTTCGCCGCAATTTGTATTGCGCAGGAGGGCGAACAGAAGAGTTAAAACAGAAAATTCAAAAAATAAACTGCAGCGCTCCAAAAGCGGTGCAGTTTTTGTATGAGAAAAGCCGTAAGGGATTGTAGGATTATACAAGTAAAATTAGGTTATTAAGTTAATTTTCTGTAAAGCTGATTGCGAAAAAACGACAAATGTACTATAATGTATAATATGTATTTTTATGTTGAAGGAAAGGAGCTGAACAACATCGTCGAAATGAAAAGTACCAAAACTGCGAAGCGGGAAACGGACAAAAAGAATGAAATAAAGAAAACGGCAGCAGGGAAAAATACAGAAAATTCTTCTGAGCAGATAAAGGCAAAGAAATTTTTGTTGGGAACATATTTTTCCAAAGTGTTAAAATATATTGCAGGATTTTTTATTGCGGCAGCAGTTGCTGTGGAAAAAGGATGGAAACCGATAGAGACTGCACTGAAAAAGGTGGCAGGATCGGTAAAAAAATCATGGAAAAAGATAACCGGTCCGGTTATTGTGCTTTTGAAGAAACTGGAAGATAGATATGTTGAAGCGCGGGAGCGTTTTGACAAGACCAGAGTGGGAGAAGCAACGGCGAAAATTGACAGAATTCTGTATAGCAGTCAGTATATTATGGGTGCCAGGTTGCGGAGAAACAACCGCATTCTACGCAGATGGATCATTGCACAGAATCGTGAGGTAAGGGGCAGTATTGCAGATAGCTGGCATCGCTTTTGGGCTCGTCTCAGGCTGAGGTGGCTAAACTTCTGGAACAGAAAGTTTGCATCGATCCATCAGGCCAAGGTGCGTATCAGAATGAGTCTCCGGAGAATAAGAACCGCCGAGCAGAAGCGGGTATTGGTTTATGCAAAGGAATCACTGCTTATTGTCATTGCAGTAATCAGGCCTGTTTTCTACTTTTTTGTGGCAATCATCAATTATGTACTGCCGATAGCGGCGGCTTTGCTTTTGATCTCGGTAATCCATTATTTTAACACGCTGACATTTGCTTTTTCCGTTGAGTATGATGGTGAAGTGATCGGATATGTTGAGAATGAAGCGAAATTTGACGAAGCGGAGAGGATTGTTAAGGCGCGTATTATCAATGAAGAATACCTTCAGCCGGCCGACTCTGTTCCCAGATTTACACTGTGTGTTATCGATGCAAAAGAATTTACTTCGGTAGATACTTTGGCAAACCGGATTATTACAGCTTCTGGCAACGATGTACAGACAGCCTATGGACTTTATATTGACGATGAGTTTATTGGAGCCACAGATGATAATATAGGAGTACTGAAATTGTTGGATGCACGTCTTGAGGGATATCGGACAGGTGCTGCGGGTGAAGTGGTTTCTTTTGTTAACAAAGTCAAAATTTCGGAAGGTATTTATCCGTCTACATCCATCCTTTCCCTCAATGCGATAGAACAACAGCTGGACAGTGAGGTGGAGGGCGAAAGATATTACACCGTTGTGGCAGGCGATTCTCCCCTTCGTATTGCCAACAAAAACAATATGAAATTGGCAGATCTTGTGGCACTGAATCCGAATATTATGAAATCTCTGTTTGGTGGAGATGAGGTGCTTATTTCTAAATCTGAACCGTTCCTCGGAATTAAGGTAACCCGCCGCGAGGTTTACGAGGTGGAAGTACCTTACGGAACGGAACGTGTTAGCGATTCCTCTCTTTATAATGGTGTTACCTCCATAAAGTCTGCCGGTGTTCCGGGTATCAGCGAGCAGGTAGCGGATGTTACCTATGTGGATGGTGTAGAGGTAGAGAGAAATATCATTTCTACCACCGAAATAACGGCACCGGTCAATCAGATCCTCAGTGTAGGTACATATATTGCAAAACCGTCAGGTAATACCGGATCTGTCAGCGGGGGCGGTTTGAATACGTCTGCGAGCTTTATCTGGCCGACAGCAGCAGGAAAAATCAGTTGTGGCTGGCTGGGATATTCCGGCCATTATGCCATTGACATTGCGGCACCGAGAGGAACTGCGATATTTGCTTCGGCACCCGGAACGGTTGTGTTTGTAAAACGACTGTATTACGGTTACGGGCTGCACCTGAAGATTGATCATGGCGGCGGCGTGCAGACGCTGTATGCACACTGCAGTAATGTGTTTGTACGTGCCGGTGACTATGTTCGTCAGGGACAACATATTGCGGCAATAGGTCAGACAGGCCGTGCATCAGGTCCCCACCTGCATTTTGAAATCAGCATCAACGGAAAACGGGTAAATCCGCTTCATTATCTCTGAGTTGTTTTCAAATTTATAACATGAACAGATAAAACGAAATGCCAATGGGTCTTACGTCGGGATCCGTTGGCATTGTTTTGTGTAAAGATTGGCGAATGCAAAAAGGAAGAGGTGACGGAATAATAAGGGAGAGAAAGGGAACACTAACGGCAACAGGAGGTGTAGAAAATGGCAAAAGATATGACGGCGAAAGAGTATGATGCATTGTCACGTAGACGAGCACCGGGAAGCAGGGTGCTGAGAAATATGGCAGGAGCATTTTTGATTGGCGGAACGATCTGCACAATCGGTGAGCTTCTCACCAATCTTTATCTCCATGCGGGGATGGATTTACAGACAGCCTCGGGAGTAACTTCGGTGACGTTGGTTTTTTTATCCGCGCTGCTGACAGGGTTGAAAGTATACGATAAAATAGCCACAGTAGGTGGGGCAGGTACCTTGGTCCCAATTACGGGATTTGCCAATGCGGTTGTTTCTCCTGCGTTGGAATTTAAAGCAGAAGGATTTGTCTTGGGTGTTGGAGTAAAGATGTTTACCATCGCCGGTCCCGTTATCGTGTACGGCACGGTGGCAAGCGTGATCTACGGGGTCATTTATTGGATAATAACGTTGTTTTAATTGTAGGGAATGCATTTATACATTCCGAGAACGGGACGGATAAATCCATTCCCTACTTATAGGTATAGGCTTTTGGGGTAGTTCCCACAAACCGTTTAAAGACCTTAGTAAAATAGGAAGGATCGGAAAAACTGCATCGTTCAGATGTTTCTTCTACCGAATAACCTCCGGAAAGACAGGCGCAGGCGTGGTGGATTCTGACATTGTTCAGGAAATCCTTAAACGTAACGCCTGTTTCTTTTTTAAACCATTTGCAAAAATATTGTTTGCTGAAACCAAAATGTTCCGCAGCACGTTGTATCGTCACCTTACTTGCATAGTTTTCTTCTACAAATTCAACCAGACGAGCCGGTATGCTGCGCGAAAGAGCCGTTGCTGCAGTAGAAGGAAGCGAAAAATCAACCTGTCATGAATATAAAGTTTTGCTTGAAAACGAAATTTCCGCAAAGGTAACACCTGCACACGATTCGGCAATATATGCCTTTGAATACCCAAGTGATAAAGTGGGGTATTTGATCATTGACGTGGCTCATAAGAGCTTGACGTCGACTCTTGTATGCGAAGCGGATTGATTTCCGTAGACCCGCAGGCAAAAAGATTTTTTGGCGGCGGAACGTTTTTCGACGCACTCGTTAATGAAAAAGAATGGGACACAGGTTGGTTTTGTATCGCATTTTTCCTTGTATGGTGTTTTCAGGTCTTTTTCTCATTGTTTGACAAAAAAAGCATGGTAGTGTATAATAAAAACAGATTGGAAGAGGAGTTGGTACTTCATGGATTATGCATCCAGTTGGGATTTTACACTGGCGAACTATGATGCCGTTTGGGCATTTATGGTTCAATTAGGGCTTTTGCTGTTGTTTTTGGTGTTGGGAAATGTTCTCCGCCGTACAATTCCCATGTTTCGGAAATGTTTGATCCCTTCTGCCCTTTTGGGAGGAACATTGTTGTTGGTTGTGAATGTCATTGCCAAGCAATTTGATTTTATGATGGTTGATAACCGGATGATGCAGGTTATTACATATCACTGTTTAGCTATTGGTTTTGCGGCGATGTCCTTGAAAACGGAGAAAAGTAAGCATAAGACCAACCCGGCACAGGTGCTTGAGTTCGGTGCGCTGCAGGGTGGTACTTATATGCTGCAGGCGTTTGTGGGTTTGGGAATCACACTGATTCTGTTTTTGGTAACCCGCCGCGGAGAAAACGTGATTTCTTACATCTGCGGCTTGATCCTGCCGTTGGCATACGGCCAGGGTCCCGGTAATGCTTTGAGCTGGGATGTTAACTTTACCAACACCCCTGCTGCTCAATTTTCCGGAAACGGCAGTTTTGGATTATCCCTTGCTTCCATTGGTTTTGTTGTCGCTTCTGTGTTTGGTGTGCTGCATATCAATATTTATAAAAAACGGAAAGAACTTCAGGTGAGAAAAGGAAGTCTCTCCGATGAAACGATAGACCACACCAATCCCAACGGAGACGAGATTCCCGACAATGAGTCTGTAGATAAATTTACGTTACAGGCAGGTTTTGTGGCTTTGGCTTACGCAGTCTCTTTTGGTTTTATGTTCCTGTTAGGCAAACTTTCTGCCTTTACAAACAGTATTGCATGGGGCTTTAACTTCCTGTGGGCATCCTTGGCGGCTATGCTGATCAAATTTGTGGTCAAGCGTCTGAGGAAAGATAAAGTAATGCACCGTGAGTATATCAATAACTACCAGATGGACCGTATTTCCGGCTTCGCATTTGACCTGATGATTGTTGCCGGCGTGGCTGCCATTGAAATCAACGATATTAAAAATTATATCTGGCCCATCGTGATCCTCAGCCTGGTAGGTACGGTAATTACATATGTGTATATCCGTATGGTATCCAAAGAGTGTTTCAAGGGTTTTGAGCATGAATTTTTCCTGATGAGCTTTGGTACGCTGACCGGCACCGCTTCCAATGGTATGATCCTTATGAAAGAGGTTGACCCGGGTCTGCGGACACCTACATCCAGTTTGTATATTCTCTCCAACTTCCCGGCGATGGTTATGATTGCCCCGCTGCTGTTTTTGCTGAGTTTTTCCGCTCAGTCTTTGAGCAATGCGGTGATTGCCTGCGCAGTTTTCTTCCTGTTGTGGTTTATCTATACGGTATATCTGTTCCGGAGAAGAATTTTCAAAAAACGGTATGCCAACAAAGCAGTGGCCGTTTGGAAAGAAGAAGCTTAACGGAAAAAATAAAATGGAAAATACTCCTTGGTATATTGTGGTATAACCATAATATGCCAAGGAGTATTTTTACTGGTTTCGTTTACGAAACAATGGAGAGGATGTGAAAAATATTTTTGCAGTGCCGATAGAGAGAAATAGAGGTCTTGCGGGATAAAGGGGAAAGATGCCGCATATAAAACAGAGGTATTATATAAGGATACCGTTGCAGTGATCAATCTCATGCTGAATGATCTGAGCAGTCCAGCCTGTAAAAGTTTTAATTCGGGTTTGAAGAGCATTGTTTTGCCAAATTTGCCATTCTACTTTGATAGAGCGGTAACGTTTGGTTTTGCGGAGTCCTTCCAGAGAAAGGCAGCCCTCCTCTGTTTCAAAGGGATCAGCATGTTTAAGGATACGGGGATTAAACATGACCATAGGTTCACCGTTGTTATCAAAAGCGATAATGCGTTTATCGATACCGATCATGTTGGCTGCCAGACCAACGCAGGAAGAGGAATTGGCTTTCAGCGTGTCGAGCAGATCCTGGGCAACAGGGAGATCTTCTGCGGAAGCTGGCTTACAGTTTCTTCCGAGAAAGAGAATATCGTGTATAATGGGTTTTATCATATCGAACCTCTTTTATTATCACTTGATTTTTTGATATTAGAAATAATTATATCATTATTCTGTTTTCATATCAAGCATACTTTTGGAATTGACATCAAAAGGGTTTTCTCTTATAATATATATGGTTTGAAAGGCCAATGACAAATAAGAATAAGACGGAGATGAAGACCTTGATTTTATATATTGTCAGACATGGAGACCCTATCTATGATCCGGACAGCCTTACCCCAAAGGGGCTTCGTCAGGCAGAAGCGGTGGGAAGAAGACTTTCTAATGTGGGGATCAGTAAAATTTATTCCTCTCCTATGATCAGGGCGCAGCAGACAGCCAAACCCTTGGCTGAGATGATGCATCTGGATATCAATATTGAGGATTGGGCCAGTGAGGATACGGCGTTCGAAGAGATGTCTCTTGTGTATAATGGGCGCAAAGCATGGTACTGGGGACTTCCTGTTGAAGAAATTGTCAATAACGATACCATCCGTGATTACGAGAAGTGGTATGATCTTCCGATCCTGCAGGGGCGGGGAGAAAGCATTCGAAAAGGGTTGAAACGGATACAGGATGCCTCCGACAAACTGATTGCAAATCACGGCTACAGAAGAGAGGGTGTACTCTACCGCATCGAGAAGCCGAATGATGACAGGATCGCCATGTTCTGCCATGAGGGATTTGGAAAAGCATGGGTGTCACAGATCCTAGGGATAGCGCCGCATCTTTTTTCCACGGCATTTGAAGTTACCCATTCCGGAATTATTATTATAGAATTCCCCAACACGGATAGAGGAGTAACACGCCCCAGGTGCCTTGTATGGTCGGATACCTCTCATATCTACGGTGAGAGATTGCCGATGACTTTTGCCAACAGAATTTATATCTGAACCCAATAAGCGTGTACGGTTTACGGTGTTTCATCGTAAAGACATTGTAAAAGCCCCTTTACGGCAGGTTGCTTCTGCCATAAAGGGGTGTTTTTTTGATATCTGTTCAGCGGATTTGTATGCAGGGGAATTTGCGTGTGCTTTTTTATTTTCGCAGTTCCATCACCACAACGCTGATGTCATCTTCCCGTCCGGGTATCGTGCGTGTTTTTGCGGCATGAATAATACGGTGGGCAATATCTTCAAGGGTTTCACTGTTTCGCTGTTCAAATTCAGTGGCAATCCAATCGGTATTGCCATCGGAAGCAATGCCATCGGAGCACATAAGAAGCAGGTCACCTTCTTTTAGTGAAAAAGTGCTTTTATCAAAGGTGATTCCTCCAAGGATTCCGGCGGGCATGGAGGTGCCTTCTATACGCATAACTTTATCGCCGCGTCTGATATAGCTGGGAGCAGCACCGGCTTTAAAAAAGGTTACAGAGCCGCAGAAAAGGTCAATGCAGGCGAGATCTATAGTGGCAAGGGATTCGTCGCCCGATTTAACCAGCATAGCGGAGTTGAGCATACTGAGGGCAGAGTCCGCATCAAAACCGGCGGTGAGCATTCTGTTAAGCAAGCCCACGGCCATGGAAGAATCCAGAGAGGCAGAGCGGCCGCTGCCCATGCCGTCGCTGATCAGGATGTAAGTTCGGCCAATGGTGTCGGTGAAGGCTCCTATTGCATCGCCGCAGAAGGTTTCGCCGGACACACTGTACTGTTCACTGGTATAGGAAAGAGTGAAGTTTTCTCTTTCACGAAAGGTGAGGCGGGCAGCGCCGTTCCAGGTTCTGATAACAGGAGGTGTCAGATCATACCCCAGCAGGTCGCATAGCTCAGCGGTGAATTCGGCAGTATCTAAGCGGGCGAGTTTGAATTCGGGAATTTCAAGCTCAGCGCTGAAGCGGCCGGAACCGTCTTTGAAACAGGAGGTCTCCAGAGGAGAGAGGAGCAGTTTATCTGCTGCTTCAAACAACAGCAGTTCGGTATCCGGTTCAGCTTCGCGAATGAGTGTGAGTTCCCGGGCAAGAGAGAAGAGCAGATTGGAAATGGCCTCGAATTGATCTGTAACAATGCTGCGAACCTGTGCAATTTTTCCGTCTGAGCTTTTTTGAGTGATAAATTCACTGTATTCAAGGTTGATCTCATTGATCAGACGTTCCGGAGAGAGGCAGCTGCGGAAAAAATATTCAGGAAGGCTTTTTTCGGACAGACGACCATCCTGTTTGAGTTTGTGTGCAAGATGGTTGAAGACATCCATTGTTGTGTTGTAGTCGGCTTGCCAGCAGCGTACGTTCTTATAGCAGCCACGGCAGAAGCGATCTGCGACATGACTGAAAACGGCAGAAATATCATCTTTGGCAAAAAGCTTTTTCATTTTCTCGGTGACTGTCCGTGTAGTATCCGCAACATCCTTCAGGGAAGAAGCTGCCAGTTCGAGCCGAAGTACGGAGAGTTCTTTTAAAACCCGGGAATTTTTAATCATAGTGTTATTTTCGGAAGCAGTCAGATATTTGATGAAAGAAGGAGGGAACATCAAAAAGAAAACGGCTCCGATGCATGCTTCGATAAGCGGAGAAAGCAGCGAAGAATCCAGAAGAGCAGTGCCGGCAGCGATGACGCAGACAAAGGAGATGGCAGGGCCGAGCTTGCCAAAGGAGTGGAATACACCTGCAAGCAGTCCGCCTAAAGAAAAACCGACAGAGATCAATGTGAAAAGAGGAGCGGTGGTGAGAAAATCACCGGAAAGAGAGCCGGCAGCGCAGGCAATACCAGCAGCAATACCTGCAATGGCACCGCCGCCTTCCCGTCCGGAGAAAGCACAAAGCATGACCGCCGTTGCACCAAGTATTCTGCCGAGAGAAACAGCAGCAATTTCAAGTGAGGTTAAACCAATTAAGAGAATGGCGGCAGAAATAATGAGACAAGCTTTGCTTTGCGAATCGGTGATGGAAGGGATTCGTACGGAGGGACTGCGGGGGGAGAATCCGGAGCTGGGAATGGCCATGGCGCGCAGAAAAAAGAAGGCGAGACCACCGGCAACACAGGACTCACACAGGGCAAGTACAGCATCATAGAAGGTGAGGCCGAACAGAAGCGAGAAGCCGATACAGGAGAAGAAAATAGACAAGGCAGAAGCGGCGCAGGGGAGAAAAAGGCTGTTTTTCAGCGAGGGTGAGACAGAGAGAAAGCCGCGGATAGCAAGCATCAGAGCCAATGCGGCAAGATATTTCATATTACTCATGGTGCCTGCAGTGAGTACGTAACCAATGACAACGCCGGCCGCAGGGGCATAGCCATATTCACGGGTAATGCTCAGGTTGGACATGGCTGCAGCGGCAAAGGCAATGCCAAAGGGAGCAAAGAGGGTAGTGCCAAGCTCCAGCTTGGCGGCGGCAGAAAGAAAACCGATGAAAATAGAGAGCACAATACCGGTGGTTTTGGTGAACCACTCCTGTTTCAGCAGGTGATCCCATTGCCGCCGTGAACCGGAAGGTTTAAGACGTCTGCTGAGTTCGGGTATACTGATTCGTTGTTTCATTTTTAACATCCTCCCGAGGTGAATAGCATGGTTGATATGATATTTTCTATTATAAGATGGGAGGAGAAAAAAAGATGACGAATTGAGAGGGAGGAATATGAAAAAGTGTGTCGGAGGCAGAGGAAAGAAAAAAGAAAAACAGAAATAAAAAAGAATGAAATGGTTAAAAAGAGGAAAAAAGAAGAGCTGCACCATACGGTGCAGCTCTTTGCAGGTGAAAAACAATTAGATGTTTTTGAGAATATAGGTTGCGATAAAGAGGGCAGAAACAATATACATAAGAACGGGAATCTCTTTAGCTTTACCGCGAACCAGTTTAATAACAACATAGGAGATGAAGCCGAATGCAATACCATCGGAGATGCTGTAGCCGAAAGGCATGATAGCGATGGTAAGGAAGGAGGGGAGTGCATCCTCAACGTTGTTCCATGCAACCTTGGCAACACCCTTCATCATCAGCATACCGACGATAATGAGAGCGGGAGCGGTAGCGGCACCGGGAATCAGGCCGGCGATAGGAGCAAGAACGAGAGCGAGGATGAAGAGAACACCAACGGTAGCGGAGGTAAGACCGGTGCGGCCGCCCTCGGAGATACCAGCAGAGGATTCAACATAAGTGGTAACAGTGGAGGTACCGAGGCAGGCGCCTGCGCAGGTGGCAACAGCGTCAGCGATAAGAGCCTTGGAGCCTTCAGGAAGCTTTCCGTCTTTGTCCAGCATGCCGGCTCCGCCTGCAGTACCAATCAGGGTACCAACGGTATCGAAGCAGTCAACAATGGCAAAGCTGATGATAGCGGTGATCAGAGGAAGAACACCCTTGCTGAAGATGCCGCCGAAATCAAAGGCAAAGAAGGTACCGGAAAGGGTGATGTTAGAGAAGTTGAAAGCAATTTCGGGAACAGCAACATTACCGGTGGGGATACCAATAGCATAGTAGATGATGGTTGTAACAATGATGCCGAGGAAGATAGCACCCTTGATTTTCCATGCCATCAGGCAGGCGATAACAAGGATACCAATGATAATGATGATACCGTTGTAGTTGAGAGCGCCGTCAATGGTGAACTGAAGGCCGGTAAGGTTGTTGGCCTGATCCAGTTTCATGATACCGGTACCGCTGTTAAGGCAGCCGATGATGGCGATAAAGAGACCGATACCTGCGCTGATAGCAGCCTTCAGAGAAGCAGGGATGGAATCGATGATCTTATCGCGCAGCGGAGAAACAGCGACGATGAGGAAGAGGAGACCGGAGATCAGAACGATGGTGAGAGCCTGCTGATATGTATAGCCCATACCGAAGCAAACAGTAAAGGTGAAGAAAGCGTTCAAGCCCATACCGGGAGCCTGTGCAAAGGGAACATTAGCAAGAAATGCGGTGAGCAGGCAGCCAACGGCGGCAGAGATACAGGTTGCAGTGAAGACAGATCCCCAATTCATTCCCGATTGTTCCAGATACATGGGATTGACAAAGAGAATGTACGCCATGGCAAAGAACGTGGTGAGACCGGCAATGATCTCAGTTTTGACAGTGGTGTTGTGTTGTTTGAGCTTGAAAAACTTTTCCATACTGTGAGACATCCTTTCAAAAAATTACACGGACACCGAGAATTATTAAAACGAACGATATCCGTGTATTTATTTTATCATTCTTGAAGAGTTGGGTCAATGGGAAAAAAGAAAAGAAAAAAAGATTGTAGAAAACAACGAATTTTAAGAGATTATCTCGTTAAAACACTATAGTTATTTTCAATCAGGAGGAGAATATTTTCCTCACTGCCGGTTTCGGTGTTGACATATACAATGACTCCTTCGTCATGGACACCGCGGCAGATGAATTCATGGGTCAGTGCTTCCGAAGTACCTCCGGTGGGGATCAGGGCGAGAGAACTGCTTTCCACAGTGAGCAAGGGAGAAAGTGCGGCTTGTGCCTCTTCGACAGAAATGGCGGCGGGCGGGAGGCTGCGGGTTCGGTGGTTGGTGAGGTAGCCTCTGGCATCAAAACCGAGAATTTCTCCGTTATCCATAGCGACCCGTACCTTGATCAAATCGGGATAGCAGATGATATCATCCTGCGTATGGGCAAAGTTGACGGTGCAAACGCCGCCGCTGACCTCATAGTAGCTGTCTGAGAGAGAGGTGTAGCCGATTTTTTTAAGATATTCCGCCGCCTTTTTTACAGCTGCAGTGTGTTCAAGCTGTTCCTCACCGATTTCGCGGCTCACAAGGTAATAGACAGGATAACCGCCCTGTTTGCTGACGGCAGCTGTAATATAACGGATATTGTCTTCATCGGAAGCGGTGAAAACATAGCAGGGCATGGATGAGATTTCATCATGAGAGGTTGAAAGCCGAAGGTCGGATCCGATGATATCGGCGGCGATTTTTTGGGCTTCTTTGTGAGAAATTTCCGGTTTGCCAGAGAGCATAAGCGGTTCCCTCTCCAGAAGATTATCGGAAAAGGGACCGTCATAAATGAGCTGCGGATAGTTTTCAAAGCTGTTTTCCATTTCATTGAAGCCATCGGAAAAAGTGGGAGCCCTGCTGTCGGAAAAGGGATCGGAGGCGGCGGTAATTTTGAGTCCGCCAACGGTGACATCCCGTTCCAGCGCACTCAGCTGAGCACCGAGAGAGTGGGCATATTGGGAAAGAGAGAGCATATTGTTGAGTTCGTCTTCAGAGAGTGCGGTTCCTCCCGAAACCTTTTTGGAAAGTACCATAGCATAATCGCCGGTCTGCGAGAGAAACCGGTAGATTTTTTCAAGAGGTTCACCGTCGATGGGAAGGGTGGCAAGAGAATTTTTTGCTGCTTCACTCTCACGCCAGAGCGTTGCAGAAAGAAAAGAAAGCTGTGTGGGAGAGGTGGCATAAATGCCTTTATCCAGAACGACAGAGATATTGTCTATCATGGAGGTAAGCTCCAGCAGAGCATGTTGATCATCGCTTTCGATCATTGCCTTATATTTTTCGGCCTTGAGGCCATGGATAACAGCGAGGGAGCTCAGGGTCAGCAGGAGCGCCAGAGAATAGGTGATGGCGCGGACAAAGCAGCGCCTGCTTATATTCAGTTTCATACAGACCAACCTTTCGGATTGTTATAAAAATAATAAAAAGGACAAAGCAATATTACTTTGTCCTTTTTTATGCTTTTTATGAATGATTTTTCAAATTCGAAAGGGGGCTGGGGATCAGTCTTTTGGAATAAGCCGGTCGATGATTGGGGAAAGTCCTTCCTCTTGCATGGATTCGATCTCACCGGAGTCGGTCAGCGCAGCGAGAGAGGGATCCATCGGAAGCTTGCATACAACATCAATACCGTGCTTTTTGGCAATTTCATCAATGCGGCTTTCGCCGAAGATGTGGTGGATATTTCCGCAATCCGGGCATTTGAAGTAGCTCATGTTTTCAACAAGGGCAAGGACGGGAACTCCCATCATAGCAGCCATGTTGACAGCTTTTTCCACAATCATGCCAACCAGTTCCTGAGGAGAGGAAACAACGATAATACCGTCTATAGGCAGGGACTGGAAGACAGTGAGGGGAACATCACCGGTTCCGGGAGGCATATCGACAAACATAAAGTCTACATCGCCCCAGACAACATCGGTCCAGAACTGTTTGACAGTGCCTGCGATCACAGGGCCGCGCCAGATAACGGGGTCGGTCTCATTTTCAAGAAGAAGATTGAGAGACATGACCGAGATGCCGTTTTTGCTTTGAACAGGATAGATACCGTTATCATCGCCCAGAGCGCGGTCGGTGATGCCGAATGCTTTGGGGATGGAGGGGCCGGTGATGTCAGCATCGAGAACGGCGGTGTTGTATCCTTCGCGGTTGACCAGAACGGAAAGCATGGAAGTGACGAGGCTTTTGCCCACGCCGCCTTTACCGCTCATAACCGCGATCACCTTTCTGACGCAGGAAAGTTCATTGAGCTCAGCACGGAAGCTCTGCTTGCGGCTGGAGCAATTTTCGCTGCAGGATGAGCAGTCGTGGTTGCATTGTTCACTCATTTTGAGTCATCTCCTGATAAATACATTTTGAACTATAATAAAAGTTTGCTTTTTTAAACGGAAATATACAACTATATATTATGACATTAATTTCTGAAAATGTCAACCGTCGCAGACGGGAAAGAACGAAAAGTACATAAACAGAACAGATTTATTTTTGAATATCTGTGTGAATTTTATTTGCGAAGGGCATCGTTCAGGTATTTCAGATGTTCTTTAATATCCTTCTGGATAGCACGCAGGGCCAGAAACAGGAAAAAGAAAACAAATGCCATGCAAAGAGAGCCAACCATCAGAATGGTCAGGTGCTCTTCATCCACAGAAACATTTTTCAAAAGACCGCTGCCGCCAAGAAACAGCGGCAGGACGGCGAGAGCAACAAAGAGAAGGGAGAGGAGAAGTGCGGCGATCTTGAATTTTTGTGTGGTATCCAAAGAATACATAATGGCTCCTTTTATATTATTCTACTTCAAAGCCGGCAAAGGCAAAGGGCTGGATCTCGGAGAGGAATACCTTATTTCCGCGGAGTTCGCCGGTGCAGTTGATGAAGGTGATTTTGCTGTACTCCTTGTTGAGGGTGATGACGGGCTCGAAGATGCTGTCAGCAAAGAAGTTCCAGAGACCGACAGTGCGGGCAGATTCACTGTCTTTACACATGATGTAAAGATCGGGATTACCGAACGCGTAGGCGGGCAGTTTGCTGCCGGAGAACCATTCCACCGCTTCTGCAAGCTGTCTGGAGCGGGTGTACTGACGGGTGAGCTGGTCGGGAGCAAAGTAACCGTTGAAAGTGAAAACAAGGAAACGTTGACCAGCAGCATTTTCATACCGGTAGGATGCGGGAATGGTACCGCCTTCAACAGTAAATGTGCTCTGGATGTTAGCTTTTTCTTTGAGAGTCATTTTGTAGGGTTTGGCAGTGGCTGCAGGAAGATCTTCATTGTAGTTAAGATAGTGTTCTTCATTGACAGAGACGCGCTCACCGATTTCGGTGATGCCGACATCGATGCCGCGCTCAGTGAGGATGGCAGCAGCGCGGGCATCAATAATCAGTCCGCGGTCAAGTGCTTCCTCGGGGATGTATTTTACGTTTTCTCCGAAGGCAATACCTGCGCAGCCGAGTCCCTCATATACGGTGGGAACAGAACTTGCGGTGAGCATACGGGCAGCGGGGGAGAAAAACATGTTTTGAACCTGGGTGGTGCCGGCCACTTCTTCGGGAACAACGGTATCTTCAAACTTGGTCATTGCCTCATAGACGCGGACACCTACAGCAGTCTTTCCGGAGAAGTGGGCATCAATACGCTCATAAAGCGGCTGGTTGCGCAGATGGCGGCGGATATATTCCGGTTCATAATCGGCGCTGGAGGTATAGTCGGTGGGATATTTGAGGATGCCATCCATTCTGCCGTCAGCGCGCAGAGCGGTGTCAAAGCCCTCCAGGTAGCTGGCAGGACAGGCAAAGCGAGGACGGGGATAGACATCGCCTTCGCTGAAAATTTCGATGCCGTCGCCGCACCAGCTGCGCTCCATGCGTTCCAGTTCAATAACATCCTGCAGCCGGTTGCCCCAACTGCGGTTGACAGACCAGTAGGGAGCACCGATTAAGCGTAGGAATGGCTTGGTGTTTCCTGCAAGAATACGGCTGATTTCAGCAGTGCTTACACCGTCAAAATCCCAGAGAGGCATGCAGGCACAAGGACCAAAGCGAATATCCGGGTTGATCTGGTCCAGAGCAGCACGCATCTCTTTGGCAAACAAACGGAAGTATTCTCCGTTGGCCTGCAGCCAGGCAGAGCGGTATTTGTTTTTGCCTCCGGCAAGCAGTTTGTTGGCCAGATCATCGTTCAGAGTCAATTCTTCACCGACGATTTCGGACATACGGGCAAGATGGTTTTTACAGGTGCAGCCCATGCCGATATCGATAAAGCCATAGCGGTAGTCGTCATCGTACATAATCATATCAACACCGCATTTGGCAATTTCTTTGACATAGAAAGCAGCAAATTCTCTGAAAGCAGGATCAGAAGGACACATCTGGGTAGCAGATACCTTCCCAAAGGGAGAGGTCATGTGAGTGTATTGGGTATCCTCGTTGATCATGAAGGTCCAGATCCAGGCACCGACCTCAAAGCCCTGTGATTTGAAATATTCGCAGT
>SVMZ01000051.1 GCA_015067185.1 Oscillospiraceae bacterium | reverse complement strand
TAAGACTTCCGTTATAGTTGGTCTCAAAGGAAAGAGCAGATACATGAGGCGCAAACACAGCATTATCCAGAGTGAAAAGAGGATTGTCTTTGGTGATGGGCTCTTTTTCATAAACATCCAGAGCCGCACCGCTGAGCTTGCCGGAGGTCAGTGCTTCATACAGTGCTTTCTCATCCACCAGCGCACCGCGGGCGGTATTGACCAGATAAGCACCGTCCTTCATCATCGCCAGTGTCTCAGCGTTGATCAGGTGATGGGTCTCGGGCGTGGAGGGAATATGCAGAGACACCACATCACTTTGACGGAGCAGCTGTTCCATGGTCACAGGTTCCGCGCCGCAGGCTTTGATGGTTTCCGGGGAAATAAAGGGATCATACGCCAAAAGGCTGACGTTAAAGCCTTTCAGCAGCTCCGCCAGACGGCGGCCGATACGGCCAAAGCCCATAATGCCAACGGTCTTGCCGCCCAACTCACGCATGGGAAACCGTGCCCACTGACCATCACGTGCAGCACTATCCAATCGAGGTAAGTTTTTTATCATACCCAGCATCAGCGTCAGAGTAAATTCTGCGACAGAATTGTGGTTGGCAATAACGCCAATTTCCACACCTTTTTCCCGCATGGCAGGAATATCAAAATTATCGGTACCAACACCAAAACGAATAATTGCCTTCAGCTGATCGGCAGCTTCCAGCACTTCTGCGGTATATTTCTCCGTTCCCGCAACTACGGCATAGGCACCGGAAAGCATTTGTTTCAGATCCTCCACCGTGGGGCGAATACCACTGTCATTGCAGCGCAGCTCAAAGCCTGCATCCAGAAGCATCTGTCTTGCCTCCACGCAGAAGGCTCTTGCCTGAGAATGGAAAGGGAGCACTACGATTGGTTTCATCTAACTACACCTCATCTAATATAAATACGGAAAATCAGGCCTTTTTCAGAAGGGTTTCCACCTGAGCACACAGCTCGTCCAGGGAAACCTTGCTGAAATCTGTCATATCCACATCAATTCTCTCACCGGGGCACTTGAACTGTGCCATCCCCCGCTTGAAGAACTTCTCATCAAATTCCTCAGGGGTCATAGTGTAATAGAGAGAATCTCCCTCATGAGGCGGATAATGCTCCTGCAGCACATGACCCAGATGGCGCAGGTGGAGATTGTCACGCTGTGCATAACGCTCGTACAATACCTTCGGATCACCGCTGAGGAAGACTGTCATGCAGTTGGGATGATAGTTTTCCAGAATAGCGCAGAGCTTTTCAGCACTGGCCGTATCAAAGTTATTATCTACAATGAAGGATTGATCTGCTTTCAGCATAGCCTCAATCATCCGCAGAAGCACTGCATTTGCTGCGTGATCCAGCGCCCGTTTCTGAGTATAGTTTTCAAAGCCCAGTGTATCAAACAGACCTTCCTTGATGTTATCTTTTTCCAGGATAGGATAGCCAAACGCTTTGGAAAGTCTTGCTGCCACAGTAGACTTTCCCGTTGCAGGCATACCTGCCAGAATAATCAAATTCATACAGCACCCTCACCTTACAGCAAAGCAACGAAGTTTTTGCTGGCTTCTGTAATGCGGTCCCACTCGCCGGCCTTGATCCAGTCTTTCTTAAACAGACAGCTTGCAACACCGGCACCTACAGCACCTGCTGCCAGATAATCTCTGACATTGCTGCCGTCCACGCCGCCGACTGCCAGCATACGAATGTGGCTCAGCGGTGCGGTAATGGCCTTAAAATAGGATACTCCCATGTTGGACGCGGGGAACACTTTTACAAAATCCGCACCATTGACATAAGCCTGCTTAATTTCTGTAGGAGTCAGAGCACCGGGAATGGATACCATATCGGCAGCCACAGTTGCTTTGATGACTTCGGGATCCATATCAGGAGAGACGATAAATTTGGCGCCGCCTTCTTTTGCCATCTGTACCATCTCGGGAGTGGTAACTGTACCTGCGCCAAACATCATCTTATCGCCCAATTCCTTGTTCAAAAGCTTCAGGATGCGAACGGTGCGCAGCCGCTCTTCATGGCTTTTTTGATCAAAGGTCACTTCCATCAGATTAACGCCGCCTGCATGGAGTGCCTTTGCCAGCTTCAGGCATTTCTCATCGGTATAGCCTCTGACAATAGCGATAACTTTTTCGTCCAGAATTTTCTGAATCACTGCTTCTCTCATGATTTTCATTACCTCGTTTTCAAAAATTACCGATAGATTCCGCCGTTTGATGCCTTTCTTGTCGGTCGTTCTCACTGGGTTTTCATATTTGCAATCAGTAAAAACGGCAATACAGCGCAAATACTGAATAGCTTACAATGTTATTCTATGGTCAGCGGACGAGTTTGTAAAATATCAAATTTCGTATAGTATCATAACGTTAGCGTTATAGGGTTTCGCCTCTTGCATCAACGAGAAAAATATGATAGCATGCAATCAGAACATTATTGGGGAGGGATTTCCATGGAATTACTGCAGCTGAGATACTTCCAGAAGGTAGCTGAACTGGAAAACGTCACAAAAGCAGCCAAATACTTTTCTGTTCCGCAGCCATCCATGTCACAGGCCATTTCCAGATTGGAACGAGATCTGAATATCAAACTCTTCGAGCGCAGAAATGGAAAGCTGTTTCTGAACGAAAAAGGCCGAGCATTTCTGATTTATGTGGAACGTGCCTTGCAGGAACTGGATAACGGTATTGCTGCCGTTACCGAGGATTCCGAAAAAATATCCGGCCCGGTAAGCATCAAAATCATGGAAAATCATCGATTTATCCTCACCTGTATTCCCAAATTCGCACAGCTTTATCCGGATGTCAGCATCTCTGTGTCCCATGGCTACTATGAAGATCAGGATGTTTCCTATGATCTCTGCATTTCTTCTCAAACTTCCTATAAACGAATGACCGCCTCTGCACCTCTGGTTCGGGAGCGAGTGGTACTGGCGGTTCATGAGGATCACCCTTTTGCACAGCGAAAAAGCGTGGATATCACCGATCTGCAGGGGCAAAAACTGATCAGTCTTCCCGCTCAAACGGCGCTGCATTCCCTCACGATCCAGCATTGTCGTGCCAGAGGCTTTGAACCGCTGATGCCTATCATCTGTGATGATCCTTATTTTGTTCGGAAATATGTTTCTGAAAATATGGGTATTGCCCTGGCTCCATCAATTTCATGGAAAGGACGTTTCCGGGAAAACACCATTCTGGTGGATATTGCTTCCCCGGAGATTTATATCTCTTCCTATTTAATATGGGACGATGCACACTATACCTCTCCAGCGGTAAACCGATTCAAGGAATTTCTGCTGGAGGAAGCAAAGGCGTTTTCGACGCAATAGTGTCGATGTATGCAGATATCATTCATCAGATTCATAACTTAACTGTAAAACCATTAATACATAGCCTTTTGTTTCCTGCCCTTCGGTCCCCATGTCATTTTCTTAAACTTTTAGGAGTATCTACCAATAACGGCGGATACTCCTAACTTTTTAGGGTGGTGATGGTGACGATCACTTAGTAATTTTTTCTATAGAGTAATCATTTCTTTTTTCTATGGATCTAATCTGAAAATGCTCGTCACGATCGTCACTCATCTCTTGATGAGATTTTCCCTACCCTATCTTTTGATGCTTCTTTTCGAATTATATCAAGGTATAAAAACAGGGATATCCGCTACTATCAGCAGATACCCCAGATAAAAACCTATGTCGCCATGTTTCTCTCAAAATCTCATGCTTAGATCAATCTCCAGAACCCCATTAAGTGATATTCCCGCCGACCTCCACGTCGACGTCGCCGACGACAAAATCATCAACAGATGACTTTCCAGCCACCTGTCCTTCGGTCTCCATGTCAACATGACACTCTCACCTTTTCCCACAAACCCATATAAACACAATCAAAAACCTCTAATAAACTAGTGGTTTGCTCAGACCCTAGAAGGGTCAACACGTGCTGACCCCTCTAAGGGTACTGAGGGTTTATCATCGCATCACAATTTCTGGCAGCCACTTCTTAGTGGCTGTCTTTTTTTGCCTACTTATTCTTGTTACCCGTAAACGGGTCCATATATTCTTTAAGAGAAATTTGATCCGATGTGTAGTCTTCTTCTAACTGATTTTTGATGTATTCTTTTATTATTTTCGCGTTCTTACCTACCGTATCTACATAATATCCTCGGCACCAGAAACTTCTGCTGTCATATTTGTATTTCAGATTGGCATGTCTGTCGAATATCATCAGCGTACTCTTACTCTTGAGCCTTCCTACGAATTGTGCTATACTCAAGTACGGTGGAATACTCACCAGCATGTGAATGTGATCCATGCATGCTTCTGCTTCAATGATTTCCACTTTCATCTCACTGCACAGCTTTCGGAATATTTCTCCAATATCTTTTCGCAACTCCTGGTATATTACTTTTCTTCTGTACTTTGGTGCAAATACTATATGGTATTCGCATCGATAACTTGAGTGCGTTGTTCTTTTTATTTCATTTTTCATTGTGTAAAAACCTCCTTGTTACTTTTCTTGTGATGTGGTCGCTAAACCATCACTATCGTAACATGGAGGTTTTTCTTTTACCAAGGTGTTTTACCTACCCCTGGTAGAACCAGGGGTTTTGTTAAGCCTAAAGGTAAACAAGAAAAAAGGACCACCGGCATTTCTACCAGTAGTCCTTACGTTGGTTGCGGGGACAGGATTTGAACCTGCGACCTCCGGGTTATGAGAAGCTATAGAACGTTTTGAAAAAGTGAGGAAATATGAGGATTCTTGGGAATCGTCCTATCATTCGCCGACGAAATGACGACGGAAGGTTGAATTTTATGTGTTTTTTACTATCTGTTGATAGGATCTTTATGTAAAAAAAGAAAACCACAAGAACACAAGAAATTTATGCAGTATTGGCCCAAATACCTTATATTGGAAATCCGTTAGGTGTATAATATGATTATAATGCTTTATATTGTAT
>SVMZ01000030.1 GCA_015067185.1 Oscillospiraceae bacterium | reverse complement strand
GGAAACGGGGTCACTCTCGTAAGCTCTGGTGTAGGCTTCCAGGATGGTAGCACCAACACCTACGCCGCAGGGATTGGCGTGTTTGACAGCGACGGCACAGGGCTTCTCATCGCCGAACTCTTTGAGCACATCGAGAGCGCCGTTGGCATCGTTGATGTTGTTGTAGGAGAGTTCTTTGCCGTGGAGCTGTTCGCAGGCGGCAAGCGTATTGTCAAAATGACCGACTTCGCGGTAGAAAGCAGCTTTCTGATGGGGGTTCTCGCCGTAACGCATCTCCTGAACCTTTTCATAGGTGACAGTGAACTTTTCAGCCAGGAAATCCTTACCTGCCTGCTTGCGGAGATAGTTGGAGATAAGAGCATCGTAGGCAGCGGTGTGTTCAAAAACCTTCATGGCGAGTTCAAATTTGGTTTCGCGGGCAACTTCGCCTTCTTTGAGCTCTGCGATAACGCGGTCATAGTCAGCGGGGTCGACAACAACAGCAACATCCTGCCAGTTCTTGGCTGCTGCACGGATCATGGTGGGGCCGCCGATATCGATGTTTTCGATGGCATCTTCAAGGGTAACGTCGGGTTTGAGGATGGTCTGCTTGAAGGGATAGAGGTTGATGGCAACAACGTCGATGAGGGTGACACCCAGCTCTTCCACCTGAGCCATATGGTCAGCGTTGCCGCGCATAGCAAGAATACCTGCATGAACCATGGGATGGAGGGTTTTTACACGACCGTCCAGGCACTCAGGGAAGCCGGTAACATCAGAGATGCCGGTAACGGCAATGCCGTTCTGCTCAAGAATTTTGTGTGTGCCGCCGGTAGAGACAATCTCAAAGCCAAGCTCAGCCAGGGAGCGGGCAAATTCTACCACGCCGGTCTTATCGGATACGCTTAACAGTGCGCGCTTTTTCATTTTAACAACATCCTCTCAAATTTATTTCAGTAATTAAAGTTTGTCATTTTTTTCGGCAATCAGTTTAACAGCCTGGGGAAGGATGATCCATTCCGCCTGCTCCATAACTCTGCGCTGAAGGGTTTCGGGAGTATCTCCCTCCACAACATCAACGGCTTTCTGGACAATGATCTCGCCGCCGTCGGTAATTTCGTTCACATAGAACACGGTGGCACCGGTCACCTTTACGCCGTAATCGAGAGCTGCTTTGTGAACGCGCAGACCGTAGAAGCCATCGCCGCAGAAGGAGGGGATCAGTGAAGGATGAACATTGATGATGCGGCGGGGAAATTGGCTGAGCACGGTATCGCCGAGAATACGCATAAAGCCGGCAAGTACCACAAGCTCGGCATCAAAGTGTTTCAGCTGCTCCAGAATGGCCTTGTCAAAGTCTTCGGAGCCGGCAAAGGTGCTTCTGTCTACCACGGCGGTGGGAATGTTGGCTTTTGCTGCCCGTTCAAGGGCGAAAGCTCCGGGTTTGGAGGAGATGACGCAGACAATTTCAGCGCTTCCCAGTTCACCGCGGCTTTGTGCATCGATCAAAGCCTGCAGATTGGTTCCTCCGCCGGATACAAGTACGGCTGTTCTCATGGAGACCTCCTGATGATTGAGATAAAATAGAAGCGGTTATAGATCACAGTAGGAGAAGGAGACTTCGCCGTTGTTGACGAAAACCTCAATTAAATTGTGATCACGCAGAATAGATACATTTTTTACAGTGCCTTTAAAGCTGAGATCATATTTTCCGTGGGTGTCAATGACAACCTCATTGCTGCTGATGTGAACCAGTTTGTCAGAAGCGGTAAGGTGAAGCTGTGCATGATCGACGGGGTAGCTGCTTAATTTGCCATTGTTCAATCGAAGTTCACGGGGAATATTGAAGCAGCCGGTGCGTTCGGTGCCTTCCTCGTGTTTTTTGTTGCACCAACCGATAATAATCCTGCGTCCGAGGGGATCAAGAAAGGTTTGCGGTGCATAAAAGTGGGGACCTGCCTCGGGCTGTTGACGGGAGATGGGAGTAAAACGTTCGTTTTCAAAATCTCCAACAATAAACATCGTGGAATGGGTGGCTTTTCCCATGATGGAAAACATCAGAACGTATTTATCGTCAAGAGGGAAAAAGTCGGGGCATTCAATATTGGGACCGTATGCCTGATCCTCGAAAAGGACACCCTTATACTCCCAGTTGATCAAATCCTCCGAGCGATAGAGCAGCACCTTTCCGATCCCGTCCTTACCGGAGCCGACGACCATGTAGTAAAATTTACCGATCTTTGTGACTTTGGGATCTCTGAATTCCGGGCAGCCGTCTTCCGGATAGCGGGGAATGATGGGATTGCCGGGATACTTTTCAAAGGTTTTGCAGTCATGGGTAAAGGCCAGCGATTGTGTCTGTCCGAGTTCATCGGAAACGGAGGTATAGAAGAACCAAAGAATGCCATCTTTTTCAACAGCGCTTCCGCTGAAACAACCGCCGCCGCTTTGAGATTTTTCATAGGGCATATCGGGATATAATGCAATGGGAAGCTCGTCCCAATGAACAAGGTCATCGCTGACAGCGTGCCCCCAGTGCATGGTGTCCCAGTTTATGCCATAGGGATTATGCTGAAAAAAGGCGTGATACTTTCCGTTAAACCAGATGAGACCGTTGGGATCATTGATCCAGCCCTTTTCAGCTTCAAAGTGATATTTCAAATGTTTGGACATAACAGAGGCCTCCACATAAGGCGTAAGAGAATTTTATTTAAATTCGACACCCTTCTCGCCATTCTTTACTTCACCGATTACACAGGCAGGAACACCGTGTTTGGCAAGGATGGCAATGGTGTTGTCTACAGCATCAGGTTTAACAATGGCGGTCATACCGGTACCCATGTTGAAGGTGTTGAACATATCTCTCTCGGGAATGTTGCCCACCTGCTGCATATACTGGAAGAGAGGCGGAACCTTGACGGCTGCTTTTTCGATAACGGCTGTTTTGTCATCGGGGAGAGCGCGAGGGATATTCTCATAGAATCCGCCGCCGGTAATGTTGGCAATAGCCTTTATGCCGCCTGCTTCAATCATCTCAAGGACAGGCTTGACATAGATGGTGGTGGGAGCCAGCAGGGCATCAATCAGAGGAATGCCCAGAGCAGAAGTATCATACATAACTTCGTCGGTCAGGGGGAAGATCTTGCGTACAAGAGAGAAACCGTTGGAATGTACGCCGGAGGAGGCGAGGCTTACGATGATGTCACCGGTCTCAACAGAGGAATTCTGGAGAATCTTTTCCTTGTCAACAATACCTACGCAGAAACCGCCCAGATCGTATTCGTCTTCGGGCATAAGTCCGGGATGCTCTGCGGTTTCTCCGCCGATCAGCGCACAGCCGGCCTGAACGCAGCCTTCTGCAAGACCGGAGACGATCTCCGCAACTTTTTCGGGGTAGTTTTTACCGACGGCAAGATAATCGAGGAAGAAAATCGGTTTTGCGCCACAGCAGATAACATCATTGGCGACCATAGCAACGCAGTCAATACCGATGGTGTTGTGACGGTTGGAGTAAAAGGCAAGCTTAATTTTAGTTCCCACACCATCGGTGCCGGAAACAAGCACGGGCTGCTTCATTCCGGTGAGGTCAGGCATAAAAAGACCGCCGAATCCGCCGATATCGGATACGACACCGGGAGTCATGGTACGTGCAACGTGCCCTTTCATGAGTTCAACGGCACGGTATCCGGCAGTAACGTCAACACCGGCTGCCTTATAGCTTTCGCTGAAACTTTTTTCCATTTGTAATCCACCCTTCGTAACTTGTATATTTCGTTATTCAAAGAAAAATATAAACGACTGACAGCACCGAATCAGAGAGTTTCCAGCTGTTCCTGCAAAGCGGCATCTTTGCGGATAACTTCTTCGGACATCTGAGCCTTATAAGCATCCAGCTTCCGGGCAAGGTCTTCGTCATAGACAGCCAGCATCTGAGTGGCAAGGAGAGCTGCGTTGGCAGCACCGTCGATGGCAACGGTGGCAACAGGAACACCCTTAGGCATCTGAACGGTGGCGAGAAGAGCATCCAGACCGTCCAGAGTGGAGGATTTGATGGGGATACCGATAACGGGAAGGCTTGTGTTGGCGGCAAGAGCACCGGCAAGATGGGCGGCTTTACCGGCTGCAGCAATAACAGCACCAAAGCCGTTGGCGCGTGCATTCCTGGAAAATTCTGCGGCAGCCTCAGGGGTACGGTGTGCCGACATGACATGGATCTCAAAGCCGACGCCGAAACGCTTCAGCTCGGCAACAGCGGCCTTTACAACAGGAAGATCGCTGTCGCTTCCCATGATGATTGCAACTTTTTTACTTACATATTCGCTCATAACAAGCTCTCCTTATATTGAAAATAGTGTTGTTTTACTGATGAAAAAGCAAACCGCAGCATTGGGCGGACAGCGGCAGCAAAAGACAAAACAAAGAGAAAACCACGATGCACCCGGAAAAGTGTTGTGAGAAAACAGCTCTTTTCATGTGTGCATGCGGCAGCTGCGGTGTCTTTTTGGGCAGTGTACTTCAAGGATAAAACATACGTCCATACTTTAATTTTATCCTAAAACAGGCGGAATTTCAATCAATAAATGGGGAGTATCCGTAAATTCGTGTTATATGGTAATCTTGACTGTAAATACTGTTTTTTGTTGTTAAGAATGACTATGGTCATTTTCGAAAAACATCTCTTCTGCAGCGGAATCTTCCGTCTGGGTATTGATCAGCAGATAGTATTCCATAGAATCGACAAGAGCCAGCCAGCTGGCTTCAATGATGTCGGTGGAGACTCCCACGGTAGTCCAGGAGGTAATGCCATCGGTACTGTCGATAAGAACGCGGACATTGGCGGCAGTAGCGGCGCCCGGGTTCATAACGCGAACCTTATAGTCTGAGAGGCGGACATTTTTCAGACGGGGATAGAAGACCTCCAGTGCGCGGCGAAGAGCCATATCCAATGCATTGACAGGACCATCTCCCTCTGCTCCGGTAACCTCCACACTGTCGCCCACACGAATCTTCAGTAGGGCGGTGGCGCTGTTTTCTCCATCGGTGACAGGCATGCGGCCGCTGGTGTTGTAATGGATGAGAGAGAAGGTAGGTTTGTATTCTCCCAGTGCTTTCAGAGCAAGCAGCTCAACACTGGCGGCGGCAGATTCAAACTGGTAGCCGTTGTTTTCCTTCTGTTTGAGTGCATTGATCAGGAGGGAGGTTTCCTCACTGGTGCGGGAGACATTACTGCCCAGCTTGTGGAGAATATTGACAGCAGCGCTCCGGCCGGAAACTTCGGATACGAGAAAATGTCGGGAATTGCCGACAGTATCGGGAGAAATATGCTCAAAGGTTGTGGGATTTTTCAATACACCGTCCACATGCATACCGCCCTTATGGGCAAACGCGTTTCTACCGATGTAAGGCAGTGAGCTGTCCGGAATAATGTTGGTGATCTCAGCAATCCGGTTGGCAGTGCGGGTGAGATTGGGAAGATTCTCTTCCGGAATGCAGTGGTGCCCCAGTTTCAGCTGCAGGCTGGGAATAACCGAAGAGAGATTGGTGTTGCCGCAGCGCTCGCCAATACCGATAAAGGTTCCCTGAATCAGGTCGGCACCGGCTTTAACAGCCATCAGTGCGTTGGCATCGGCACAGCCCACATCGTTATGAAAGTGAACGCCGACAGGGCGATTCAGCTTTTTGGCAACAGCGGAAAGGATGGTGTGAATCTCATCGGGAAAACAACCGCCGCAGGTATCGCACAGAATAATTTTGTCGGCGCCTGCCCTTTGCGCAGCAATCAATGTATCCACAGCGTAGCCGGGATTGTTCTTGTAGCCGTCAAAAAAATGTTCGGCATCGAAAAAAACTTCACGTCCCCGGGATTTGAAGAATGAGACCGTATTTTCGATCATCTCAAGATTTTCTGCGTTGGAAACACCGAGCACCTCCTGGGCATGAAAGTCCCAGCTTTTTCCGAAGATGGTGACAGCGGGAGTTTCGGCAGAGAGAAGGGCAAGACAGGCTTCATCGTTTTCAGCAGTCATTCCACGCCTGTGAGTAGAGCCGAAAGCAACCAGACGGGCATGTCTCATACGGCGCTGGACAGCCAGTTCAAAAAAACGCTGCTCTTTCGGGTTGGAAAACGGTGTGCCAGCTTCGATATAACCGATGCCGAATTTATCAAGAGAACGAAGGATATTCAGTTTATCCTCGACGGAATAGCTGACGTTGGCTCCCTGAATACCGTCGCGGAGAGTGGTGTCAAAAATTTGTATGTTCATCTGGTTTTCTCCGATGGTATGGTGATATATTTTGAGAAGATACCGTAAAAGTGGAAAAGACGGAAAATAAATGTCCGTCAAAAGAAGATATACATATATTTATCATAACATAAAGCGATGAAAAAAACAATATTTTATCCCGCAAAAAAGCAGATATTCAGTTGAAAACACGAGACAGAAAAGGTGAGCGGTAAACCGAAAAAAGAAGCGGCAGACAAGACGGATTGCATCGATTACAAAAAACTGCGGCGATCTGTGATCGCCGCAGCAGAGAAGATAAAGGATTAGAGAGCAGAGAGGGCGCCGGCATCGGCAACAACGGTGACATCCGGATGAAGCTGAAGAATGGAAGCGGGAACCTGGGGGGTAACAGGACCGTAGACGGCTTTTTTCAGGATCTCAGCCTTTTCCTCAGAGGTGATGAGGAGCAGGATGCGTTTTGCACGAAGGATGGTGCGGATGCCCATGGAGAGAGCACGGCGGGGAACATCGTCCGGGCTGTCGAAGAAGCGGGAGTTTGCTTCAATGGTGCGTGCGGTGAGGGTGATGCAGTTGGTATCGCAGACAAAGTGATCGGAGGGCTCATTGAAGCCGATATGACCATTGTGTCCAATGCCGAGGAGCTGCATATCAATGCCGCCGAGGCTGTTGATGAGCTGCTCGTAAGCAACGCACTCTGCTTCGGGGTCGGCAGCCATACCGTTGGGAAGATGGGTATTTTCCGGCTTGATGTTAACATGATTGAAGAGATTGTCGTTCATGAACTTGCGATAGCTCTGCTCATGCTCCTCAGGAAGACCGACATACTCATCCAGGTTAACTGTTGTTACGGCAGAGAAATCCAGACCGTTCTGATACTTTTTGACAAGGTTGGCATACATGCCGCAGGGAGTGGAACCGGTGGCAAGACCGATCACGCTGTCGGGTTTGAGTATGATCTGTGCAGCCATAATCTCAGCGGCGACGGCGGAAGCTTCAGCATAATCCTTGGTTTTAATAAGTCTCATTTTATGACATCCTTTCGGTTAAAATACATTTTGGGTCAGGGAGTAACAATTTTCAGGTACTCTTCTTTGGTGAGTCCGGGGGTAAAAGATTCGATGACACGTTTGCCTTCGGCTGCATCGTTGATAAGCAGCTCCAGGGCGGTGCGGGCAAGGGCCTTGGCGGGGGCAATATAAGCGGCATTGGGGTCAACCACCTCAAAGTCAGCCCGGTGCAGGCTGCCGGAGAAGCCGCCGTGCATAACATGGATGGAGGGAAGCAGCTGACTGATATCTCCCATATCGGTGGAACCGAAGCTGAGCTCCTCGTGAATAATGGCCTGTTCACCAAAAAGTTCTGCGGTGCAGCGTTCAAAAATACCGTTGAGCTCACTGCTTTCCATGAGGGGGAGATAGCCGGGGAGGTTGCTGATTTCACACTGTGCACCGACGGTAATGCAGGCGCCTTCAATGGAGCGATCAACTTTTTTGCAGGTCTCCTGCATGGCGGGAATAGTGGCGGCACGAACCATCAGTTCCATGCGGACGTCATCGGGAACGGTGTTGATGACTTCTCCGCCGGAGAGGATGATGGGATGAACACGGACCTGATCTTTGTCGCGGAAGGTCTCGCGGTTAACATGCATACCCATCATGGCCAGCATGGCGGCATTGAGGGCATTGACGCCGTCAAAGGGAGCGGCACCGGCATGGGAGGATTTTCCGATAAAACGGATGGTTTTTGTCACAAAGCCGAGACTGGTGTTGCCTACGTTAAAGCAGAGGTTGGGGTGGTTGGGGGCGGAATGAGTCATCAGTGCGATATCGATATCGTCGAACTCACCCAGACGGACAAGCTCCGGCTTGCCGGAGGGAATGGTGATAACATCATCTTTCATCAGGCGGCGGCGGTAATCGAATTCGATGCATTCCTCGGCAGGAACGGCAAAAATGGTGATGCTGCCGCACATCTGTTCGGCGGCACCACTGCGCACAAGACCTGCAGCAGCACCCAGAAGGGAGGCAAGCTGAGAGTTGTGTCCGCAGGCGTGGGCAGCGCCTGTGCTGACGTTGGCTTTGGGATGGGCAAGACAAAGAACCGAATCCAATTCGGCGATAATAGCCACATTGGGTCCCGGCTTGCTGCCGCGGATGGTGGCTTTGACTCCTGTCATGGCAAGACCGGTGCGTACCTCGAGACCGAGATCTCTGAGGAATGCTGCAACAAGGTCAGCGGTACGGGTTTCACGGAAGCCGGTTTCGGGATGTGAGAATATATCATCGCCGATGCTGCAAATTTGGTCGCGGATCTGATCTATTTCATGGCAAACAGCGTTTTTGACGGTAGAAATATGATCCATGGTAAATTCCTCCGTAAAGTAATTTTAACTTTTTTATTATAGCACACTTGCAGGGAAAAGTTAATATTTATTTTGTAAGATACTTCAGGAATAGGACAAATTTTTTGAAAATAAACATGAATTGAAAAGATAACAGCAGAGAAGGGTGAGAAAGCGATGAATTGCCGTTTGAGTGAATTGCGGTGCAAGGAAGTGATAAATGTGAGAGATGGCATCAAAATGGGATATGCGGACGATATCGAGATAGACAGCTGCTCTTCCGCAGTGACAGCATTGATTGTATACGGAAAAAGCAGATTGTTCGGTATACTGGGAAAAGAAGAGGATCTCGTGATACCCTGGAATTGCATTGAGATCATCGGGGAAGATATTATTTTGATCAAAGGTGAGTTCAGGGATCCGCGACGTGCCAGAAAGACGATAGGGGAAAAGATGAAGGGATGGTTTTGAACAGAAAAGATTGCTGGGATTTTTTTGAAAAGAACGAATATTTATGGGTTCTTTCCCTTGCGTTTTAATATCCTGTTTGCTATAATAAAAATATACATATAGCTTTGTCGGGAGGCTGTTTTTTTCTTGGAATCCATATTTTTTTGGAGGTGTTTGGAATGATAGGAGATCTTCATTGTCACACAAGGATGTCTGACGGCTCACTTGGAATTGAAGAACTGATCGCCTATGCCAAACGGGCCGGTATGGATTTTATCTCCATTACGGATCATGATACCATGGCGGCGGTGGACCGTGCCATTGTTGTGGGCAAGAGACATGGTGTTCATGTAATTCCGGGAGTGGAATTTTCCTGTCAGGATCACAAAAGCGGATATAAAGCTCATGTTATCTGCTATCTTCCAATGTTTCCAAGAAGGTTGGAAGGTGCCTGCGCAAAGATGCTGGAAGAGAGGATCCGGGCAGGAAACCAGGAAATGAAAAACGTAATGCGGCTTTATCCCATTACTTTGGAACAGGTGGCACGGTATTCTTCGCAGAGCCGCGCACCTTACCGTCAGCACATTATGCATGCGCTGATGGAATTGGGATATACCGATAAAATTTTCGGAGAGCTGTACGATGATCTTTTCGGAAGCGGCAGACGCTGCCGTGTAGAAAAGGAGTATTTGGAGCTGCATGATGTGACGGCACTGATTCGTCAGGCGGGCGGTGTGGTTTGTTTGGCGCATCCCACACAGTTTGCACCGGTGGATATGGCGGTGGAGCTGGCCGAAAAAGGCGAAATTGATGCCATTGAGGTGGATAGCCGAAACAATAAGCCGGAGACAATGGGCGAATTGACCGATATAGCGGAAAGATACGGTTTGATCCGTACCGGCGGCAGTGATTTCCATGGTTTTTATTATGATCGTCCGGAACCGATTGGGACATGCATAACCGACGCAAAGGGAATCACGGACTTGTTTGCAGCAGCAAAAGCCTACAGAAAAGAATAACTGGGAACCCACAGAGAGTTCCGTTTGAAAAGAGTTAAAGAAAAGCATATTGTGTTTGAAGAGAAATTTCTGGCATGAGAGGATGAGCGCTTTGAAGTATATGCATGAAAGAAAACCGGAAGTAAGCGATGCTGCAGATGACAGAGATATGAAGATTGTTGGAGAAAGCAGAGAAAAAAAGGTGGATGCAGGAGAAAAAGAAGCTGCTATTTATGAAAAACACAGAATGAACGGCAATCTGAAAAAGGCGATGAAAACAGGAAAAAAGCTGGGGGAAGAGCTGCTGCGTAAAGACAGCGCCGCCATGATCGGCCGAGATGAAAAGGAAAGTTTGTTGATGATTAAAAACAGAAGGATTCTGTTTGCTTTTGTTGTGGATATGACTTTGGCGCTTCAAACACCGGATTCTATTGTTGCAGAATCTGCACAGGATGCATTTTACGATTATCTGCGCGAGAATGATCCGGAACTCTATGAATACATCGAAAATGCCAGTGAATTCTCGATGTATCTTGCCTGCGGAAGGCATACAAAATCTGCAGCAGCCAGCATTGGTAAAACCTTTGCCGCACTGGTTGAAATGCCGGGAAGAAAGCTGATTGAGATGTTTGGTAGCGAGCTATATGATTATTATTTCTATTTCTGCAGCAAACTGATCAAGGAAGCCGATTTTGCAAAGTAATGGACCTTGATTGTTCTATCACCCTGAAGAAAAGACAAGTGCCCGGAGCCGGCGGGATGCGGCTTCGGGCATATATTTGCAGGAAAGCGGGATGAGATACCAATGAATGGAATATCAATACGAAGGATAACCCGGGAGGATGCGGCAGCTCTGGCTGAAATTGAAAGGGAATGTTTTTCCGATCCGTGGAGCGAGGAATCGCTGAAGTACGAGGCGGAGAATCCATCGGCATGTTTTGTCTGTGCCGAGGAGGAAAAACGCATAGCAGGATATATCGGGATGCATTATGTGCTGGACGAGGGATACATTGCCAATGTTGCGGTAACCGCTGCTTACAGGCGCCGGGGGGTGGCCTCCGGGCTAATCCGGGAGATACTGACGGAGGCGGAGAAACTCTCTCTTTCGTTTGTCTCTCTGGAGGTGAGAGTATCCAATGCGGCGGCAATTGCACTCTATACAAAATTCGGGTTTGAGTCGCTGGGACTTAGAAAGGGCTACTATGAGCATCCAAAAGAGGATGCTGTGATCATGACATACTATCTGAAAAAAGAGGGGTAACCGGATGACAGGCAGGCTGCTCCCCAGGAGAGCGTTGCCGGTTACGGTGAACAGAGGAAAAAGAAACAGCAAAGAGAGAAAAACTTTCTTTGCTGTTTTATCATACTGAGATACTGTGCTGCGCGGCAGTATGGAGATCAGGGGAAGAGTGAAAAAACGGGGCTAACAGAAACAGGACACTCCAGAAAACCGACGGCAAAAGGAAGAGTGGCATAGATACGAACCCCTGTCTGGGTAAAGCCATTTTTGATATACCAGTTTTTCAGTTTAAGATCCTGGTCCATCATGCCAAGGGTGAGTTTGCGGCGCCCCATGTCGGCGGCTCTTTTTTTGGCAAAATCAAGCAGTTGTTTTCCACAGCCTTTACGGCGGTATTCGGGGAGAACGCACAGCTTGGCAAGGTCGATAACTGTGTTATCAATCACTACAATTTGTATAAAACCAATAATTTTATCCTTTTGGGATAAGATATACATCTCTTTTCCGTCTTTGGCATCTTTGCCAAGTTCGCCATCCGGTAAAAAAGCAGGATAGGTTGGTGCATTTTCGGGGGTGATCCCAAATTGAACGGCAACAGGAGCAAAACTTTTTCGAATCAGTTCTTCACAGATCGCATAATGTTCCTGTTTTGCGGGGGCTATCTGATATTTCGGCATCGGAATATCCTCCGTAGGGTGTTAAATAATAATGGTTAACGCCTGGGGGTGGTTGATAATTTCAACAAAGGTAGTTTTATCGCCGTACTCTCCGTCAAGGGTCCAGGAAACCGGAGTTTCTGTGGATATTTTGATATGAGAAGAGTGAAAAAACTCAATAAACTCGCTGTCAAACTGTTTAAGGATCAGGGAGTTGATCAGCTTCTGCATCTGTACAGGAGTTTTGGGCAGCTTAATCAGCATAATCTCAAACTTGCCGTCTGCAAGGTCCACCAGAGAGGAGTCGAGCTTGATCAGTCCTGCAATCGAGGTGGAATTGCTGATGGCACCAAAGAGATATTCGCCGCAGCAGGTGCGTTCCGCCGTTTCAATGGTCATTTTATAAGGCTTTATATTGGTGAGATGTGCGACACCGTCCAGAACATAGGCCATGTGGCCAAGAATGTTTTTGGCGTTCTGCGGCGTAGAATAGGAGGATTCTGTGAAAGCACCAAAAGAGGAGATATAGGTAAAATACCTCCCGTTCATCTCGCCGATATCAATTTTACGCGGTGTTCCGTCAATAATTTTTCTTGCGGTGCGGATAAAATCGCGGGAAATACCAAGGGAGGAGGCAAAGTCGTTGGTAGTGCCCATGGGAATATAACCGAGGGGAGGGGGGGACGGCAGAGTCATGAGACCGGAGACCACCTCATTGAGGGTTCCGTCACCGCCGCAACATACAACAAGGTCATATTTGGAAGCCTGACTGTGGGCAATGGAAGCCGCATCCCTATGCCAGCGGGTGCGTCTGGTGGTGACGTCATAACCGCGGCCGATGAAGACATTGGAGATCAGGGAGAGATATTTTTTTGTTTTCAGTTTTCCTGCACGTGGATTGGTTATGATCAACACGCTTTTCGAATGGTTTTCCATATTGATGTCCTCACTGTAGTGGTATCAGGTGTTGTCAAGGCTATTATACTGGATATTTGTGAATATAAGATGAATAGAACAGGGGGAATTATCAGATGGTACCTCAAGAGTTGTTGATGTACAGAGAGAAAGATGGTAAAATAAAGAGAAAGATTGACAGAGGGGAAAACAGGAAATATAATAATATAGTATGAAACAAAATGATTCAGATATTTGTTCGGAGGCTTTTATATGGAATGGAAAAAAAGTTATGACCATTGGATGAGCTCATCTGCATTGGATGCGGAACTGAGAGAAGAGCTTTTGCATATTACCGATGAGAATGAACTGGCGGACCGTTTTTATCGTGATCTGGAATTTGGTACGGCCGGTTTGCGCGGAGTGATTGGAGCGGGCTCCAACCGCATGAATATTCACACAGTAGACAGAGCGACCAGAGGCTTTGCAGCACATCTGCTGAAGGTATCGTCAGCTCCCTCCTGTGCCATTGGCTATGACAGCCGCATCAAAAGCAAGGTTTTTGCAAAGGTTGCCGCTGCGGCACTGGCTGCTGCCGGTGTGCAGGTGTGGCTGTATTCCGAGCTGATGCCTACGCCGATGCTGAGCTTCGCCGTCAGATATCTGCATTGCGACGGTGGTATTGTTATTACAGCCAGTCATAATCCGGCGAAATATAACGGATATAAGGCGTATGGACCGGACGGTTGCCAGCTCAATATAGAGGATTCCGAAAAGGTAATGGCCTTCATCGAAAAAGAAGAGATGATCGCGGCACAGATGCCGGATTTCGATGCTCTTGTAAATGAGGGAAAGATACGCTATATCGGTGAAGATATTCTGAACGCATATTACAATATGATCGCCTCCCTCAGCCTTTCCAAACCGGCGGTAACCACCAGCGTGGTATACAGCCCCCTGAATGGAACAGGAAACAAACCGGTAAGACATATGCTGGAGAGACTTGGCAATATCCAGGTTACTGTGGTTCCCGAGCAGGAACTGCCGGACGGCAACTTCCCCACCTGTCCCTATCCCAATCCCGAGATTCATGAGGCTATGCGTCTTTCCACCGAGCTTGCCAAAAAGATCGGCGCAGATTTCTGCCTCGCCACCGACCCGGACTGCGACCGCGTAGGTGTGGGTGTGGTCACCGATGACGGTGTGCGCCTGATCACCGGCAATGAGATGGGTGTGCTGCTGTTTGACTATATCTGCCGTATGCGTACCAAAAACGGAACTATGCCGAAGAATGCGGCTGCCATCAAAACTGTGGTTACCAGCGGAATGGCTGCCAGAGTGGCGGAGAAATACAAGGTGGAGATGTTTGATCTGCTGACCGGCTTCAAATTCATCGGCGAGCAGATTGGAAAATGGGAAGCAGAAGGCGAAGAAGAGCGCTTTATCTTTGGTTTTGAAGAGAGCTACGGTTATCTCTCCGGAAATGCAGTGCGTGATAAGGATGCCGTCAATGCTTCTATGCTGATCTGCGAGATGGCGGCATATTATAAGGCGGAAGGAAAGACACTTCTTGAGGCATTGGATGCCCTTTACGAAGAATATGGCTACTACCGCTCCGAGTTGGTCAATATGGCGTTTGAAGGTGCTGCCGGTATGGCGCAAATGAATGCAATTATTGACGGTGTAAGAAAGCAGCCGCCTGTCGAATTTGCAGGAATTGCTGTTGTAAAAGCCATTGACTACCAAAATGATGAAACCGGCTTGCCCAAGAGCAATATGCTGCGTTTCTTCCTTGCCGATAAGAGTGAAATTGTGGTGCGCCCCTCCGGTACCGAGCCGAAGCTCAAGCTCTATGTAACAGCTTCCGCAGATTCTGCGGAAAACTGCAAAAAAACAGCTGCAAAGCTGGCGGAATGCTGCCGCAAACTTGCAACTGTTTAATTACGAATAGTTTTCAGTAAACAATAATATACTGATTGTTGTTTATTCAGCGATATGCCGAAATGTTCTTCAAACAAATCTCTCCGGAGCTGTGTGTAATATTGACACGCAGCTTGTCGCAGATGACAGTGGGGAAACGGCAGATCGCCTTGTGTCCGATCGTTTTGCCGGAATAGAGAATGTGTTCCTGGCCATTGTTGAGGACAAGCGTAATGGTGAACGCTTCAACAGCAAGTTCAGCAGAGAGGTCTTCTTCCAGAATGAGGCAGGAGACCTCTGTTTTTTGTTCGAAGCTAATTTCAAAGTAATTCTCTGTTTGGGACGCCGCAGCAATTGCTATCGGATCGGCATAGAGAGCGCGGATCGCATCTCCGAAGGCGAGCAGACGGGCCACGTCGGCATCCGGCAGTCTGCCGCGGCGGTCGGGTCCGATGTTGAGCAGAAGGTTGGCGCCCCGTCCGACAGAGAGTTCGTATATTCCCATCAGGGCATCAAGGCTTTTTAGAGAGCCGGCATCGCTGTCGTAATAAAACCAGTTGTCACGAATGCGGCAGTCACACTCCAGCGGCAGCATTCTGCTGGGAAATTCGGGGACGCTGTTGGGGTTGGGATACGGTGCATATCCCAGTTCGTTTTGGCACCAACCCGTATCGGGATCCCACATATTAAAGATCAAAATGTCCGGCTGGAGAGAGCGGATGGCAGCAATGATTCTTTGCTCATCGTAGTGGTGTCCCTCGGAACCGCAGCCGTCAAACCAGAGATAATCGATTTTGCCGTAGTTGGTGAGCAGTTCACTGATCTGGTTGATGAAATAGTTGTCATAATCGGTGCTGACGGTGTCTTTGGAGCCGAACTGAGCGGGAGAATAGTAAAGACCTACCTTCAGCGAGTATTTCCGGCAGGCATCACAGAACTCTCTCACCACATCGCCATTTCCGTTTTTCCAGGGGGTATTTTTGACGGAGTAGTCGGTATAGGCAGAGGGCCAGTTGGCAAAGCCGTCATGGTGTTTGCAGGTGAGGACAGCATAGGCAGCACCGGCTTCGGATATGGTTTTGCACCAACTGTCTGCAGAAAAATCGGTGGGGCAAAAGCCTTCCAAAGGCATTTCTTTCATATCCCAGTCACGGTGATCTTCATAAAAGGTTCGGATGCCAAAATGAAAAAATACGCCAAATTCCCAGTTTAAAAAGTCGACTTGTTTTTGGTTGAACATATCATGGTACCTCCCTGCGCTTTTGAGTACATTATATGAAAGAAAGACAGGAAAGTCAACAGAAGAAGTTGGAAAAGTTAATATATAAAAGACCGGCACACTGTGGTGTGCCGGTCAAAATTTTAGATGACAACAGGATTAGCTGTCCATACCAAGCTTGAGAGCATTGAGGTTGAAATCAACCATCGCAGCCTTCTTGGCAGGAACGCACTTGCGGATAGCAGCCTCAACAGCGTCGTAGGAGGCAAAGCCTGTCTCCTTGAGCAGCTTGCCGACGCAGATGATGTTGGCAAGACCTTTGAGTCCGCTTTCGTTGGCCAGCTTGGTTGCGGGAACATAGAAAACGTTGATGTCGGTGCGGTCGGTCTTCTTGTCAACCAGTGTGCTGTCAACAACAACGGTAGCACCGGGAGCAGCCTCGTTGATGAACTTATCATAGGAGGGAAGGTTCATGGCAACAAGGATGTCGGGTTTGAGAACCAGCGGAGAGCCAATGGGATCATCGGAGATGCAGACACTGCAGTTAGCAGTACCGCCGCGCATTTCGGGACCATAGGAAGGCAGCCAGGAGATCTCTTTTTCTTCGATAAGACCGGCATAAGCCATAACCTTGCCTGCGAACAGGATGCCCTGTCCGCCGAAACCGGCGAGAAGGATATTTCTTGTCATATTATTTTTCCTCCTTTGTTGTGTCTTTATAGACGCCGAGAGGATAATAAGGCATCATGTTGTCGCGGAGCCACTGAAGTGCCTCGTCAGGGGTGAAGCCCCAGTTTGTCGGGCAGGTGGAGAGAACCTCGACAATGGAGAAGCCCTTTTTGGCAATCTGGGTGTCAAATGCCTTGCGGATAGCGGCCTTTGCCTTGCGGATGTTGGGGATGGTGTCAACAGCAACGCGCTCTGCATATGCGGTTCCGCTGAGGGTGGAGAGCATCTCGCAAACTCTGACAGGATATCCGGCGAGGGAGGTATCGCGGCCATAGGGAGTGGTCTGGGTAACCTGTCCGGGCAGGGAGGTAGGAGCCATCTGACCGCCGGTCATGCCGTAAATAGCGTTGTTGACGAAGATGATGGTGATGTTTTCACCTCTGGTTGCAGCGTGAACGGTTTCGGCAGTACCGATAGCAGCCAGGTCGCCGTCACCCTGATAGGTGAAGATGACGTTTTCGGGAAGTGCGCGCTTCAAACCGGTAGCAACAGCGGGAGCACGTCCGTGGGGAGCCTGTACCATGTCGCAGCCAAAGAAGTTATATGCCATAACAGAGCAGCCAACCGGTGCAACACCAACAGTGGTGCCTTCACAACCGAGCTCATCGATAACCTGCGCGACCAGTTTATGGATGATGCCGTGAGTGCATCCGGGGCAGTAGTTTGTAGTCACGTCAAGAAGAGCGTGAGGTCTTTCAAATACGATAGACATTTATATGACCATTCCTTTCGATAAGATTGAGGCGGCGTGATTATTCCGCAAGTTTCTCGATCTGCTCCAGAACTTCTGCGGGGGAGGGGATAATACCACCGGTACGGCCGAAGAAATCAACCGGTGCAGCACCGTTCAGAGCAAGTTTTACGTCGTCGATCATCTGTCCCATGCTCATTTCGACGCAGAGGAAACGCTTGGCGGTCTTGGCTGCATCGGCGATGGCGTTGACAGGGAACGGCCACAGGGTTATCGGACGGATCATACCGGCTTTGATGCCCTTGGCTCTTGCTGCGTTGACGGCACTCTTGACAATACGGGAAGAAGCACCGTAGGCAACAACTACGATATCGGCATCTTCGGTGAGATAGTTCTCAGCGGAAGCCAGTTTTTCTTTGATGATCTCATATCTCTTGAAACGCTCAACAACTGTGTTTTCCAGTTCCTGAGGCTGGAGATAGAGGGAGTTGATGATGTTGTGGGGACGGGCATTCTTGTGGCCGCAGGCTGCCCAGGGCTTATCAATAACCTTGGCTTCGCGGTCGGGGAAGCAGACGGGTTCCATCATCTGTCCAAGCATACCGTCGCTGAGGATCATAACAGGAATACGATAGGTATCGGCATTGTCAAATGCATCAAAAACAACGTTTACCATTTCCTGAACGCTGGAGGGTGCATAGACAAGAGAAAAATAGTCGCCGTGACCGAGGGCTCTTGTTGCCTGCCAATAGTCAGCCTGAGAGGGCTGAATACCGCCAAGACCGGGGCCGCCTCTCTGTACGTCGATGATGACGCAGGGAAGGTCAGAACCTGCTATGTAAGAAAGTCCTTCTGTTTTCAGAGAGATACCGGGGGAAGAGGAGGAGGTGAGAACGCGGACACCGGCAGATGCGGCGCCAAGAACCATATTAATTGCAGCGATCTCAGACTCAGCCTGTAAAAATGTTCCGCCAACCTTCGGCATACGCTTTGCCATATAGGCGGCGATCTCTGTCTGCGGGGTTATAGGATATCCGAAGTAGTGGCGGCAGCCGGCCATGATAGCGGCTTCGGCCAGAGCTTCGTTGCCCTTCATCAAAAATCTTTCAGCCATAATGTTATCATTCCTTTCAGATTCCGGCTTGCTGTGTTTACTTTTCTACTTTGATTGCGCAGTCGGGGCACATCAGAGCGCACATGGCGCAGCTGATACATTTCTCTTCGTCGGACACTTTAGCAGGGTTGTAGCCTTTGCTATTTATGCTGGAAGAGTCCATAAAGAGGATCTTTTTGGGGCATACGGTCACGCAGAGCCCGCAGCCTTTACAGGTGTTTTCAAAAATTGTGACCTTAGACATATAAACCTCCCATATTTTATATAGTGTATTGGATTAAGCACAACGTGCATTCGGGACAGGGGTTATTCCCAGATAATTTTGACCATCCGATCGACAGGGAAAAGCTTGTCAGCATCAAAGTTGACATCGCCGGCGACAGAACGTTCAGCAGCCATATAGAGTGGAAGATTGGCCAGCTGTGCTGTTTTTTCGGCAAAATCAATGGTGCGGTTTACTGTTTCCGCAGTGGTCTCCGCCGCAAGGTTGGAGCTGTTGACAACAGCGGTCACCTTCAGTCTGGAGGCAGCCTCCACTTCACGCATGTTTTCAATGGCCTCTTCTGCGGTCTGGGTCAGGAAACGGTAAGCATTGATTAGATAGAGCATATCATAGCCCTGTTTTTTGATATCTGCACTGTAACGGCCGAGCGCAGCAGCACCGGCATCGTCACCGCCTACATCGAGGATCAGATGAATGGAGGGATCGTTGATAGCCGCAGATACTCTGGCGGTCAGGGTGGGAACATCCACATTGCTGTTGGCAAAAGGCGGAAGGATCATCTCAATGCCCAAAGCTTCAAACCGGCCGGAAAAATCGGCGGAGCGGAAATAGGGATTGACAATATCCAGATCGCACAGGGCAACCCGTTTTCCTGCTTTGTGAAAGGCAAGAGCCAGGTTTGCTGCCAGGTTGGTTTTACCGCAGCCATAGTGTCCCGTAATTACGGTGATTCGGTTATCTGAATGCCACACAGGCAGTCACCACCTTTCGGGAATTGCTTATGAGCAGAGGTCCGTAAACTTACTCAAGCATATTATATCACGAAACACAACCAAAAGCAATAAACAAGAAAAACATACATAGGAATAAAATGTAATTCGTAGTAATTTACGAATTGATAAAATCGTAAAGATAGAATTTCAGTAAATATTTAATGCTGTGCAGTGGTAAAGCGGATAGGAACAAGCGGCTTTATTGTTTGTGAAGAGAAAACGAAGAAAAGGCAGAGAAAACAAAAGATATTTCATTAACAAAAAGAAAGAATTAGCGCAATACTTAAAGAATAAACTGTATTTTTATGTTGCATTTTTTGGGAGAATTTGATACAATAAATTAAACATCTGCTAAATGCAGGAAAAAGATTTTATAAAATCCGAGGGGAGCACATGACTATGTTTCATGTAAAGTCAGACTACAGTAAAAAAATCAGACTGATTGCCGGTATTCTTGTGATGCTTATGGCGTTGTCTTTTGCGGGATGTGATTTGTTCCCGACAGAGGAAGAAACCCTGGAGCCGCCGCTGGTAAAGCCGCAGTCGGTTACATACACAACCGTTCCTGTTGAACGCGGTGACGTTGTTGTACAGCGTAAAGGAAATGGTTCTTTCGTATCCATTTCCCAGTATAATCTTGCATTTACCGAGCGTGGCGGATACCTCAAAGAGATCTATGTTGTTCCCGGAGATAAGGTGACCGAGGGCCAGCTGCTTGCTGAACTGGATACCGATGCCCTGCTTCACGATATTGAAATTCAGGAGCTCAATGTTGAGAGAGCGGAACTGAACTACAAGAGAGCAAAGAACAATGTGGATTACACCAAGGACGAGAAGCGACTCTCTGAGATCGATCTGGAGATCCAGAAGATTCATCTCAGAGATCTCTATGAAGAGCTGAACAAATCACGCATTTATTCTCCTATTGACGGTGTTGTAAACTATCTCAGCACAGCAACAAGAGGAGACTATGTCAGTGCGCGTTCTACCGTAGTAAGTGTTGTGGATCCCACAAAAGTATACTTTGCATTCAGCACTGACGATTATTTTGATTTCAAGATCGGGGCAGAGGTTAAGATCATTGTTAAAAAGAAGGAATATGTGGGAAGAGTTATCATGACTCCGTCGGATGCACCGGTGGATGGCTCTGCAATCACCAAAAATGCTGTTCTTTTTGAGGTTGAAGGTCTTCCCGATACGATTACCATAGGAACCTCCGGATCCTTCGAGCTGGTCACAGCAAAGAGTGAGGACTGCATTGTTGTTGCCAAAAACATGGTAACCAAGAGCAGTGGTGACTACTATGTGTACGTACTGGTTGACGGCATCAAGACCGAGCGTCAGATTGAGATTGGTCTGGTTGGCGGTACCGGTTACGAAGTACTTAATGGTCTGGAAGAAGGCGAGCTTCTGATACAGTAATTCAGATTGAACAACACTTCCAGAACAGGAAATCGTTACAATCTGAATTGAATTGAAACCGGGGTGATAGCTTGCTTTTAGTAGTTATAAGAAAAATTTTGAAAAACAAATGGCTTTCCGGCTGTTTGCTCATAGGATGTATCCTGGCTGTCTCGGTTATGAGCAGTATACCGATGTATTCCTATGCTATGTTCCAGCGTATGCTGACAAAGGATCTGGAGTCCATCCGGACCACCTATGCGGCATATCCCGGAATATTCAACCTGACATACGCCCTTTCCACAACGTCAAAGGGTGCGGACGAGACTTATGACAGATATGCCTCCTATGACGAAAAGGTGATGGAGTATATCAATGAAGAGAGCGGACTGCCTGTGGTGGAGTCCTATAAACTTTTTTCACAGAACAGTTATTTTGTTGCCCGTGCGGGACAGGAGCCCAAGCGCAGCACGCGTTCCTCCATCATTGCAGCAGAAGGTATTGAAGACCATATCACAATCACTGCAGGAAGACTTCCTTCCGGAGAGATGGTGGATGGCTATTATGAAGTAATGGCTCGGGATACCTTCCTTGAGAATAACGACATGCTTCTCAACCAGAAGTATGAGTTTTATGAGTCTACACAGGATGAGTCGGGAGTTCCGATTCATATTGTTGGTATTTTTACCGTTTCGGATGAAAGCGATCTCTATTGGCTCAACACCTTTGCCACATACAGCAGCGGTGTAGTTATGTCCTACGATGCTTTCGAAAGGGACTTTCTCACCAGAGACGGCGGTCTTCTTACAGGTAGAGTGGTCTGGTGTAATGCACTGGATTATACTCAGTTGACTGTTGATAATGTTGGAACTGTTGGTGAAGGAATGAAAGGATTCCTTGAAGGAGAAATAGGAAGCGGATTTGCTGCAAAGCAGTATATGCTCTCTATCCTTACCAATTATTCAGCCAGATACGAGAGATTGATGACGACCCTGTGGATCCTGACGATACCGCTTATTTTGATGCTGGTATTCTATATCTACATGGTATCTCAGCTCAGTCTGAACTATGAGAAGAATGAAATCGCCGTTATGAAGAGCCGTGGTTCGTCCAACGCGCAGATTCTGCGGATGTATTTCTATGAATCCGTGATATTTGGTATTATATCACTGGTTATTGGTATTCCTCTGGCATTCCTGTTCTGCCGTGTTGTCGGTGCCACCAGCGGATTCCTGGAGTTTGTTCAGCGTAAAGCTATAACATTGAAAATGTCTCCGGAAGTTGCGCTTTATGGTGCCATCGCGGTAGTCATGTTTGTTGTCACCATGCTGATTCCGGTTATTTCTGCCGCACGCACCACGATCGTTAAGCATAAGCAGAAGAGAGCCGGCAAGAGAAAACTGGCACTGTGGGAGAAACTGGGACTGGATGTTATTTGTATTGCAGTATCTCTCTATGGTCTCTATACATATAACCAGCGTCAGCTGATTCTCTTTACTACGGATGCGGCAAGCAGTGATATTCCCATAGATCCGCTGCTCTTTATCATGTCCACACTCTTTATTCTTGGTGTGGGTATGCTGTTTATCCGTATTTTCCCGTATCTGGTCAAGGTGCTCTATTGGGTCGGAAAACGTATCTGGTCTCCGGTCATGTATTATTCTCTGATCAATGTATCCCGCTCCAGCGGACAGGATCGGTTTGTTATGCTGTTCCTGGTTCTCACCCTCTCCCTCGGTATCTTTAACTCCACTGCGGCGAGAACGGTAAACAAGAACGAGGAAGATAAGACCAGTTATAGAATTGGCGCCGATATCGTTCTGAGAACAGAGTGGCAGGGAACAGAGGTAGCCAGCGCAAGTCCTGCCATCGAGATGGCATCGGGACCGGTGGGTTCCGGTAAGATGGTATATAATCAGGAACCGTTATTTGATCATTTCCGTGAAATGGATGGCGTGGAAAGCGCTACAAAGGTATATACCAATCTGGGTGCGAATGTCAGAGCATGGGAAGGCGGAGGCAGAAGCGAGACGAGATATATGGGTGTCATCGCCGATGAATTTGCTGAGACAGCCTGGTTCAGAAGCGATTTGCTTCCGCACAGCTTCTATGAGTATCTGAACCTGATTGCATCGGACAACCGTGCCGTTCTCGTTTCTACTGCTCTTGCTGAAAAGGTAGGCGTGGAAGTGGGAGACTTTATTACAGTCACAATGCCCACCTGTAAAGAACAGATGGATTGTATTGTTTATGCAATTATCGATTATTGGCCCACATTCAATCCGGATACCAACGAGGGAACCGCTCTCAACCCTGTTCCGCAGGAGTTCATGGTCGGCAATCTCGACTACATGTATAAAGAGCTGGTTCTGGATCCCTATGAAGTTTGGCTGAAGCTTGAAGACGGATATTCCAGCGCAGATTTCTATGCCCAGCTGGAAGAAAATGAAGTGGAAGTTGTGTATCTGGAAGATACCGCACAGGAGATCATTGGCCTCAGAAACGATCCGATGCTGCAGGGTCTGAACGGTACACTGACAATAAGCTTTGTTGTTACAATGGCAGTTACAATGATCGGATTTACCATCTATTGGATCTTTGCAATGAAGGGAAGAATGCTCCAGTTTGGTATTCTCCGCTCCATGGGTCTTTCCAAGGGTAATTTGATTATGATGCTGGTTTGGGAGCAGATTCTGATATCCGGTTCCTCCATTGCAGCCGGAACAATAACCGGAACATTAGCTGCTAAACTGTATGTACCGCTTTTCCAGGTGGTAAGCGATACCTATGAACAGTGCCCGCCGTTTAAAATTCTCATGCTTCAGTCTGACTATGTCAGAATATTTGTAATCATCGGAATCATGTTGGTGTTCGGTATGATCGTGCTTTCAGCACTGATTTCCAACATGAAGCTTGTCCAGACCCTCAAGCTCGGTGAAGACTGATTTTGAGTGATGATTTTATAAATATGTAGGTATCTACCGGAAAGGCATGATATAAATGGAGAGTATTCTGTATACTGAGAACCTGACCCGAAAATTTAAAACGGGCACAACAACGGTTACGGCTTTGAATGCTGTAAACGTACAGATTGAACCGGGCAAACTCACCATGCTCAGAGGACGTTCCGGTTCAGGAAAAACAACACTGATCAACCTGCTTGGGGCATTGGATTCTCCCACCGAAGGAAAGGTGTTTTTTGAAGGAAAAGAGATATCCAACTGGAATGACGGACAGCGCGGTAAGCTTAGACGTAAGAAAATCGGTTTCATTTTTCAGTCGGTAGCACTGATTTCCAGCATGACTGCCTATGAAAACGTTGAGTTTGCGCTGAGAATTGCCGGATACCCCAGATCCAAGCGCAGGGCAAGAGCAGAACAGTGTCTTGAGCTTGTCGGACTTGGCAAGCGTATGAAGCATCGTCCGATTGAGCTCTCCGGTGGTGAGCAGCAGCGTGTTGCCATTGCCAGAGCCATTGCGCATAAGCCGCAGATCATCTTTGCTGACGAACCCACAGCGGAGCTTGACAGTATTATGGGTCTCCAGATTGTTAAGCTATTCAAAGAGTTGGTGGCAAAAGAAAATATTACAATCGTTATGACTACCCACGACCCGAGCATGATGGAGGTTGCGGATAAAGTCTATACGTTGGAGGACGGTGTTGTAGTAGATGAGTAATACATTGAACGTTGTTCAGGAAATGAATAATGAAATCGAAAACAACATGATCGTCTGTGAGAACCTGGTAAAGATATATAAGACACAGGATATTGAGGTTGTTGCCTTACAGGGCTTGGATCTGACTGTTGCCAAAGGAGAACTGATGGCGATCATCGGAAACAGCGGCAGCGGTAAGTCCACGCTGTTGAATATGTTGGGCGGATTGGATAAGCCTTCGGCCGGGTCACTGATGGTAAACGGTCGGGATCTGCTCAAATATACCGATCGCGATATGATCGATTACAAGAGAAACACCGTTGGTTTTGTCTGGCAGAACAATGCCAGAAACCTGATCCCCTATCTTACAGCAATCGAGAATATTGAGCTTCCCATGGTAATCAGTTCGAAAAAGAAGAAGCGCCAGCGGGCTTTGGAGCTGCTTGAGCAGGTTGGACTTTCACACAGAAAGAACAGCAAGCTTCATCAGCTTTCCGGTGGTGAGCAGCAGAGAATTGCTATTGCCATCGCTTTGGCCAACTCTCCCAAGCTGCTGTTGGCAGACGAACCCACCGGTGCGGTCGATACCAAGACAGCAGCCCATATTCTGGAACTCTTCCGTAAGCTCAACCGTGAAACGGGCATTACCATTGTCATTGTTACCCACGACAGATTGATCTCCAAACACGTGGACAGAGTTGTTGCTATCAGAGACGGACGTACCAGCAGTGAGTTCCTCATCCGTTCGGATTATGTCAAACAAATGGGCGAGCTGGACAGCCTCAGCCGTGCGGAAGATCCTGATACCCATGATGAATATGCGGTTATGGATAAGACCGGCAGACTGCAGGTGCCCCGTGAGTATCTGGATGAACTGGGGCTCACCGGTAAAAATAAGGTTAAAGTTGAGCTGGAAGATGGCAGGATTATTCTCACACCTCCCCAGTTTGAGGAAGAACCGAAAGCCGAAGCAGCAGAAGAGAAGGCTGAATAAAGTTGATTGCAGCCAATGGCAGGCAGATAAATTATTTTACGGCCAACAGGGATGTCTGTTGGCCGTTTTGTCTTGACACTGTGCCTCATCCTGTGCTATAATGCAAACGTGCCGTGATATCGGTGAAAAATGAATAGGGCATACGGTTCCGGAATATTCCGGATCAGAGGGAAGTTCGGTGAAAATCCGTCGCAACCGCCATTACCGTGATTGGGCCATGGCCCATAAGTCGGAATACTTGCCGTATGCAGTATGGCTCCCGCAATGCGGGACATTTTTGGGTATGAAAAGTGCAGCCGTTTTCCGCTTCTGAAAGGGAGTTCTTTTGCTGTACTTTTCAGATAAGACGAAAATTGTTGCGCTTTGTTACCAGCAGTTTGGTGACAGGCGTTTTTTTATTGGAGTGTGTTCGGCATGAAGTATAATCCCGAAATTTGCATGGAATTGCTGAAAACGAAAAAGGAAGAACTGAAGCAGGCGGGAGAAAATCGATATCCGCAGCGCAATGATTTCAGCGACGAAGAAGTTGCAGCTATCAAATCTTTTTTCGGGCCGTGGCCGAGAGCACTGGAAGCGGCCGGTGTAAAGCCGCCGCGCAGTGATGACCGTGCCACACACAATAAAGAGAAGCGAATCAGAGCCAAACGCCGCCGCACTATGGCAAAGAAACAAAAAACGGAGGAAAACCAAAATGAAAAAACAGAGAAGTAATCTGCTCAAAAAAGTCACAGCGGTGCTGGCTGCGGCATTGATGATGGTGACAGGCTGTGTAACAGCATTGGCAGCAGAGAGTACAGAGGTAACGGTGACAATCGTAGGAGAAAACGGTGAAATCGTTATGGCAGCAGAGACAATCAGTGTAACAGATGCAGATGAAGATGGTGCTCTCACCATCAATGATGCTCTTTATCTTGCCCACGAAGCTGCATATCCCGGCGGAGCCGCTGCCGGTTTCAGCTCTGCAATGACAGAGTATGGCATCAGCCTCAACCTGCTTTGGGGAATTGACAACGGCGGAAGCTATGGTTATATTCTCAATGATGCAGGGGCACTCTCTCTGTCTGATCCCATTGCCGATGGAGACTATATTTGTGCCTATGCCTACACCGATCTGACAACATGGTCGGATGTGTATTCCTATTTTGATGTAAAGAATGTAACAGCCAAAGCCGGCGATGAACTGACACTGACACTCAGATATGCAGGTTATGACGAGAACTGGAATCCCATTGTTGTGGATGTTGCAGGTGCAGTGATCACCGTTGATGGAGAAGAAACGGATGTTGTCACCGATGAAAACGGTGTTGCAGTAATAAAAGTGGAAAAGGGAGAGCATGTGATCAGTGCGAAATCAGATTCCCTCACATTGGTATCCCCGGTTTGTGTAGCAACAGCGGAAGCTTCCGGGCTGAGTGCTGTTTGGTATGTGGTAATTGCAGCGGCAGTTGTTATCATTGCAGCAGCCGCAGTTGTTCTGGGAAAGAAAAGAAAGAAGTAAGTGGATCATATTCTGTTTTTGAGGATTGAACGTCAGATGAAAAGAAACCTGAAGCGGATCATAATGCTGCTGTTGGCAGTTGTTTTGTGCGGTTCCTGCACCGTATCAGTTTTGGCGGAGGACAAAATCTCCGCAGAAACAGTGGATGTGCTGCTGGATGAGTTATTACAGTATGAGCTGAAAACAGCTGGCGCAGAGAGCGTTGACAGTTGGATCGAAGGAAAGCTTGCTGAGAATGCGGGAGGCGGTTCGGAGTGGTATATCATTGCCTTGAGCAGAATGGGCAAAGAATATGATTTTTCTGCCTATGCGGAGGCACTGAAAAGTAAGATCGCTCAAAAAGATATATCCAACGCAGTGGAGCGTCAGCGCTGTGCCCTTGCCTTGACGTTAGCCGGATATTGTAGTGAGTATATTGAGCAGACGGCTGTTGAAACAACCGGCACGCAGGGAATTATGAGCATTGTATTTGCGCTGCACATGATGAATAACGGAATCAGGGAAGAACTGCAGACGGAGACACAGCAAAAGCTTTTGGGTCTCCAGCTCGCCGATGGCGGATGGGCACTGCGGGGCGAAACAGCGGATGTGGATATTACCGCTATGGCGATCCAGGCACTTGCACCCGGCCGTGACGATGCGGAAATTTCCAGTGCCATTGAAAAAGCGCTGGTTTTGCTTTCGGAAAGACAATTGGATAACGGTGGTTTTACAAGCTATGGTGTGGAAAACCCGGAGAGTGCAGCACAGGTGATTATGGCACTCTGCGCGTTGGAGATAGATTGTTTTCAAGACGAGCGGTTCATAAAAAACGGAAAAACAGTGCCGGAAGCTATGCTGGAATTTCGTCTGGATGATGGTGGTTTTGAGCATGAGCACGGCAAAGGAAAAAATGCAATCGCACAATATCAGGTGTTTTGTGCGGCAGTATCGCTGAAAGCAGGGGCGCTTTATTTGGCGGAAAGCGCTCCTGTAAAAGAGATAACCATAGAAAAAGCAACTGAAACAGACAAAGAGGAAATAAGCAAGCAGACGGGAACCTCATTTTTGCCGGCATATAAGTTGTGGATAGGCGGCGGAATTCTGTTGTTGTGTGGGGTGTGGTGTCTGGTTCTGCTTGCAAAGAAAAAAAGAGGATTTAAAAATTATCTGACCGTGCTGATAGCGGCAGCAATTTTGCTTGGTGTACTCTTTTTTGTTGACATCAAGAGTACAGGTGAGTTTTACAGCAGCACAGCGGTGGAGAATCCGGTGGGGACTGTCACTGTGTCCATCAGCTGTGAAAGCATTGCAGATGAGAACCGAAAAGAGATCCCCGAAAACGGTATGATTCTGGATAAAACGGAATTTGAAATTGCGGAAGGAGACAGCGTATACGCTCTTCTGATCCGTGCGGCAAGGGAGAAGAAGATCCATACTGAATGCAGTGGCAGCGGGGAATTGATATATGTTTCCGGAATTGCCAATATTTATGAGTTCGATTATGGAGATCTTTCCGGATGGCTCTATACGGTAAACGGAGAGTCTCCGTCGGAAGGATGTGCCTCCTATATCCTTTCCGACGGCGATGTGGTGGAATGGATTTATACGGTAGATATGGGAAAGGGAATCCGGGCGCAGGAATAAGAGGAAATGAGGTGATCAGCGATGAGAACATTGGAAAACAGCAACCCGATAGCAACAGCGGTATTTTTTCTTTGTGCTGCCGGCATTGCCATGTTCAGCCGGGATCCGGTTATAACCGGATTGTCGCTGATCGGGGCAGTTTTACTTTGGATGATCCAAGGGGAGGGTGGCCATTGGTTTTTGGCGGTTTTTCTGCTTGCGGGAACACTGGTCAATCCTCTTTTTAATCATAAAGGCAGCATGGTACTGTTTGTGCTCAATAACAATCCGGTGACACTGGAGGCGTTGCTGTACGGTGCGCTGTCATCGGCTATGGTGGTTGCAACTATATATTGGTTCAGAAGTTTTTCAAAAATTATGACAAGCGATAAGCTGTTGTATATTCTAGGATCGACGATGCCGAAGCTGTCTCTGATTCTCTCCATGGCATTGAGATATGTGCCGCTGTTTTCACGGCAGGCAAAAACAGTGAGTGATGCTCAGAAAACACTGGGACTCTATCGGGAAGAAAATTGGATTGACAACATAAGAGGAAAAATAAGGGTGTTTTCCGTGATGGTAACATGGACGCTGGAAAATGGAATTATCACGGCAGACAGTATGGAGGCACGGGGATATGGCGCAGGCCGCCGCAGCTTTTTTTCAATATATAGGTTTACATTGCGGGATGTTTTGTTTTTGACAGGATCTCTGCTGCTGACCGCGATATCGCTGCTGGCAATGTATGGGGGAGACACACCGGCGGTAGTTAGCTTTTATCCTGCGCTGGAAGTGATATCGGTAAAGAATTGGCCCATAAAGACGTGGGTATCCTATATTTCTTATGGTATTTTAGTATTTCTGCCGGCGGTAGCTAAAGTTGGGGAGGAGATCAAATGGAAATACTTACAGTCGAAAATTTGAGCTTCACCTATCCCGAAAGTTGCCGTAAAGCAGTGAATAATGTATCCTTTGGTGTGGAAAAGGGAGAATTTATTGCTTTGTGTGGAGCCACAGGCAGCGGTAAATCCACGCTGTTGCGGCTGCTGAAAAGAGAACTGACTCCGCTTGGCGAGTTGACCGGCAGGGTCATGCTGAGAAATGCAGACATCAGAGAAATGTCTATCTGCGATTCGGCAGGCAAAGTAGGGTTTGTCATGCAGCGTCCGGAGCAGCAGATCGTAACCGATAAAGTCTGGCACGAGCTGGCATTTGGGTTGGAAAATTTGGGTACGCCCCAGAAAGAAATGCGTCGTCGTGTGGCGGAGATCTCAGAATACTTTGGAATAAGCGGATGGTTTGATAAACGGGTGGATGAGCTTTCCGGCGGGCAGAAGCAGCTGTTGAATCTGGCTGCTGTTATGGTGATGCAGCCGGAGCTGTTGATTTTGGATGAGCCGACAGCGCAGCTGGATCCGATTGCGGCAGCGGATTTTATTGCCACACTTCACAAGCTGAATCGGGAGCTTGGCCTGACCATCATCATTGCCGAGCATCGTCTGGAAGATGTAATACCGATTTGCGATAAGCTGATGGTGATGAACAGCGGAATGCTGCAGCTGTATCTTCCTCCGCGTCTTGCGACACAGAAGCTGAATGAGTATCCGGCGCTTCTGAAAAGTATGCCTGCATCGGTGCGAATATACCATGGACTTAATAAAAAAGAAACAGCATGTCCCCTGACAATCAGAGAGGGCGCCGATTTTATTACCGGGAATTTTGAGAATCAGATTAAAAAAATTGATTTTTGCATGAAGGCAGCCCCGGGAACGCCTGTTCTGGAGATGGAGGATGTTTGGTTTCGTTATGCAAAATCGATGCCGGATGTTTTGAAGGGAACCGGATTTGCCGCATATAAGGGAGAAATATTCTGTCTGTTGGGAGGCAACGGTTCCGGCAAAAGTACCCTGCTGAAGACGGCGGCCGGTGTGGTCAAAGCATACAGAGGACAGATAAAGGTGCTGGGAAAACGAACAGAGAAATACAAAGAAAATTCCCTTTACAAAGAGTGCCTTGCATTTTTGCCTCAGGATGCGCAGACCGTTTTTCTGAAAAATACTGTCCGCGAAGAATTGGCAGAGGTAGGAGGGGCAGAGAGAATCCCTCAAAAGCTGTTTGCATTGTTGAGCGGAAAAGAAATTTTCGACCTCCATCCCTACGATCTGAGTGGTGGAGAACAGCAGTTGGTGGCGCTGGCGAAAGTGTTGGCTGCAAAACCGCAGCTACTGTTGCTGGATGAACCCACAAAGGGACTGGACGCACGCACCAAAGAAGAAGTAATTGAACTGCTGAAAGAACTTCGAAACGAGGGAATGGCAATTGTAATTGTTACTCATGATGTGGAGTTTGCTGCAGAAACAGCAGACCGATGCGCTATGTTTTTCAGGGGAGAAGTGATTGCGGAAGATGTTCCGGAGCAATTTTTTGCCAGCAATAATTTTTACACCACAGCGGCAAACCGCATGACACGGGAACACTATGAAAATGTTGTAACAGTGGAACAGGCAATTGCGCTTTGCAGCCGGAATGAGGAAAGGAGCGGCAGCTGAGCAATGATTGTTATCAGGAATGAAAAATTGCGGCGGATGATGAAAATTGCCTTTCTGTTTTTGATTCCGGCTGTCATTGTTATAGGCGCATTGATCTCGGAAGAGAAGAGTTATGCACCGGTATCACTGGCGGTGACAGTGCTGGCGTTGGGGTTGTTTTTATGCGGATTTGAGCAGAAAAAAATCGGTACCCGCAGGCTGGTGACAGTAGCAGTCATGGTGGCTCTTTCTGTGGTGGGAAGATTTATTCCGCTGTTTAAGCCGATCACAGCACTTACAATTATCACTGCAATTTATATTGGCGGAGAAGCTGGTTTTTTGGTGGGATCCCTTTCAGCGGTGATATCCAATTTTTATTTCGGACAGGGACCGTGGACTCCCTTTCAGATGCTTGCATGGGGAATGATCGGGCTGCTCGCCGGCTTATTTGCAAAACAGTTGAAGGCAAGCAGGATTGTGCTGGTTTTGTACGGAGTTTTGTCGGGAGCCGCTTTTTCGGTAGTAATGGATATCTGGACGGTGCTTTGGTATAACGAGGGCCTGGTGTGGGAGTTGTATTCTGCAGCTATTGTGGCGGCGCTGCCGCACACGATTTTATATGCTGTTTCTAATATGATTTTCCTAATGCTGTTTGCCAAGCCGTTCGGAGAAAAACTGGAGCGGGTCAAGAAAAAATACGGGATATAGAGTGGAAATGCCGCTGTTTTTATCGCCGTTGCCATAAAGAAAAATAAAACCGGAAGTTCCTGCCCTGTTCAGCAGAAGAAACTTCCGGTTTTGGTTTTGTGAATAGAATTTGATGTAAAAGAAGGGATCATCCCACAAGGAAGCCTGCGATGATCATGTGGTTGCCGTCGGAGTTTTCATGTTTTTCATCCAGCAGCGTGATTTCAGCAACATGCTCGCCCTCGGCAAGTCCGGTTTTTTTGAAGAAGCAAAGGAACTCGCCGCAATCTTTATACGATGCGGCATAGTTGTGGTAACAGTTCAGCTTGCCGGCATATTCACCGTCGATAGAGACGGAAGCGCATCCGCAGTTGGTATAGAGGCGATGATAAATACCGAAATGGGAGCCGTGAAAACGAACCTTCATGGAAGCGCCGGGTTTGCGGGAATAGGAACCGTGAGTGACTGTTAATTCAGGAAGATGCTTGATGTGGGTATCATCGGAGACGAGACCGTAGGTGAAGCCGGTTGTCTCAAAGGCTTCGGTAACGGGGATGATTCTTGGATCATGGAAAGGATATTTTGCAATACTCTCTGCATGACGTGTGGGGGAGGTAAAACGTTCAGGATCGGCAAGAACGGCCTGAGCAGCAATATCACCGTAGAATTTGTGACCGATATCGTTGGGATGGACATTGTCGGGCAGATAGTAATCCCAGCTGCAGCGGCCGGCATTAACCTCTGCTGCCATGGGGGTTTGGAAATCAATTTCGGGAATACCATAGTGTTTGGCAACAATGCTGTGTGTAGCAGAGGCATTTTTACCGGCAACCGTGGTATAGACAAAGGTGATGGCAACATGGGGATTGACTTTGATTAGACTCTGGATAATATAATCCAGGGAAGAGATCACGAGATCAGGGTCAGAGGCAGCATCGCCGAGATCGTTGACCGAAAATTCAATGAACACCATGTCGGGGGCATAGGGAAGAACATGCTGCCCCAGTCTCATGGCTGCGACAAAGGAACCGGTGCCGGAAATGGAGGCGTTGAGATAGGTGGCATTGTTGCAGAAAAGTCCCTGCGCAATCTGGGAATAACATACATACGGCCAGGAAAGCTTATGATCGGTGGCATTGCCGCCGCAGGTGATGGAGCCGCCCAGAAACATAATTTTTTTAGGAGAAGTCATGATAATCACTCCAGTTATTGTTGTGTTTTAAATTTAAAAATAGAATATCATTTTTGTGTGTGGATGTCAAGCAAAAGAAGAAATGTAAACAAATTGTATTGATTATATTGAAAAATATGTTTGTGAAATACAGGTGTATTTGTAGGGAGGACGAATTCGCTGTCGCGTGACCTGTGTGAGGACGTTTTAGGGGAGAGTCACAAAGAATAGACAAAGGGTGAAAGGGTTTGGAATAACTTTTGGGAATTATTACAGATAAATCCAACGAGATACGATAGAATTGACAAAAAATCGTGCAGAAGATATAATAATATATAATGAGAAAATATTTGTTTTCAGAATATATACTTGAAAGGAATGGATACAAAATGGCAAGAGTTTACAATTTCTCCGCAGGTCCGTCCATGATGCCTGAGAGCGTTCTTAAGAAAGCGGCTGCAGAAATGCTGGATTATGCAGGCAGCGGTCAGTCTGTTATGGAGATGAGCCATCGATCTAAAATCTACGGAACCATCATTGAAGGATGTGAAGCTGTTCTTCGTGAGCTGCTTGGTGTTCCCGATAATTATAAGGTAATGTTCCTTCAGGGCGGTGCATCCACACAGTTTGCAATGGTGCCGCTGAACTTCATGAAGACAGGTAAGGCTGATTATATTGTAACCGGTCAGTGGGCCAAGAAGGCATATCAGGAAGCCGGAAAATACGGCGACGCCAAGGCCGCTGCCTCCTCCGCAGATAAGACCTTCACCTATATTCCGAAGGTAACTCCCGATATCATCCGTCAGGATGCCGACTATGTCCATGTTTGCTACAACAACACCATTTACGGTACCCACTACAACACCCTCCCCGATGTAGGCAATGTTCCCCTGATTGCCGATATGTCTTCCTGCATTATGAGTGAAGCTGTTGATGTTACCAAGTTTGCTGCCATCTACGCAGGAGCACAGAAGAACATCGGACCTGCTGGTCTTGTTGTTGCCATTGTTCGCGAAGACATGCTGGGTGAAGTACGTGAAGGTACTCCCACTATGCTGGATTACAGAATCCATGCCGATAACGGTTCCATGTATAACACACCTCCCGCATATTCCATTTACATCTGCAAGCTTATCCTTGAGTGGATCCGCGATGAAATTGGCGGACTCGACAAGATGAACGAGCTCAATAAATATAAATCCGGTATGTTCTATGACTACCTCGACAACAGCAATATGTTTAGCGGAACTGTTGTCAAAGAGGACCGTTCTCTCATGAACATCCCCTTCGTAACCGGTAATGAAGAACTGGATAAAAAGTTTGTCAAGGCTGCAGAGGCTGCCGGTTTTGTCAACCTGAAAGGTCACCGTACCGTTGGCGGTATGAGAGCTTCCATCTATAACGCTATGCCTGTTGAGGGTGTAGAGAAGCTCATCGACTTTATGAAAGACTTCGAAAAGAACAACTGATAGGAGCTGCTGTGAAAATGTATAACATAAAAACAGTAAACAAAATATCTGCTGCCGGTCTTGCACAGCTGAACAGCGATAAGTATGTCTGCGCAGATAATATGGAGAACCCGGATGCCATTCTGGTTCGTTCCGCTTCCCTTCACGAGGCAGAGTTTGAGCCCTCCCTTAAGGCAATTGCAAGAGCAGGTGCCGGCGTTAACAATATTCCCATCGACCGCTGCACAGAGCAGGGTATTGTTGTTTTCAACACACCCGGTGCAAATGCAAACGCAGTAAAAGAGCTGGTTATCCTTGGCCTTTTGATCGGTTCCCGTAAGGTAGCTTCTGCTATGGAATGGGTACAGGGACTGAAGGGCAGCGGCGCCGAAGTTTCCAAGCTGGTTGAAAAAGGCAAAGGACAGTTTGCCGGTCCTGAGCTGCTTGGCAAAAAGCTGGGCGTTATCGGTTTGGGTGCAATTGGTGTTCTGGTTGCCAACCTTGCCCGCCATTTTGGCATGGAAGTTTATGGTTACGATCCCTATCTCTCTGTTGACAATGCCTGGGAGCTCTCCCGTGTGATCCATCATGCACACAGCCTCAAAGAGATCTACGAGAACTGCGATTATATCACCATGCATATCCCCGCAACCCCCGATACCAAGGGTTCCATCAATGCGGAAACCATCGGCCAGATGAAGGACGGCGTCAGACTCCTCAACTTCTCTCGTGGTGAACTGGTTGTATCTGAGGATATCATTGCCGCTGTAAAATCCGGAAAGATGGCAGCCTATGTAACCGACTTCCCCAGCGACGATATGCTTGGTGTAGAAGGCATCACTGCAATTCCGCATCTTGGCGCTTCCACTCCGGAATCCGAAGAGAACTGTGCCTATATGGCTGTTAAGCAGGTAGCCGATTTCCTTGAAAACGGAAATATTAAGAATTCTGTCAACCTCCCGAACCTCTCTATGGAGCGTTCCGGTGAAGCCAGAATCGGTGTTATCCATCTCAACAAGCCTGCTGTAATCACCAATCTCTCCGCTGTTATTGCTGAAGATGGTCTCAACATCGAGAACCTCACCAGCAAATCCAAGAAGGATTATGCCTATACCCTCATTGATGTCAATGCAGCAGTAGCCGATAAGGTTGTTGCAGACCTGAAGGCTGTCGAGAACGTAATCAGAGTTATTGTTTTCTAATATTTTTGAATAGTAAAAAGCAGTCAACGCTTCCGATAAGCGTTGACTGCTTTTTTGCGTATAATTATAAATTTGTTTTGGTGTAAAAATCATTAAGTGTCCAATCCATCAGTTTCTTCACCGTTTCGGGAGCACGGCCGCCGACCGGTTTGCCGTCAATGGTGCTGCAAAATCGTATGGGAGAGGTGGAGGAGGACACCAAAACTTCGTCGGCATCCATCATCTCTTCCAAAGAGAAAGGAGACTCATCCACGGGAATTCCAAGCTCACAGCAGGCCTTGATGAGATGTGCACGGGCAATACCAGGGAGGATCAGATGGTCGGTGGGAGCGGTTTTGAAGGTGCCGTCCCTGGTGATGATATGCACGTTGGAGTGGGAACACTCGGTCACTCTGCCGCCCTCTCGGTAGAGGATAGTCTCGTAATGTCCACTGCGCTGAGCTTGCTGTGCATAGAGAACGGCAGGCATGAGGTTGAGGGTTTTGATGTTGCAGTGGAGGAAACGGGTATCAGGAGCAGTGATTGCGGTGATAGGACATGTGAGATCCTTCATCTTCATTGGCCTCAGCACCACCCAAAAATTACCGATCATATCTTCGGGATAGGTGTGGCTGCGTTCCTGAGTACCTCGTGTAACCTGCCAATAGACAAGCTGATCGGGATCATCCAGTTTTTTTACTAAAGAACTCAAAATATCCTTAATTTCCTGTTTGCCGTGGGGGATATGGATATCCACCATGGATGCGCTGGAGAAAAATCTGTCTACATGGGCATCAAGGGCGTAAATGGTGTAGTTACGGGCAAGAGTTGCCTCATAAACACCGTCTCCAAAAAAGTGTACCCTGTCGTTGAAAGGAACCGTCAGTTCATCAAGAGGTGCATAGGTACCGTTGTAGTAGCCGAGATTTTTCATGGCGTATCTCCTTTGAAATTAAAGTGTTACAAAGAAATTATAAACCGAGCATCTGACAGATTTTTTTGGCAGTGGAATGGGAGTCTTCATTGAAGAAATAGAACTCACTCCATGCCTGATAAAGCGGAAGACGTTCTTGGAGGAGCTTTTCTACACCGACAGCCTGAGAGATGGGGCGGCCGGAGATATCCAGCTGTTCAAGAGGGCGCTCCAAAAAGATACAGCGACTGTTTTGACGGATTAACGGCAGATTTCTTGGCTGTGTGACGATGCCGCCGCCGGTGGCAATAATAACACCGCTTTCTTTGGAGGCCTCAGCGAGGGCAGATGTTTCCAACTCACGGAAATGCTTTTCACCGTATTGGCTGAAAATCTCCGGAATGGGCATACCGGCATGCTGAACAATCAACTCGTCGGTGTCGATCATTCTGCGTCCGGTCATCTCCGAAAGATAGGTGGCAACTGTAGTTTTTCCGCATCCGGGCATGCCGATGAGGAGGATATTGCGGGTTTTTGCTGCGATGGAAGCGGTAATATCTTCTATCAGTTCTTCCTTCAAGGCAGTGTCAAGAAAAATTTCTCCTGCGCGGACGCCCTGTGCAACAAGCATGGAAAGTCCATTTTTAGCGGGAATGCCAAGTTCATCGGCCTGCAGCAGCAGTGCTGTGCGGGAGGGATTATAGATGAGGTCAAGCACCAGTTGACAGCTGGGGAACAAACTAAGATCAATGGGGGATTCGCCGTTGTTGGGATACATCCCCACCGGTGTGGTGTTGACGATCAGTGCGGCATCGCTGTGGCGGTTCAGATTGTTGTAGTTGTTTTCGCCGGAGCGGGAGATGACTACATAGGGAATCTCCGAATCCTGCAAGACGGCGCAAACTGTTTTGGAGGCGCCGCCACTACCGAGGATAAGTGCCTTTTTACCTCGGAGAGAGGCTTTAGCTTCTCCCAACATATATTCAAAACCAAAGTAATCGGTGTTGTCTCCAAGGAAGGTTCCATCAGGAAGCCGTTTCATGGTGTTTACACTGCCGATGGCTTTGGCACGGGGGGACAGGGTACTGCAAAACGGAATGACATCGGTCTTATAGGGGATAGTAACGTTAAAACCATCCAACGTGGTGGTTTGGACGAAGTTGCCTACCGTTTCCGGTTCCATGGGGAAAAGCTGATAATCATATTGCAGAGAGGTGGCCACAGATTGTGAGATCATCTCATGGATAGCGGGGGAAAAACTGTGGGAGAGTTTACGTCCGATCAGGCCGAAATGAAGCATGAAAACGCCTCCGATCATATCACTTCTGTGTAGCTTCCGAGATATTTCATGCTTGCCACCGCTGTTTCCAGATCATCAAAGACGCGGAGAAACTCTTCGGAATATACCGAGGTTTCAATATCAAAATAGAACATGAATTCAAAGTCACTGTTGGGAAGCGGACGGCTTTCCAGCTTGAGCAGGTTAATGCCAAGCGCATTAAAACGGGAAAGGACGCGGTAGAGGGAACCGCGGCGGTTGGGCAGAACCATCATCAAACTG
>SVMZ01000029.1 GCA_015067185.1 Oscillospiraceae bacterium | reverse complement strand
TGGAGGCAATACCACGCTGCCCTGGGGTATGACCAGTGCCCGTATCAAATCCTACCTTGCAGAACATGAGCTTGCCCTGGAAGCAATCGGTATGAACATTGATCCCTCTCTCCCCGTACATCCCACCTTCCTCTATGAATCCCTCTGGTGCCTTATTGGTTTTGTACTTATCGCGCTGTATATCAAACACAGACGCTTTGATGGTGAGATCACCCTCTTCTATGCCGGTTGGTACAGCCTCGGCCGAATGTTTATCGAGGGTCTCCGTACCGACAGCCTGATGATTGGATCTCTGCGTGTCTCTCAGGTTCTCGCCGGTCTTCTCTTCCTTGCCTCTCTCATTGCCTGGATTGTCATTCGCAATAAAATTCGTCTCAGCCATGATCCTGAGTTCCTCAAGCTCTATGTTCTCACCGAAGAAGGACAAGAGGTTGTTGCCGGCACTTATTACAAGCGTTTGAAGGAAGAAGCTGCCGCAGAAAAATCTGACGAGGGTTGTGATTGTGCAGAAGAATGCACCTGTGACGAAACTTGTGACTGCGCAGAAGAGTGCACCTGTGACGAAACTTGTGACTGCGCAGAAGAGTGCACCTGTGACGAAACTTGTGACTGCGCAGAAGAGTGCACCTGTGACGAAACTTGTGACTGTGCAGAAGAATGCACCTGTGACGAAACTTGTGACTGCGCAGAAGAATGCACCTGTGACGAAACTTGTGACTGCGCAGAAGAGTGCACCTGTGACGAAACTTGTGACTGTGCAGAAGAATGCACCTGCGACAAAAACTGTGGCTGTGCAGAAGAATGCGCCTGTGACTGCGAATCTGCTGCAGACACCGCCAACAAAGAATAATTAACGCTTATCATTGATGACCCAAGCACAAAACCTGTTGATCGGCCTTTGTCTTGGGTCTGTTTTATACGGAGGAATATAAAATGGCTGAAACTGCAAAAATCATTGACGGAAAAGCAATATCCGAAAAGCTCAGAGGAGATATCCGTAAGGACGTGGAAGCACTTATTAACGATGGCATTGTCCCTGGTCTTGCCGTTGTTATTGTAGGAAATAACCCTGCCTCCCGTACTTATGTCAACAACAAGAAAAAGGCCTGTGCTCAGGTTGGTATCCATTCCGAAGAATATGCTCTGCCGGAGGAAACCACTCAGGAACAGCTGATCGCACTGGTGGAGGAACTCAATGGACGCCCCGATATTCATGGCATTCTTGTTCAGCTTCCTCTTCCCAAACACATTGACGACGAAGCGATCATTGCCGCTATTTCTCCCAAAAAAGATGTGGACGCTTTCCATGCCGAAAACGTTGGTCATATTATGATCGGCGATCACAAGTTCCTGCCCTGTACACCTGCCGGTGTTATGGAACTGCTGCGCGAAAGTAATATTGATGTTTGCGGAAAAGAATGTGTAATCATCGGCCGAAGCAACATTGTCGGCAAACCTATGGCCATGCTTCTGCTCCACCAGAATGGTACCGTCACCATCTGCCATTCCCGTACCAAAAATCTTGCTGAAGTGACCCGTCGTGCCGATATTCTTGTTGTTGCCATCGGCAAGGCGAAGTTTGTCACAGCCGATATGGTCAAACCCGGCGCCGTCGTTATCGACGTCGGTATGGACCGTGATGAAAACGGCAAGCTCTGCGGAGATGTAGATTTTGCTTCCGTCAGCCAGGTAGCCGGCTATATCACCCCTGTCCCCGGCGGTGTCGGCCCCATGACCATTACCATGCTGCTCAAAAACACCCTCACCGCAGCAAAACTCTGATTTTTCTTATTTCAGTGTACCAGTATCTGCCGCTTTGCCGTCTGGATGCAAAGCGGCTTTTCCTTTATTTTGCGGTTTGAATATTTAATGATATTACTTATATAAAATCTCTTGATATTATCAAAAATATGTGCTATGATTCAGTTAAGATGAATTTCATCTATTAAAATGTCTTATATGAAAGGGTGTTCTCTGATGTCTGAGAAAAATACAGCTCTCGTCCTTAAAGCCGGTGTTGGCCGCGTTGTTATTACCCCTCCCCTTGGCACCATTCTTTATGGTTATGCCCCCGGACGTCCTGCAGAGGCTGTTGGCGATGATCTTCATGTGATTGCTGCCGCTATGTCTTACGGTGATACCACCGCCCTTGTCCTCTCTGCCGATGTATGCACCTGCCCTCCCGAACTCTCTGATGAAATCAGAACAGCGATTGCCAAAGAGACCGGCGTTCCTTTTGGCAACATCGTTTTCAATACCACCCATACACATTCTGGTCCTGTTACCTCCCTCAAGCGCTCCGGGTGGGGTACTGCCGATGTGGACTTTATGTACAACAATATGCTGCCCAACTCCGTAAAAGCCGCCGCTGCTGCTGTTAAGGATCTCCGTCCTGCACTGTTCGGTGTTGCCACCACCGACAGCTATGTTGCCTCCAACCGCCGCAGCATTACACCGGACGGTAAGATTGGTCTTGGTCAGTGCCCCTGGGGTCTGATGGACAAAGAGATGACCGTTCTCTCCTTCAAGGATGCAGAGACCGGAAAGATCATCCTCAACATGATCCATTACTGCGCACACTCCACCGCTTCCGGTGCCAACCCGGAAATCACCCGCGACTGGCCCGGTCCCATGAAAGATATTCTTGAGCGCGAATCCGGCGGTGTTACCATGTTTATTGCCGGTTCCAACGGCGAAACCGGTCCCCGTTGCCCCAATGGCGGTACTACCCAGAGCTACGAAGCTGCTCTTGAGCTTGGCAAGCGCGCTGGACATGATGCTGTCACCGCATGGCGCAAGATCAAGGATTGGCGCAATGCTCCCGTCGTTGTTGTAAACGGCGATGTTACCATTCCCTATGAGCCGCTGCCCCCGAAGGAAGTTGCTCAGGCCGAAAAAGATCGTCTCGTTTCCGAAGAGTATCTTCGCTCTCAGAAACGCTTCTCCGAAGTTAACGAGATTGTCCGCTGGGAAGATATCCTTGCTGAATATGAGTCCGGCAACATCAAATCCCACTACGTATTCCCGCAGAGCATCATTGCTGTCGGTACGGCTGCTATTGTTCCTTTCCAGTTCGAAATGTTCATGGAAATGACCCTGCGCCTGCGTCTTTACAGCAAGTTTACCCATACGCTCTCCCTCTCCAACGCCAACGGTTCTCTTGCTTATCTGCCCTCCCAGGATCAGATCTGCCGTGGTGGTTATGAGATCTGGCAGTTCCGTTATGCCAACACTTACAAGTTGGTTGACGATGCCGACAACTATATGGTTACTGAAAACCTCAAACTGCTGGATGAGGCTTTCGAGCAGTGCAAATAAGTTTTAATTCGATATTGTCCTGATATTTTACCTGCCGCAGAAAACATATACCATCAACTGTTTTCTGCGGCGGTTTTACTTTATATATAAGGGGGAGTTTTTGTATGTCCGATAATCATTATCCCATTCTGAAAGCAGGTGTTGGAAGAGTTGTTATCACCCCTCCGCTTGGCACCATCCTCTGTGGTTATTCTCCTGGACGTCCTGCTCAGGCCGTCGGCGATGACCTTCATGCCATTGCCGCTGCTTTTACATACGGCGACACAAAGGCTCTCGTTATCACTCTTGATGTACTGGGCTGCCCACCCTCTTATTCCGATGAGATCCGTCTTGCTGTAGAGAAAGAGACCGGCGTTCCCTTTGGCAGCATTATCGTCAATACCAGCCACACCCATTCTGCGCCTGTTATTGGCGTAAGACGTTCCGGCTTGGGCAACGGCAATACTGACTATATGTATAATAATCTGCTTCCCAATTCGGTCAAAGCCGCTGCTGAGGCTGTCAAGAATCTTCGCCCCGCTCTATTCGGTGTTGCTTCCACCGATAGCTATATTGCCTCCAACCGTCGCAGCATCACACCGGACGGCAAAATTGGTCTTGGTCAGTGCCCCTGGGGGCTGATGGACAAAGAGATGACCGTTCTCTCCTTCAAGGATGCAGAGACCGGCAGCATCATCCTCAACATGATCCACTACAGTGCCCACGCCACCGCTTCCGGAACTGATCCGGAGATCACCCGTGACTGGCCCGGTCCCATGAAGGATATTCTGGAACGCGAAACAGGAGGAATCTCTTTGTTCCTCGCCGGTTCCAACGGTGAAACCGGTCCCCGCTGCCCCAACGGCGACACCACCCAGAGCTACGAGGCGGCTCTTGAACTTGGTAAGTGTGCTGGTCTTGACGCTGTCTCCGCATGGCGCAAGATCAAAGAGTGGCGTAATGTTCCCGTCGTTGTTGTAAACGGCGATGTTACCATTCCCTATGAGCCGCTGCCCCCGAAGGAAGTTGCTCTTGCCGAAAAAGAAAAGCTGGTTTCTGAAGAGTATCTTTGCTCCCAGAAGCGTTTCTCCGAAGTTAACGAGATTGTCCGTTGGGAAGAGATTTTGGATGAATATGAATCCGGTAATATTAAATCCCACTATGTATTCCCGCAGAGCATTATCGCTATCGGTAATACCGCCATTGTTCCTTTCCAGTTTGAGATGTTCATCGAAATGACTCTGCGTCTGCGGCTTTACAGCAAGTTCACACATACGCTCTCCCTTTCCAATGCCAATGGTGCCCTTGCCTATCTGCCCTCCCAGGATCAGATCTGCCGCGGTGGCTACGAGATCTGGCAGTTCCGGTTTGCCAATACCTACAAGTTGGTAGACGATGCCGACAACTACATGGTTACCGAAAACCTCAAACTGTTGGATGAGGCTTTCGACAACTGCCGTTAAAATTTTGGTGATGCTATGAAACAAAAAACTTACGATTATATTCTACGTTATTGTGTAGAGCCCGGTCTTTGCGAAGAGGAGCGTTTGGATACACTTGTTGATTTTTGCCGGGAGTCTCATACACAAGAGGTCATGTTCTTTATTTTGGCCGAGGAACTTAATACCGGTCATGCGACATTGGAAGAACTGGAACCTTGGCTCGAGGTTGTCAAAAAGGGAAAAAAGAGAATGGACGAAATTGGTGTCCGCAGCTCCATCAATCCCTGGATGACGCTGCTTCATTGTGACCGAGGCCGCAAACTGAAACCCGGACAAAATTTCCGTCTGATGGTGGATCCTTACGGCAGGGAAGCTACTGCCTGCGCATGTCCTTTGGATGAAGACTGGTTGGATAACCTCTGCCGCTGTTATGCCAAATATGCCGAGCTCTCCCCTAATGTCTTGTGGATCGAGGACGATTTCCGCCTTCACAATCATGCTCCACTGGTGTGGGGCGGTTGCTTCTGTGATGAACACATGAAGCTTTATTCCGAGCGGGCAGGGAAAAAACTGACCCGTGAAGAATTTATCAAAGGAATCTGCGCCCCGGGCGAAGTTCATCCCTATCGCAAAATATGGCTTGATGTCTCCCGCGAAACCATGCTGCACCTTGCGGACCGCGTTGCAAAATCTGTTTTTGCTGTAAACCCGGATATCCGTATGGGACTTATGACTTCCGACCCTGCCACCCATTGTGCTGAGGGGCGTGATTGGTATGCATTGATGGAACGGCTTACCGGAAATAAGCGTCCCTGTGTGCGCATTCATCTGCCTGCTTACTCCGAACCCACCTCTTCCGAATATGGCGCCAATTTCCAGCTTATATCCCGGCTTACCAAAGCCCTGCTTCCTCCGGATATTGAAATTTATCCCGAGTTGGAAAATTTCCCGGATACCCGCTTTACCAAATCCTGTTCCTTTACCGGATTTCAGGTTGAGACCTCTGCGCAAATTGCTGCTGCCGGTATCACTATGAATATCTATGATATGATGGGAAACGGGATTCTTCCCGGCGAAAAATATCAGCATATGTTGGCTGAGACCCTTCCCTTCATGAACATGACCCGCTCTTTTGATCTGGCGCAGGCGAAAAATGAAGGCATCGAGGTTTTGATCAACCCCAATGCCTCTTATACGTTGGAATCTCTCAATCCCACCAGCATCTTCGGTTTGTATCCCCGTGAGCGCAACTTTGCTTCGCTTCTCACCATGTTCTCGGTAACCAACTGTTATCAAACCGCCAAACCTGCACCTGGTGCTTTTATTGCGGTCTCCGGACAGTATTTTGCTGCTCTTTCCGATGAAGAAATAGCCATTCTTCTCAACGAGCATCCTGCTATTCTGGATGGAGAAGCGGTTCTTGTGCTGGCAAAACGCGGCCTGCTCGGGCTGATTGGTGCAAAATCCGTTACTGTGCTTCCGTCTAATTCCGGGATCGCCTCCTATGAAGAGGTTGCCAACGGATGCCGCTATAACGGTATTACACGGGCTCGTCTTACCATGCAGAACGATAGCGGTGATTGTGTTCTCATCGACTACAACGACAATGCCGAGGTTGAAGTCATGACCGAAGCCCGCTCACCGGAAGGGAAGCCTGTTTCCCCTGTAATGACCATTGTCAACGGAAAAACTGTCCTCCTTCCCTATGCCAACTATCCTTCTTCCTGGGGAACACACCGCACAAGTATCCGCTGCGAGCTGATTCAGGATGCCATTGCACGCGTCGACGGCTGCACGCCGACCTATGCCATAAATACCCCCTATCTCCATATCTATCAGTATGCCACTGGAACCCGCCGTGTGCTGGCTCTTGTCAACACCTCCAGCGATTCCTACGATCAACTGGCTCTCCGTCTCGGCGATGATCTTTCTCCCAATGCCGTTATCACGCTTTGGAGCAAATCTGCCCTGCTCGGTCGGGCTCCTCATTCCCTTCTTCAGGGCTCCACCTTGGTCCTGAATGAATCGTTGTCTCCCATGGAGACCATTTTCCTGACGATAGAATAACTTTCACTCACAAAAACGCTCCGAGTCAAAGGCTCGGAGCGTTTTTCTTAAATTCCTGCTTTTTTCAGGCAACGCAGCAGTTCTTCCGCAAATACTTTTACCGTTTCACGATCCTGTTCACAGCCAAACACCGTTCCCAGGTAATGACACTCCAAAACTTTCTGCAGCAAATATTCCCACCGCTTTGGAAGTCTCTCCGCGGCCCAGCGCAGCCCCTGTTCTTTGGAGAGAATCAAATTTTCTTCCGCATAAGCCAGCGCACGGCAAAGATTGGGGATATAGTAATGCGGAGCTTTCTCAATCTCTGTAAGGCACCCAGCTAAATCACAGCGGATGCTGTCCACATAGGCTGCCTTCGGCACCTCCGCAAACACCTCATCAATGGGCTCTCCGCACAATGCAAAACCCACTGCTTTTGTTACGGCAACATGTGCTGCCAAATCCGGATCTTCCCCCTGCATATAGTGGCAATAACCGCTGAGATCCCGCAGGAAATTCTCCTTGTGGAAGTTAGACCAGTGCAGTTCAAAAGGCATGGGATGTACAAAATGACGGCAGTTCTCTCTTGTGAGCACACTCATCTCCATACCCTTTGAGGGAGCTTCTTCATCCAGGTAGAGCATTTCTCTGATCAGCTGCTCTTTTTGTGCTTGTGTTGGGACACTTTCTGTCACAATGAGAAAATCAATATCGCTTCTATCCCAGTGAAAACATCCAAATGCCAGTGAACCATGGACATACACACCAACCAATTCCTGTGCAAAAATTTCTTTTACACATTTTTTTATATTGTCCAACAATTTTTCTGCACGTGTATTCATCCTATCTTCTCCTCGTCTCTGTTTCGCCAAAATTCAGTTTCTCAAACTTTTTCTGTATTCTCTCGGTGACACACCTGCTTTTTTCGTAAAAAACTTTGTAAAAGCCAATGCATCTTCAAATCCTACCGAAAAGGCTGCTTCCGCAACTGAACAATCCAAATTTTTCAAAAGAGAACAGGATCTCTTAAACCTCAATTCCCCCAGATACTGCTTCGGGGAAATTCCTTCGTATTTTACAAACAAATTGTAGAGATATCTGTCACTGATTCCAACCTTCTCTGCCACTTCGGTCACCGACAGGCTGCGGTAAAAGTTCGTATGCATATATTTTTTGGCTCTTTCCACGTACTCATTTCCCTTTGCCTTTCCCTCCTCATCATGAAGCGACATCAGCAACAAAAAATATCCCATTGCTTTGGTTTGGCCGATAAATTCTTTTTCGGAAAAGATGCTATCCATCAGCCCCAGCAGTTCTCCTCTGCCGGAATATTCAAAAATCCCATCCTCATTTGTCTTTATATGATTTTCACATATTTCCATTGCCCTCAATCCATTCAATGCCACCCAGAAATAACGCCATGGATGCGCCTCTGAGGAGTGGTATTCATGAATCATCTGAGGCGTAATAAAAAAACCTTCTCCGGTTCTGACTTTATGTGAATTAAAGTATCCCTCTCCCTCAAGAACATAGTGGATCAGGAAGATATCCCTACTCCCCTTACCCCATCGCGCATCTCTGGGAATATCTTCTCTGCCAAAGGCACAGATATGAACTTCATCTTCATTATTGTATAATGCAAAAATTCTTTTCACCTTGATCACCAATATGATTTTACCATATATTGATATGTTTTTTCAATTCCTTTTTTGCCCCGCATATTATACCATAAATAAAAAAACAACAGGGGGCGTTCTGCGTGAGAATTGAAAAAACAAAATATATTCTGGAATATGCCAACGGTTTCCTCTCTCTATTCAACCTTTTGGGCGAACGGCTGCAACATTTCCCTTTTTCCACTCAACTTACTCTTTCCGATGGTACGGTATACGATATTGCCGGTGAGCCACTTTGGGAAAATAACAGGCTTTCTCTACAGTACCAAAATCTTTCCTCTCCGTTGGGCAGTGCATCACTTATACTTACCCTCAACGACGACTGTATCCTTACGGAATTTTCCACAACTGCCGCACAACCCACAGCTATCCACACGCTGGAATATTTCCGCAAAGGAAACAAAGCTCTAAGCGTTAACGATAACAATTTTTATTTTTCTCCCGCTCCCTACAATACTTTTGGACATGGTTCCTCTCTTTATAAACGTCCCTGTAATTGTTCAACTGACAGTTATTTTGCCCCGCCCCCTTTCCTTATGCTCTCCGGCAATCGCTTCGGCAAAATTGCCTACTCCTTGTTGGATCTTCCCAACTCTTATCAATACCGTATGTCTGAAAAATTCGGAATTCTTGCCGATATGCCTGGCGGTAATCTGCATCTGTCAGCTGGCGATACCTATATCGCCCCACGTTTAATGTTGACTTTTCCCACAGACGAATGGTGTGCTCTTGCTGAATATTACAGCAAACTCCGTGAATATGGCCTCATTGATCCCTGTCCTATTGAGCAAAAAAACTGGCCCGCCTGGTGGAAACGTTTTGCTGTGGACTGCTACGGTGATCAATGTACCCAACTTCAATATAATGCCTACACCGCCGACGATTGGGCTTCTCCCGAATATAATATTAATTGGCTTTACTGTTGGTTGAATCATGCTGAAAAACGGCTTGCTCAAACTGATTTTACCATTGTGGTTGACGCTTTCTGGCAATACGAGTGGTCTATTGATCCCTATCCAGATCAGAACCGCTTCCATGGATTGCGCGGTTTTATCGACGAGTGTCATCGGCGGGGACACAAAGTTCTTCTCTGGATTATTCCTTTCTCAGCCGACAGGCGAACACATCTCTCACCTGAGACACAAACCCTTGCTGAACGTTTCCGGGTTCTCTCTTCCGAACAGAACAGAATTCCGCATGTTGATTGGTCTTCAGAGCATGCGGAAGCGTATATCAAAGAACTATGCCGGGTGCTTTTCGGCAATGCTCCGGATTGCCTCGATGCAGACGGCGTCAAAATCGATGGTCCATTCCAAATTCCGGATCCTATGAAGGTCTCCTACGCCCATCCAGAAAAAGGGATCGGTGTCAGGGAACTACGTCGCTTTTACAGGATGTTTACTTCAGCAGCACAACAAATAAAATCCGACGTTCTTGTTAACACCAGCACCGTCAATCCTTTCTTTGAAAACGATATCCACATTAACCGTCTGGGCGACCAAAGCGTGCGTGATGAACGGGAAATCCGCGCAAGGATAGCCTCTCTTGTCTCTCCCAACATACTCTTGGATTCCGATTCTGTCATGAATTCCGAGCATATAAAAGAGGATTATCTCACTGCCACCGTCTATTCCGTCCCTTATCTTTACAACACAGAAGATTTTCTCCTTGGAGAACGCCCGGATGATGCAACAATGCAGGCCCTTGGCCGACTTCTCTCCTTATCCGAAAAACGTCCCATGGGCCGCCCTGTCTATGAAAGTAACGGTAACTGGCGTTGGGAAACCAACGGACGCACCACCGCCGCCTGTTTCGATTCGCATACGATTATCGTCTTCAGCGAGGACGGCATTGGTTATATTTTCTCATGGCACAGTGGGATACAAACTCTGCCGCTTTTTGGCTGGCATCTCCCTGATTCCCCTTCATCAAATGAGATCACCCTGCATCTGCACGCCGGAGAAATACATACTTTTACATTCACTCTTTAAATCAGTATCTTCCGGTTCTCTTCCGTCAATACTATCTCTGTCATCTTTTTGATCGGAGAATATCAATGTACCCCAAAAATAAACGAAGTTACTGGCTGCGCGCCTTTATGATTTCTTATGCACTTGCTTTTATCATTCTCTGCTTTTTTGCTTTTCTTGCCGTGGCTGCATTGATGCCGCAGGAAAAGCTTACTTATGAAGAAGAAATATCGGTTTATCTTCCTGAAAGCACCGACAAACGTACCGTCATGCTTTTGTTTCTGAATGAAGAGCAGCAGCCTCTTGGTTGTACGCTGCTCTCTTTCAACGCACTCAGGCAGGAAATCCCTATAACAACCCTTCCTGCTCAATCCATCCTGACCTGTTTTTCCGATTCCTATACGATATCTGAACTATTTCTGGATGGTGGGATCTCACGTGTTGAAGACGGCATAGAGCAGACATTCAGCATTACGGTTGACGGCTATATGCAGATGGATTCACAAGTGCTTCCGGCTGCTATGGATGCTGTTGGTCCTCTTGAATTTTATATGCCGTTCACACTCAAACATGCCGCCCTCTCACCTGCCGAAATCTCGGAGGGATTGCAGCTTTTCACCGGACAACAGCTTTATTCTGTTATTGCCTTTCCCGCTTACACCGGTGGAGAGGAGGTGCGCTGCAAATTAATATCGGAGCTCAGCGCGGCTTTTATCGACCAATATCTGCCCCTTATCGGTACCGAGCAGGTTGACCGTATTTTCAAATCGGCAATCAATGAGGTGAAAACCGATATTTCTTTCAAGGATTTTGAGGATTTCAAAGAAGCACTTTGCTTTCTGCACCAGATTCTGGATGGACCCAACGGCAGGCGGCTTACCTATGCCATCACCCCTGATGGTATTTTTAGTCAGGATCTTCAGACCTTTACGCTTTCACAAAACAGTATTTTAAAACTCGGAGCATTACTATAATCTCTTTTTGCGTTTTTTCAAAAAAGCAATCTCCCGCTTATCCTGAACAAGTGATAAGCGGGAGATTACTTTTAACTGTTAGCTTTTGGCACAGATGTCATTCTTATTTATCCGCTCTGGGGAAGTAGGAGATACGCAGTGCGGTGCAGCCGAAGGGGATCAGCTCAATCTCCATCTCATGGGTGACAGAAACACGGCCCTTGTCACCATAGGGGTTCATGGTCTTGCTGGCATAGGGAGGATAGGAATAAGGAGCCTTCCATGCAGGAGCATGCAGCTTAATGGGCGGGTTTTCCCAGGGATAGCCGGCCGGTTCAAGCAGCTCTACACTGATTTGATCTGCGGTGATGTTTTCATCCAGTGCTACGTTCCAGCTGATCAGGTGTTTACGCTGTCCCATATCATCATATACATCCAGTCCACTGGGCGGGATGATGGGGTTGACGTTGTACCAATGCCAGCCTTCCGGCAACGGAGTATAGGGTGTACCGGGATAGGCATCCCAGCTTTCGGGGATCTGCAGGCAGTAGAGCAGCGGTCCATACTCAATGGCAATGGGGAACTTAGAGCAGCGATCAGAGTCATCGACCTTGCTGACAACCACTTCCATCGGGAAGGTAACGGTGATCACATCGCCGTCTTTCCACTCACCTTCGATCTCGGCATAGCTCTTTGCTGCGCAGACAGCGCCGCTGTCCTTACCGTTGACTTTGATGGAGGCATTCTTGCACCAATCGGGGATACGGAAGTACAGTTTCTTCTGAATGGGAGCAGCTGCACTGACTTTATATTCGATGGTATCACGGAAGGGATAGAGGGTCTCGGTCTCAAAGGAGATATCGCCGGCATTGACCTTCATCGGAGAATAAGCACTGAACCAAACAGAGCCGTCCTCACCCTTCAGCACGGAATAACGCAGGAATTCCGGCAGCAGACGTACAGACATAACCGGGCAGCAGGAAACCGGTACACAGGGAGCATATACCTGATGATGTCCGTCTGCATAGGAGGAGTGTGCAGTAGCAAAAATCTGGTTGGGGGAATGGAGATAGGCGATAGCCTTTTCATCCTTCTTACGGGCACCCTCACCGGCGTTGAATACGGCACGCTCCATCATATCTGCATATTCGGGATCTGCAGTGGTATAGAGCATCTTGGCAAGAGAGTGGTTCAGCATAGCGATACCGCAGTACTCCGTTTCAACAATTGCGCCCACCGGAGCAAGATACTCAGACTCACAGGTGATACCGCCGGTCTTCTGCATAACCTTGTCGCGGGCTTTGCGATAGGCATTGATGGTTGCATCAAAATACTTTTTGTTGCCGTTCATCAGATAAACTTCCAGCGGATGGCTGAGGCTCTCTGCATAGCCGGCACCGTGGTTGGCATTATAGTTCAGATGGGGATCCAGGAATGCTTTGAGGGATTTGTCAAACAGGTCGTTGCGCTCAAGGAAATCATAATAATCTTCACAGAATTTGATGAGGCGCTCGTCGCCGGTATAGAGATATACTTCGCTCATAGAACTGACAATGGAAACACCGCCGTAACGGGTCTTCTTGTCCCCGGCCCATTTGTCGCAGAACCACAGCATGCAGTCATAAACTGCCTTCAGGACATCCTCACGTTTTGTTGCACTGTAATAGGAAAGCAGAGCGTTCATACCACAGGCGCTTCCCCATGCGTTATAGTCATCATATATATCGTCAGTTTCAGTGTAGGTACCCAGATAACCGTCTGCACAGCGGTTGGCCAGCACTTCATCCACCCATTTGTCTGCCATGGCAATCAGCTCAGGATCACCCAGTGTGAAGGCCAGTTCAATCTGTCCGTTCCAATAGTTGCCGGAGATCTCTGCGCCCCAACCAGCTTTGCGTTCTTCACCCCAGCGCGGTTCGGTTTCACGGGTGGTATAGGGAGTGGCGATCATTCTCGGTTCCAACTCGGGAAGCTTTCCTCCAAGCCCTTCTTTATTTCTGCGCAGCTGCTCCAGCATCCATCCGCGCGGATTGATGGAACCAAGAGGAAGCGTTGAAAGCTTATTGTATTTCTCCATAGTAATCCTCCGTTTTATACGGTTCTGCTTTTCAGGGCAACACCGTTTTATTTTCGTTTTATTAACTATAAGCTATCATATTTACGTTGTTTTTTCAATATGATTTTTTTGTTTTTGTATAGTATTTTTTTGTTTCTCTTTATTTTCATCACTTTCCTTTCAAATTCTGACTGTCTGGATCTCTCTTTAAGCCGCTCTATTTTTACAAACATAATATGGCCTGTTCCCTGAGTATTCAGAGAAACAGGCCATATTCAATCACACGCTTATAGATTCAACTTTATTTACCGGCTCTGGGGAAATAGGAGATACGCAGTGCGGTGCAGCCAAAGGGTACCAGTTCTATATCAACGGGATGAGTTACTTCAACATAACCCTTTTCACAGAGAGGTTCCGCGTTTCTGGAGGGATAGGGCGGGTAAGCATATGGTGCTTTCCATGCGGGGGCGTGCAACTTGATAGGAGGATTTTCCCACGGATAGCCAGCCGGTTCAAGCAGTTCCACGGTCACCTGGTCAGCTGTGATGTTTTCATCCAATGCCACATTCCAACTGATCAATTCCTTCCGTTTGCCCATGTCGTCATAGACATCCAGATTACTTCTGGGAATGATGGGATTGACATTATACCAATGCCATCCATCAGGAAGAGGTGTAACCGGTCTTCCGGGATAGGCATCCCAGCTTTCGGGAACCTGCAGTGCATAGAGCAGCGGTCCGTATTCGATGGTTATGGGGAAATGAGAGCAGCGGTCGGAGTCATCCACTTTGCTGATTCTTACACTCATCGGAAGAGTGAGGGTAATGATATCTCCTTCTTTCCATTCACCGTCAATAGCCGCAAAACTCTTTGCTGCACAAACAACACCGCTGTCCTTGCCGTTGACTTTTATGGAGGCGTTATTGCACCACTCCGGAATGCGGAAATGTAGTGTCTTTTTAACAGGCGCAGCAGTACTGATTTTATACTCTATCGTATCACGGAAGGGATAGAGAGTCTCGGTCTCAAAGGAAATGCCGTCTACAGAAGCCTTCATGGGAGCATATGCGCCGAACCAAACCGAACCATCTTCCCCTTTCAGCACCGAATAACGCAAATACTCGGGCAGCAGTCTTACCGACATAACGGGACAGCAGGCAGTGGGATCACAGGGAGCGTACACCTGATGGAACCCTGCTGCGGGAGAGGATTTTTCGGTTGCAAATATCTGGTTGGGAGAGGACATGTAGGCAATTGCCTTTTCATCTTTTTTACGGGCTCCTTCACCTGCGTTGAACACGGTTCTTTCCATTTCATCGCCGTATTCCGACTCTGCCGTTACATAGAGCAGGTTTGCCATAGCGTAGTTGAACATGGCAATTCCGCAGTATTCCGTTTCAACAACAGCTCCCAGCGGAGCAAGGTATTCGACCTCGCAGGTAATGCCTCCGGTTTTCTGCATCATCTTATTTTTTGCTTTGCGGTAGGCATTGAGTGTCGCATTGAGATATTTTTCATCACCGTTCATCAAATAGACATCCAGAGGGCGCACCATGGAATTAGTATACCCCGCACCGTGGTTGGTGTTATATCTGAGTTTTTCACCAAGATATGCAGAGAGGGATTTTCCGAAGAGATCGTTTTTCTCAAGAAAATCATAATATTCCTCGCAGAAATCCACAAGCCGTTTGTCTCCTGTAAGCAGATAGCACTTGCTCATTGCGTTTGCAATAAAGATGCCTGCGTAGCGCGTCTTTTTATCACCGGCCCAGTTTTTGCAGAACCACAGCATGCAGTCGTGAACTGCTTTCAAAACATCTTCACGGCCGGTTGCGTTGTAATAGGAGAGCAGGGCATTCATGCCGCAGGCGGTTCCCCACGCATTGTAGTCATCAAACATATCATCGTTTTCGGTGTAGGTTCCGAGATAGCCATCTTCGCAGCGGTTGGCAAGCACTTCCGCTACCCATTTGTCTGCCATGGCCTTCAGTTCATCATCGTTAAGTGTATAGGCAAGCTCTACCAGTCCATACCAATAGTTTCCGGAGATCTCTGCACCCCAACCGGCTTTACGTGCTTCACCCCAGTGCGGTTCGGTTTCACGGGTGGTATAGGGAGTGGCGATCATTCTTGGCTCCAACTCGGGAAGATGTCCGCCAATTCCATCTTTATTCCTACGCAGCTGCTCCAGCATCCATCCGCGCGGATTAATGGAACCAAGAGGAAGCGTTGAAAGCTTATTGTATTTCTCCATAGTAATCCTCCGTTTTATACGGTTCTGCTTTTCAGGGCAATACCGTTTTGTTTGAGTTTTATTAACTATAAGCTATCATATCAACATTATTTTTTCAATAGGATTTTTTTGTTTTAGCATGGTACTTTTGTTTTTCTTATATTTATGGCATTCTTTTATTTCTATTCGCTTATCTTCCCGTTTTCCTCTTTTCATGATTCTTTTCATGAAAAATCTATGTTTTTTTCTCAAAATAATTTTGCATATCTTGTTATCGTCTGCCCGGCTGTGCTATAATAAAAACAATACATTCTTTTCAAAAAAAGACCCCTGTTGTGTTGTTTCACTACAGTTTTAAATGGAGGCAGCAATGAATTCAAACACCACTGAAAGACCGGTTTTCCCGGCACGTTATACACCCGAAGGTATTTACGAAACCAGAATGATCAAACGCAATGCCGCCTGTATTTTTGCAGGTATTCTCACATGGCTGCTGCTGCGTTCCATTCTTCCCAACATGATGTTCAGCGGAATTACTATTGTCATCACCATGGCTCGTATTTCCATTGTCCCCTCAACCGCTGCTGTCATCTATTCTTCTGTTGACATCATCTCCACCATTCTTTCAATGGGATTGCCCTTTTTTGTTGTGATGCGTATCATTGATATTCCTTTGAAAGCGGCGCTGCCTTTCAGAAAGATTCGTTCTGGTTTCAACATGGGTTCTCTCTTTATTGCGCTGGCTCTTTCTACGCTCGGTGTTTACAGTGGTTCATTGCTTGCGTCCATGGCCTCTTCTCTCGGATTTTCTCCTCAGGTTCCCGCAGTGGAAACTCCCACAGATATTACAACAGGTATCTTATATGCAATTACACTCGTTGTCATTCCCGCATTTCTGGAAGAAATTGTTTTCCGTGGAATTATTTTGCAGCCGCTTCGCCGCTTCGGTGACGGTTTTGCGATTGTTGTTTCTGCGGTACTTTTTTCCCTTGCCCATTTGAACCTCTACCAAATCCCCAATGCATTCCTTATCGGTCTGCTGATGGGATACTTTGTTGTGCGAAGCGGTTCTATCTGGCCCGGTATTATCATTCATTTTGTCAACAACTCTGTTGCTGCCGTGTTTGAATATCTCATGGATTATATTCCGATGCAGACACTCAATATTATGAACCTTTCGGTTTATGTTTTCTATCTCGTTGCCGGATTGCTCTCGTTGATCATTCTCTCACGCAAACAAAAGAAGCTGTTTATGCTCATCCCTTATAACGGCATACTTTCCACCAAAGAGCGGCTTCGCTGTTACTTTACCTGCGCACCAACCGTCATTCTCATTTTGGTTCTGCTTGTGCTCTCTCTTTCTTATATGCTGTAATTTTCTCATTTTCTTCGTCTTGTGTGGAATATTCCCATAACAGAGAGGATGGCTGCCACTGCTGCCAAAATGGTCGGTAATAAGTTTTTGAGTCCGCCGTCAGCAACAAAGATTGCAGTTGGGCCATCACTTCCGCCGATGAATGCAAGGGTGTTTTCCAGCTTTTTTTCGATCAAAAGTAAGTGGAGATACGGGAAAAGTTCATTTAATAAAATTCCCGCAGCGATAATGGCGGCTGCAATGCAAAGCCCATGCCACAATTTTCTTCTGTGTTCTGCCTGTTTTGCAAACTGTTCGTTCAGCAGCTCAAGCTTGACGGCAATATTCCGAAGTTCTTCCTGTTTTTTTTCTGCCGTTACGGTTTCTCCAAGCATTTCACTGACAGAACACTCTAATACATCAGCAATTTTCACCAGCATCTCAGAATCCGGAACCGATAAACCCTTCTCCCATTTCGAGATGGTCTGTCTCACCACATTCAGTTTTATTGCCAGTTCTTCCTGAGAAAAACCTTTTTGTGTTCTGCGTATTTTTAAATTTTCATTCAGCATGGTTCGCCCTTCTTTCTGTTCCTATTATAACGCAGTTCTGCCGTTGCGGCAAGCAATGCGGAATAACATGACTGTTCTTGATCTGCCGGATTTTCCCCCGTTTGGTTTTGTTCCATAAAAGTTACAGTAGTTTTACTTTTCTCCAACACAAAACAGGGAAAAGCTCTTGTAATCTCAAACATTCTGTGCTATAATAAATGAAATGTCGAAAAAAATGTAAGGAATGATTAAAAATGAGTTCGTCAAAAGATACCCGCATCAGTCGCCGCACACCGGCAACCACCCAGAACGAGATTCAGCGTGGAATTGATAAGGAAAAGAACAAAAAAGTCACGGTTCGTGTAATTTTGGTTTGTGCTCTTATCCTTGCCATTGTTCTTGTTTTCATCAACACAGGCTTTTTCTATCGCACAATCCCGGCCCTTACCGTTGCCAACACCGATTACTCTATCGCTGACTTTAACTTCTATTATATCAACAGCGCCAACGATACCTATTCTTCTCTCTACTCCTCCTATGGAGATTATGCCTCTTACATGCTGGATCCCCAAAAGCCGTATGATCAGCAGCAGTACAGTGAAGAAGCTACATGGGATGATTATTTTACCGAGAGCGCTCAGCAGAACATGCGTGCCGTCACTCTCATGAATATCCTTGCTGATAATGATGAGGAATTTGCTCTCACAGCGGAGCAGGAGGCTGAACTGGAACAGCTTTGCAACGCTCCTCAGGAGTATGCCGATGCCTATAAAGTAAATGTTGCCACCTATCTCGGCAATGTTTACGGCAGAGGAATGAACCGGAAAACCTTTGTTGAAAACACCACAGATATGTATATTGCCAGCTGCTATTCCTCTTATATGCTTGATACGCTGGAATACAGCGATGCTGAAATTGAAAACTACTACAATGCCAATCGTTCCAAGATTGATACCGTTACCTACCGTGTTTACGAAATCCTTGCTGAAACCGGGGACGATGTAGATGCAGAGCAGGCTCTTGCCGATGCAGAAGCTGCTGCTCAGGCTCTGGTTGATGGTGCTGATTCCCTCGAAAACTTTGAGGCTCTCGTTGCTGAATACGAGAAAGAGAACGAGCTTGAGTTCGGTGTCGGTGGCGGCACCTATGCTAAATATTCTTATGTAGAAAACTACCCCTATGCTTCCTGGCTCTATGATGCCACCCGTGTTTCCGGGGATGTAACCGTTATTGCCAATGAGTCCGAAACCGGTTACTATGCTGTATATTTCGACAGCTTCGATACCCTTGATTATCCGTTTATCGATATTCGCCATATGGTGGTTTATGCCGAAGAGGATGCCGAGACCGGAGAAATCTCCGATGCGGCCATGGCAGATGCTCTTACTCAGGCAGAAGCAATTCTTGATGAGTGGAAGTCCGGTGCTGCTACCGAAGAAAGCTTTGTAGAAGTTTATGAGAAGTATGCAGCCGAGGGTATGGTTACCGGATCGCACATCTCAGAGCTGTACCATGGCTCCACTAACACAATTCCCTTTGAAGAGTGGTGCTTCGATGAAGCACGCCAGCCCGGTGACTGCGATATTGTTGAGCTTGCTTATGGTTATCATATTATTTACTTTGTTGGCTACGGCGAAAATGCCCGCAATGCCAAGGTTGTCGATGCGATGGCCAGTGAAGAGTATGACGCTTGGCTGACAGAAAACATCGCTCAGTATCCCGCTGTTCTCCGCAAGTTCGGTTATTATTTCACAAGAGATTTCTAATTCTGTTTCAGACTCAAACAGCTCTGGTATTTGGCCGGAGCTGTTTTTGTTTGAGAAGATTACATTCCACCTAAAAATATTTGAGGTTCTGGTTTTAATTTATGTGATTTCTCTTGACTTCTCCCCTTTTATCGTGTAATATATTATTGTAAACGATTACATAACTTCTTTGATCGAGGTTTGATATATGGTAACCATCAAGGATGTTGCAAAGGAAGCCGGAGTTTCTGTTGCAACAGTATCGCGTGTGATCAATAATGATACCAAAGTTGCAGATGCGACAAGAACACGGGTTAATGAGGCGATAAAGCAGCTCAATTATCAACCCAATCTTGTTGGACGTAACCTGCGCACAGCTTGTACCAACAAAATTCTTGTTCTTCTTCCCTCTATTTCCAATCAGTTTTACTCCAGAATTATCGTATCCATGGAATCTGCTGCGGAAGAAATAGGATATGAATTGCTGTTGTGTGTGACCAGCAATAACCCCATGAAAGAGCGTAAATACCTTGAAATGCTCCATTCTCAGTTGGTGGATGCTGCTGTGTTCCTCTCATCCTCTCTCGCCCCCAATGAGTTTAACCAACTTACAAACGGTTATCCGGTTGTTCAGTGCTGTGAGTTTTTTGATGGGGCAAAAACTCCCATTGTTTCTATTGATAACGAGCAAGCCGGCTTTGATGCGGCAGAATTTCTGATTTCCCTTGGTCACAAACGAATTGCTTTTTTCGGCAACAATGACAGATATATGTCGGCGCTTCTTCGCCTGAATGGTTTTCGCAAATCCCTTGCACGGCACGGGATACCGGATGATTGCTTTGGGGTTTATTCCGCCGATTACAGCTTTAAAAGCGGACGGGAAACCTTTTTGCATATGCAGCATACGCTCAACGGTTCTCTTCTTCCAACGGCTATTTTCTGTGTCTCGGACAGTATTGCTATTGGTGTTATGAACGAGGCTGCTTCTCAGGGAATAAAAATTGGAACAGAACTCTCTGTTATGGGCTTTGATAATACAGCCGTGTCAGAGGTTTGTACCCCGCCGCTCACCACTGTTTCGCAGCCGCGTGCAGATATTGGCCATACAGCCATACAGCTGCTTTCTAAAAAACTGATTGAGAAGCGTGGTAAAAACACAAAAGTGTTTCTACCACATGAAATCGTTATCCGCGATTCCACAGGTCCCGTACTTTTATGAGCTCAGCTCTGAAATAAACAGAAAAACAAAGGAGATTTTACTATGGACAGAATAGTCAATGTAGGTATCATCGGTTGCGGCGGTATTGCAAATGGAAAGCATATGCCGTCTCTTGCTAAACTTCCCAACGTAAGAATGGTTGCTTTCTGCGATATCATTCTTGAGAAAGCCGAAAAGGCAGCTGCCCAGTATGGTGTTGAAGGCGCTAAGGTTTACACAGATTACAAAGAACTCATTGCCGATAAAGATATCGAAGTTGTTCACGTGTGTACCCCTAACCGCTCTCACAGCTTTATCACTGTTGACTCCCTTGAGGCAGGCAAACATGTTATGTGCGAGAAGCCCATGGCTAAAACTTATGCTGAAGCTAAGCTTATGCTCGAAGCAGCACAGCGCACCGGCAAAAAGCTCACCATTGGTTATCAGAGCAGACATCGCGCCAACTCTCAGTATCTGAAGAGAGCTGCTGAGGCAGGCGAATTTGGCGAGATCTACTTTGCCAAGGCCAACGCACGTCGCCGTCGTGCCGTTCCCACCTGGGGCGTATTCCTCAACGAGTATGAGCAGGGCGGTGGTCCGCTGATCGATATCGGTACCCATGCGCTTGACCTCACCCTCTGGGTTATGAACAACTACAAGCCCAAGATGGTTGTGGGAACCGTTTATAAGAAACTGGGTGACCAGACCGAAACCGCCAATGCATGGGGTGACTGGGATCCGAAGGAGTACACAGTAGAAGATTCCGCTTTTGGTTTCATTGTTATGGAAAACGGCGCTACCATTGAGCTTGAATCCAGCTGGGCCCTCAATACCCTGGATGTAGAAGAAGCTACCACCTCCATCTGCGGCACCCTTGCTGGTGCTGACATGAAGGACGGTCTGCGCATTAACGGCGTTAAGTATGGCAAGCAGTATACCGAAACTCCCGATCTCTCCGCCGGCGGTGTTGCCTTCTTTGACGGGGTTACTGCTGATCCCTCTGCCATTGAGGCAAAACGTTGGATCGATGCTGTTGTCAACGATACCGAAGTTTACACCAAACCGGAAGAAGCAATTGTTGTCACTCAGATTCTCGAAGCAATCTATGAATCTGCCAAGACCGGTAAGCCCGTTATGCTTGGCTGAGTTTTGCCCGTATTTTAAAAATTACGGTGTGCGGAAGTCTCTTTCCGCACACCGCCTTCCTGTTTTTATATGGAGAAGATTTTTTTACAACTTTACTCAGTTCGTGATGAAATGCAAAAAGACTTCGGGGGAACACTGAAAAAAGTCGCCGATATGGGATTTCATGGCGTTGAATTTGCGGGTTTTTTCGGTTATGATGCTGCATATGTCCGTACAGCACTGAATTCCCTCGGTCTTGCTTCTGCTGGATCTACATATGGCTTCCTTGATTTTGAGAATAATCTTGAAGAAATTATTGCTTACAATAAAATTCTCGGAAATCAAAATATAACCTGCGGAATTACCTCTTCAGATTTTATTCCTGGAGACTATCCCCGCTACACCGCGATTCTTGCAAAAGCGGCAGAGTCTTTCGCGCAAGCGGGTATGCGTCTTTATTACCACAACCATGCCCATGAATTCACCCTGCTCAGCAATGGCAAACGTGTTTATGATGTCATGCTTGAGCCTCTTGAAGGTGCAATTGGCAACCAGTTTGATATCTATTGGCTATACCGTGCAGGGGTGGATGTTGTTGAATATTTTGAAAAGTATCGTACCACCCTAGGTTTGCTCCACATCAAAGACGGTGATGAAAATGGCGGACTGCCCATTGGTGCCGGTAAAGTGGATATTAAAAAAGCATTTGATTATGCTGTTTCTCTTGGGGTTGACAGTTTTGTCCTGGAAGATGAATCTGACGGAGATCAATTTAACGCCGTAAAGATTTGTCTTGATTATTTTCTTGCACTGTAGACCATGGTGTCTTTTTATATCAAAATATAATGAGAAGGATCTGATACTATGAAAATGAATCTTGCTCTTGAACTCTATTCTATCCGCGATGAAACTAAAAAGGATTTTTTTGGTGCTCTTGAAAAGGTAGCTGAGTATGGCTTTACCGGTGTTGAATTTGCCGGTTACGGAGATATCAAAGCAGAAGACATGAAAGCCAAACTGGATTCCCTCGGACTTGTTACTGTCAGTGTTCACCACGGTCTTAAGGATCTGGAAGCCAATCTGGATGAAATTATTGCTTACAACAAAGTTCTCGGCAACAAGAATATCAACTGTGCAGGTGCCGGTCCCTTTGATAGTTGGGAGCATGTCAATGAATATGCTGTCAAGCTGGATAAAATTGCTGATATTCTCGCTGAAAACGGCATGAAGATCTATTATCACAACCACGCGCATGAGTTTGTTAAGTTTGAGCAGGACGGCGGACGATATTCCTACGACGTTATGATGGAAAAGCTTGCCGGTAAGGTTGGCAATCAGTTCGATATTTATTGGCTTTACCGTGCAGGTGTTGACGCCATTGAGTATCTTGACAAATATAAGGATTCCATTGAGCTTGTTCATATTAAAGATGGCGATGAGACCACTGGTCTGCCCGCAGGTACCGGCAAGGTTGAGATCAAGAAAATTGCCGAACATGCCCAGAAGCTGGGTGTTGAATGGTTCATTCTCGAGGATGAAACTGTTGGTGATCAGTTTGGTGCAGTCAAAACCGGTATCGATAATATTATGGCTCTTTGATTTCAGTTTTCAAAAAATTGTATGGAGGATATACTGTAATGAAACTTAATCTCGCTTTGGAACTCTATTCCATCAGAAATGAAACCGCCAAAGATTTCTTTGGTTCTCTCGAAAAAGTTGCTGCTCTTGGTTTTACCGGTGTTGAGTTTGCCGGTTATGGCGATATCAAGGCAGAAGATATGAAGGCTAAGCTGGATTCTCTTAACCTTTTTACCACCAGTGTTCATCATGGAATCAATGATCTCCGCAATGATCTCGATGCCATCATTGCCTATAACAAGGTGCTTGGCAATAATAATATCGTCTGCGCATGGAGCCCCTTTGAAAACTGGGAGCAGGTACAGGCTCAGACAGAAGAGCTCAATCAGATGGCGGATAAGCTTGCTGCCAACGGCATGAAGCTTTATTATCACAACCATGCTCACGAATTTGTCAAATTCGAGCAGGACGGCGGACGCTATGCTTACGACGTTATGATGGAAAAGCTGGGCGATAAGGTTGGCGTACAGTTCGATATTTACTGGCTCTATCGCGCAGGTGTCGATGCTATTGAGTATCTCGATATGTACAAGGATCGTATTGCTCTCACCCACATCAAAGACGGCGATGAAACCACCGGTCTGCCTGCAGGTACCGGCAAGGTCGAAATCAAGAAAATTGTTGAGCATGCCCAGAAGCTGGGTGTTGAATGGTTCATTCTTGAGGATGAGACTGTTGGCGATCAGTTTGGTGCGGTTAAAACCGGTATTGACAACATTTTTGCACTGTAATTGAGATTGACTTTAACAATAAAACGACCGCGGAGAAAGGTTTCTCTGCGGTCGTTTTATCATTTTGTCAGCTTTTGTTTTTGGATATTTCAGAAAATCTTTTCCATTCCAGGGAACGGCTCTTTACAGAAAAGGGCAGAAAGCGGAGTGCCTTTAATTTCGTGATCCATAACATTCAGAAGCAGCTGGAAATCGGAGAGACGGTGATAGTGCCCACCGTCACGGAAGTGGGAGAGAATATGATCTTCGACACCCAGCAGCTTGTATACCTCTTTGGCCGCGAGATAGGTCTGATAGGTTCCCTTGGAGTTTGCCCATACATCGGCAAAGCCCTCTGTTTGGAGAAAATAGCGTGGAGCCACCAGTGCTTTAAAGAAGTGCTGATCAAACGGTAATTCACCGTCTCTGTTACGGTAGGCATGCATCTTCTGTCCAAGCCAGTTGGGAAAGTTTTTGCACATATCGTCCAGTGTTTCGCTGCGGGCCGGATTATCGGCATCCTGCCATACTTCCGGTTCGAGGGTGATATAGTGCCAGCAGCCTGCGCCGCCTGCACCGGAACCATTGGCACAGACATACTTTGCGCGTTTATCTACGACACCGGCAAGCATTGCTGTTTTACCGCCGCGGGAGTGACCTGTTACAGCAATATTTTCCCTATCGATATAATCGAGCTGCACCAATGCATCCATACAGCGCAGGAATCCCCATGCCCAACCGGCTATTGTGCCGCTGTCTATGTCAGGATAAACCTCATACAAATCGCAGGCTCTGGGAGTAGGATCGGCCCAGATGTCTCGCACCAGTTCTGTTCTGTCAAACACTGCAAGGGCATATCCGTGAGAATTCACTTCACCGATAATATCATCGTTGATATATTGCCAGCAGCCATCACCATCCAGCACTACAGGCACTTTACCCTCTACATTTGGACGGTATACCCGAAGGTAGATGCTCAGTTGTTTTTCTTTTGTTCCTGTTATAATTTTATAGGTCGAAAGCTTACCGGTTACTGACAATTCTCTGAGTTTAAAATATTCCGGTTCCGGCGGCATGGCGCCATAGCAGAAAGCCAGAGGACCTTCCAATATTTCCTTTCTTCTTTTCTCCCAGTCAGCGGCGGAGACAACCTGTTTGCCGTTGTTAAAGCGAAATACATCCGGAAGTTTTCCGATAATTTTATCAGGCATATTTTACCCTCTCTTCTTTTTATAGTTTTGTTTTTCAGCGAAGAGTTTTTCCAACTTCACGCAGAATTTCTGTTGCGGGAACAGGAAATCTTCCCAAGCTGTCGGGTCCCACATTCAACAGATAATTGACACCGCGCTCATTGAGATGATTTTTAATGCGGATTACCTCATTGGCATCTTTCCAGTTCTGGTCAAAAGCTTTGTAGCCCCATGTATCGTTGAGGGTAGCAGGGCATTCCACCAGTTCATCGCCAAAATACTGATCGCTTACCTCATTGTCTCCCAGGGAACGGTAGTCACATACACCGTTTCCAATGCGCGAATTGATCAGGCAGTTCGGCTGGTAGTGTTTGACCATATTGTAGAGTTCGGTGCTCTGTTCTTTGGTAATGGAAGACGGGGTATCAAACCAGATCAGGCAGAGATCGCCATAGTTGGTGAGAATCTCTTTTACCTGCGGTTTGATTTTGCTCTCAAAACACTGCGAAAAGTCTTTTTTATCATTTTCCGGGAAATCCCAGTCATTCGTCCATACGCCGGCGCCATTGCACCATGTCCATCCACGGGTATAGCCACCGCCGTTGGGCTGTTCCCAGTCCAGTTCCTGAGAATAGTAAAGCCCCAGTTTGACATTCTTTTTGGCGCAGGCATTAGCCAGTTCTTCAATTACATCGCGGCCAAACGGCGTTGCATCTACAATGTTATAGTTGCTGACCTTGGAACGGAACATAGCAAAACCTTCGTGATGCTTGGAAGTGACAACAATATAGTTCATGCCGCATTCCTTGACAAAATCCACCCATTCATCCGCATTGAAAAGGATGGGGTTAAAGGCCTTTGCCAGCTGCTGATACTCAGCGCCGGGAATTCGCATATAGGCCTGCAGCCATTCACCGATGTACGGCGTTCTTCTGCCCTTCCATTCTCCTGCAGGCAAGGCATAGAGACCCCAGTGAATCATAAGCCCGTATTGGGCCTTTTTAAACCATTCTTTATTGTTCATTTTACATCTCTCCTTCTCATAAAACAATATACATAGCCCTGTTATGTTCATACTGTCTCTCAGTAATCACAGTTGTTTGTGAGGAAGAACGATTTTCTTTTCCAAGGTTATAACTATTATATTGTTTCTGGTTCATAATTTCAATATTGCAAAATCGCTAAACCTGCATGATTACTTCTATTGGTTATTACAGTTTTCCGCATAAAAATGAGGGACGCACAGCATAAGCCGTACGTCCCACTTGTTTGAATTAAAGAATGCTTTCAATAAATGAGCGGATTCGCTCATCTTTTGGATGATCAAAAATATCTTCCACAGTTCCCTGACCAATAATCTCTTTGTCGCACATAAAGAGGATCTTATCTGCCGCTTCCTTAGCAAATCCCATTTCATGAGTAACAACCACCATGGTCATTTTCTCGCTTGCCAGCTTCTTCATAACAGTGAGAACTTCCGCAGTCAATTGGGGATCCAAAGAAGAGGTCGGCTCATCAAAAAGCAGAATATCGGGATCCATCATCAGCGCTCTTGCAATAGCAACACGCTGCTTCTGTCCGCCGGAAAGAGAAGAGGGCTTTTCGTTTTCTTTATCGGCAAGACCCACGTCGGCAAGAAGCTGCCTTGCTCTTTCAACGGTGGTCTTTTTGTCGGCCTTTTTCACCAGGAGGGGGGCGGTTATCAGGTTTTCCATAACCGTCATATGGGGGAAAAGGTTGAAGTTCTGAAACACCATTCCCATTTTAGAGCAAACTTCTGCAGCCTGCTTTTCGGGAACATAAACACCATCCTCCACAAGAGGAGCTCCCTGGATGATAATATCTCCTCCGTCTGCCTTTTCAAGATCGATAAGGCAACGTAACATGGTACTCTTACCGGAACCAGAAGGTCCAATCACGGCAACAGTCTCACCCTTGTCCACGGTAAAGGATACTCCGTCGAGCACAGACAGCTCGCCAAAGCTTTTTTTCAGGTTTTTAACTTCCAGAAAATGCACCGAAACGACCTCCTAAGATGAGAAAGTGATGTGATAGAACAATTAAAATGCGTATTTCTTTTCCAAGCGGTCGAACAGCTTGGTGAGAACCAGATTCATCAGCAGATAGAACACGGCGGCAACCAGATAGGCTGTTGCATCAACATCGCGGTTAACGGATGCTTTGGCAAAATAGAGAATCTCGGTTACACCGATGGCGGTGATAAGCGCTGTATCTTTAACAAGCGTGATGCACTCGTTACTGATGGATGGCAGCGTAACTCTTACCATCTGCGGAATGACGATTTTTGTCAGAGTCTTCCACTTGCTGAAACCAAGCACCTTCGCAGCTTCGTGCTGTCCCTTGTCTATGGCAAGCATACCGCCGCGGAAGATTTCGCAGAAGTAGGCGGCATAGTTGAGGGTAAAAGCGATGCAGGCAGCAGGAAAACGGTCAAGCGTCAAAAATTCTTTAATGATGGGGATAAAGGCAAGTCCGTAATAGAAGAAATAGAGCTGCAGCATCAGCGGGGAGCCGCGCATAACCCAAACATAGGTACTGGTGGCATAGCGCAAGGGCTTAAACTTGCTGTTGCGGCAAAAGGTAAGAAGAAGTCCCAGCGGCATAGATGCTATTATAGTTATAAAAAAGAGTGCGAGAGTATATCCCAATCCCTCTGACAAGAGGCCAAACAGTTTTACTATATACTTTAAAAGCTCCATGCTATTGCTCCATTTCAAACGGACTTGTACCTATCCGCGGTATTTGTAATTAGTTGTTGTCGATGATGTAGTAGCCAACGATGGAGTCAACTACGAGAGCGTCAATACGTCCGGCTTTGAGGTCAAGGTAAGCTGCTACGTTGTCAGCATACTCAACAACTTCCTTAACGGACTCATAGGTAGCGGTATCGCTCTCAAGAGCTTCCAGAGCGGAGGAACCAGCCTGGAGACCAACGATCTTGCCTTCGAGGTCAGCCTTTGTCTCAATACCGGAACCGTCGCCTACGATGATGATCTGCTCGTTAGCAATGTATGCCTTCGGGATAAACATGGTGCCGAGACGCTCTTCGTTGATAGTCATGCCGTTCCAGATGCAGTCAATGTTGCCGCTGTTGAGTTCCATCTCTTTGGAGTTCCAGTCGATGGGCTGGAGAACAAGCTCTACGCCAAGACGCTTTGCAACTTCCTTGGCAAGGTCGATATCGAAGCCAACGATCTCGTTGTTGTCATCGCGATAACCCATGGGCGGGAAGGAGTCGTCAAGACCAAGGATGAGGGTGCCTCTGTCGAGGATCTTCTGGAGAGAATCGTCATCTTCAGCAATGGTAACGTCCTCTTTATATTCGCCGTTGAGAACAAGGTCTGCACCCAGCCACTGCTTGCTGATCTCTGCTGCAGTGCCGTCAGCGATCATTTCTTCGAGAGCGTTCTGAACAGCCATACCGAGGGCAATGTCTTCATTACGGAAACCGATACCATACTCTTCGGCTGCCAGGGTCTCTTCAAGGACTACGCCCTTGTCATAGCTCTTGGAGCATCCTGCAAAAACAGTTGCCATCATAACAAGAGCAAGAATCAGTGCTGCTACTCTTTTAAAGTTTTTCATTTTCTTCACTTTTCCTTTCAATATATGCGGGAACACAACTTCCCATGTTATGTTATTATACCACTTTATCATATTAAAAAGCTAATGCAAAATCTTGCTAAAAACACCAAATTCCCGCTATTTTCTTTATTTATCTCCGTTTATCTCTCGTTTGCTTTGTTTTTCAAAATTAGACTAAAACAGCATATCGACAGCATTTTCTCAAATTTCTCCAACAATTTTAAGCGTTTTATCCACCCGACTTCCTTGATGGTCTTTTTTCTCTGTTTTCTGACCAAAACACGGGTTTTGATGGAAATTTTCCATTGCATCTCTTGCCTTTAAGCGGTATAATAATGTAGCATCACGCTTTTAGGAAAGGATCTTCGACATGCATTATATGATTGTTTTGGTTGCTGTTGTTCTGTTTGGTATACAGTTTCTTTGCGACAGCCGTTACTCAGAAGTAGGGGGACACGGCCTGACAGCCATCATGTTCTTTATGCTTGGCGGAAGCATAGTCAATCTCCCCATTATGCTTGCGCTGAACGGATTCCGGCTGGAATTTACACCCTTCACCCTTCTTATGGCCACAATAGCTGTACTCAACGGCATGGCCTGCAGTATCTGCAGTCTGAAATCACTGGCACGCATTAATCTCTCGCTCTATTCCATCTTCTCCATGCTGGGAGGTATGTTGCTTCCGTTTGTATTCGGCATCTTCTTTTATGATGAACCGTTCACCATCGGTAAAGCACTCTGTTTCATCCTTATCACTGTTTCTCTTGTTTTCACCTTTAAAAAAGGCGAAGACAAAGGCGGCTGGATCTATTATATGGGTATCTTTGTTTTTAACGGCCTCTCCGGTGTGATTTCTAAAATTTATACCTCCGCAGCTTTTCCCAAAGCAACAGAAGCGGGATATTCCATCCTCTCATCTCTGGTTGCCATTGTGATTGCCGGCGTCATTCTTCTCCTTTTCGGAAAGAAAAAAGATCTTCCCTCCCCACGTGCCTATGGCTTCATTCTCGGCAGCGGCGGACTCAATAAAGTGGCTAACTATCTGCTTCTTCTTTCCCTCGCCCAGCTCCCTGCATCGGTACAGTATCCCATGGTCACCGGCGGCGTTATGATTGTCTCCACGGTTATCGCCCTCTTTACGCACAAAAAACCAGGCAAAAGAGAACTTTTCTCTGTCTTGTTCGCCTTTGCCGGTATTCTTGCCGTTACACTGATTCCATAATGATATTCCTTCCATTGTAAAATAAGAGCGCATCCACAGCCTGTACTGCGGGTGCGCTCCTTTTTTCGCATCAAAAAAGGAACAGACATTTTCAGTCTGTTCCTTTCTCATTTTAATTTCAATTATCTGATTGCATCCGGGTTCATCAGTGTGAGAAGAACAGCCTTCTGTGCATGGAGACGGTTTTCGGCCTCATCAAAGATCTCATTTGCATGAGCCTCAAACATCTCATCAGAGATTTCCTCACCGCGGTGTGCAGGCAGGCAGTGCTGAAGCATAACATCCGGCTTGGCAACAGCAACAAGCTCACGTCCAACGTGGTATCCCTTAAAGACCTTTTTGCGCTCTTCTGCTTCGCCTTCCTGACCCATGGAAGCCCAAACGTCGGTGTAGATAACGTCTGCATCTGCGGCAGCCTCAAAGATATCGTCTGTGAGGGTGAAGTTGGGGTTACCCTCTGCAAAATCAAGGACAGTCTTGTCGGGCTGATATGCCTTCGGTGTACCGATGGAGACCTTCATGCCGGTCTTGAGTCCGCCAACGATAAGGGAGTTGGCCATGTTGTTTCCGTCACCGATGTAGCAGAGCTTGATGCCATCCAGTCTGCCCTTGTGCTCACGGATGGTCATGAGGTCGGCAAGCACCTGGCAGGGATGGGCAAAATCGGTGAGGCCGTTGATGATGGGAATGCTGCCGTAAGTAGCCAGATCCTCAACATCCTGCTGTTTGAAGGTACGGATCATGATACCGTTGACATAACGGGAGAGAACACGTGCGGTATCGGCAATGGGTTCTCCGCGGCCAAGCTGCAGATCGTTTCCGGAGAGGAACATGGGGAATCCGCCCAGCTGATACATACCGGTTTCGAAAGAAACGCGGGTACGGGTAGAGGACTTGGTGAAAATCATGGCAAGTGTTTTACCAGCCAGATGATGATGGGGGATGTTGTGTTTGTTTTCATATTTAAGCTGGTCGGCGAGGTTGAGCAGCGCGGTGATCTCGTCGCAGCTATGGTCGAGAAGCTTTAAAAAGTGATTCATTCGTCGCACTCCTTCAATACATTTTGTAAAATTTCAAGGCCTTTATCAATATCTGTATAATCAATGACCAACGGCGGAAGCAATCTGACTCTGTCTTTTGCGGTCAGAACCAACAGGCCTTTCTCAAGGCACTTGGCAGCAACAGCCTTTGCTGTGGCTCCCTCAATCTGAATTCCGATCATCATGCCAAGACCGGAGAGGGCTGTAACCTTGGGCATACCTTGCAGTTTGCTGCGAATATATTCGCCTTTGGCGGCAACCTCTGCGAGGAATTCATCGGTCAGACGTTCCATCACAGCCAAACCGCCTGCGCAGCAGATGGGGTTGGCACCGAATGTGGAACCGTGTTCACCGGCTGCCAAGGCATCCTTTGTCTTTTCTCCCAGCAGTACGGCGCCAATGGGAAGGCCGCCGCCGAGCCCCTTTGCAGAGGAGACCACATCGGGAAGAATATCGTAATTCTGATAGGCAAACAGCTTGCCGGTACGTCCGATACCGGTCTGAACCTCATCAACAATGAGAATGATATCTTTCTCATCGCAGAGTGCTCTGACTGCCTGAACAAACTCTTTATCCAAAGCAATAACGCCGCCCTCGCCCTGAACCATTTCCATGATGATGGCACAGGTGTCGTCGTCAACCAATGCTTTTACGCTGTCAATATTGTTTGCCTCAGCATATTCAAATCCGGCAGTGAAGGGGAAGAATATCTGATGATAATGTTCCTGACCGGTGGCTGCCAAGGTGGTGATGGTACGCCCGTGGAAGGAGTTCACCAGCGAGATAACCTTGGTTCTCTTCTCATTGTTATATTTCTTAAAGCTGTAGGCTTTTGCTGCCTTGATGGCGCCTTCGTTTGCCTCAGCGCCGGAGTTTCCGAAGAAAACACGGCTCATACCGGAACGCTCACAGAGTGCCTTGGCAAGGAGACCGCCCGGAAGGGTGTAATAAAGGTTGGATGTGTGGTTGAGGGTTTTGCTCTGTTTGGAAACCGCCTCGGCCCACTTCTCATCACAGAAACCAAGAGCATTTACGCCGATTCCGGATGTAAAATCGATATATTCTTTGCCATTAATATCGGTGCAGGTTACACCGCTGCCGGAAACGGCAGTCAGTGCAAAACGACCATAGGTGTGGGCAACATACTGATCGTAGAGTTCTACGATATCGTTATGTGTATAGTTCATTTTCATCTTACTTCCTTCCGTGTCAGATCACAGGAACATGGTTCCAATGCCTTCATCCGAAAGCATTTCTATAAGTATGGAGTGATCAATTCTGCCGTCGATAATAAATGCGCGGTTGACACCTCGTCTGACAGCCTCAACACAGCACTCAATCTTCGGAATCATACCGCCGGAGATGATTCCCTGACGGATCAAATTGGGAACTTCACTGACGTTGACCACCGGGATCAGTGTGGATTCGTCATCTTTATCTCTGAGCAAACCTCTGATATCGGTCATGAGAATGATATTTTCTGCACCAAGTTTGGCAGCAATCTCAGCTGCTGCTGTATCGGCATTGATGTTATAAACATTGCCTTCGTTGTCGCAGCCCACTGTTGAGATAACAGGGATATAACCGTTTTTCAGGGCATCCAGAATAGGAGACGGGTCGATATCGGTGACATCGCCGACAAAGCCCAGATCAAACTCGCCCTCGTGCTTTTTGGCTTTGATCATGCCGCCGTCGATGCCGCAGAGACCGATCGCTCTTCCGCCGCTGCGCTGAAGCAGAGCAACAAGATCCTTATTGGTCTTGCCTGCAAGAACCATCTGCACAACCTTGGCTGTCTCTGCATCGGTGTATCTGAGACCGCCGATGAATTTAGACTCCAAACCAAGTCTCTTCATCATGTCGGAAATCTCGGGTCCGCCGCCATGTACCAGCACAACCTTGATTCCCACAAGATTCAGCAGGATCAGATCGTTCATAACGGAGTTTTTGAGCAGATCGTTGGTCATGGCATTTCCGCCGTATTTAATAACAACGATTTTGCCGGAATATTTCTGTATATAGGGCAGGGCTTTTATCAGCACTTGCGCCTTATCCTGATTCGTCATAAATCCTCCTGTCGGCCGTTGGTGACCGTTCTCTCTTTTTTATCAGGTACGATAGTCTCCATTGATCTTTACATAGTCATAGGTGAGGTCGCAGCCGAAAGCAGTTGCTTCACAATCGCCGCAGTGCAGATCGAGGTTGACAAAGATCTCATCCTCGCTGAGCACAACCTTGGCTTCCTCTTCGGAGAATTCCACGCCATAGCCTGCACGGCAGACAGCAATGGTGCCCTTGCGGGAGGACATATCCACATCTACTTTCAGAGGATCAAACTCTGCGCCGGAATAACCGATGGCACACAGAACACGGCCCCAGTTTGCATCGGCACCGAATACAGCAGCCTTGAACAGGCTGGAGGTAATAACACTCTTGGCAGCGATCTTGGCATCCATAACCGTGCCGGCACCTTTGACGGTGCACTCAATCAGGCGGGTAGCACCTTCGCCGTCTCTGGCAAGTTCGCGTGCAATATATCTGCAAACGGTAAAGAGGGCTTGAGTGAATATCTCTGCATTCTTCCCGTCGCCGTCGATCATATCGTTGCCTGCTTCGCCGTTTGCGAGGATGCAGACCATATCATTGGTGGAGGTATCGCCGTCAACGCTTACCATGTTGAAGGTGTCTGCGATGCAGCTGCTGAGTGCCTTCTGGAGAGCTGCAGGAGCAATGCTGACATCGGTGGTAAGAAAACCAAGCATGGTGGCCATGTTGGGATGGATCATACCGGAGCCCTTGGCAATTCCGCCCACATGGCAGAGCTTTCCGTCCAGTTCAAACTCAACGGCAACTTCCTTCTGGCGGGTATCGGTGGTCATAATAGCGAGGTTGGCATCGCTGCTTCCGTTCTCGGAGAGCTTTGCTGCAAGAGCCTTGGTGTGCTGGGCAATGGGCTCAATGGGAAGGGTCTGACCGATAACGCCGGTGGATGCAACAATAATATCGTTGGTGGAGATTCCCAGTGCTTCTGCTGCGATATCACACATCATTCTTGCCTTTTCCACGCCGTCGCCGTTGCAGGTGTTGGCATTTCCGCTGTTGCAGATCACAGCTCTGGCATATCCGTTGGCGATGTTATCACGGGTAACGGCAATGGGAGCACCCTTGACCTTGTTCTGGGTATATACGGCAGCTGCTGCACATTCTTTTTCCGCAGCAATCATAGCAAGATCATATTTATCACGATTCTTACGGATACCACAGTGGATTCCGGCAGCTTTGAAGCCTTTTGCAGCACAGACTCCGCCGCCGACAAACTTGAAGTTTTCGGTGATGTTCATATTGATGCAGCCTCCTTAAAAGATGTTCGGGACCATGTTCAGTCCGCAGTCCTCGGCAAAACCGAGAACGATGTTCATGTTCTGTATTGCCTGTCCTGCCGCACCCTTGACCATGTTGTCAATGGCGGAGGTGATGATAACACGACCGGTTCTGGGATCGGGATGGATAGAAATATCGCAGTAGTTGGAGCAGCGGACATTTCTGATGTTTGCAAAGGTTCCCTCCGGCAGCACGCGTACAAACTTTTCGTTTGCATAGGCATCGGTATAGAGTTTTCTGATTTCTTCCGCAGAGATGTCTTTGGTGAGATCCACATAAATGGTGGAGAGAATACCTCTGTTAACGGGAAGCAGATGGGGAACAAAGGTGATGGTGACCTTTTCACCGGCAATCTCGGAGAGCATCTGCTCAATCTCCGGGGTATGACGGTGGGAAGCTACCTTATAGGCTGAAATTGCTTCGTTGCATTCAGGGTAATGGGTTCCCAGCGTAAGACCTCTTCCCGCGCCGGTAACACCGGACTTGGAGTCAATGATCACAGAGTTAGTTCTCACAACACCGGCTTTGAGCAGGGGATAGAGACCAAGGGAAATACTGGTGGGATAGCATCCCGGGTTGCCGATGATCTTTGCCTCTTTGATTTTGTCTCTGCAAAGCTCGCAGAGAGAGTAGACAGCCTTTTCGTGCAGTTCGGGATCTTTATAGTCAAGCTTATACCACTTCTGGTAGTCGGCTTCGTCGTGAAGTCTGAAATCTGCGCCCAGATCAATAAAGAGGGCGCCCTTATCATAGCACTTGCGTGCAATGGGCTCGCTGAGACCGTGGGGAAGAGATGCAAAAACCACCTGCGATTTTTCCACAACGGTATCCATATCGGTGAGAAGCTCATCGGTGATTCCCTCAAAATTCGGGAATACCTCGGAGAGTTTTTTACCTTCATAGGTTACAGAGCTCATGGCAACGATCTTTGCCTCGGGATGTCCGATCAGCAGACGAACCAGCTCTGCTCCTGCATATCCTGTTGCTCCGATAATTCCGACATTTATCATTGTTCAGCCATCCTTTCTGAATCGTTCTTCTTTCTGTTTTATATCTCTTCCAACAGCATCTTCGCCTGTTTGATCTGGTTCATTACCGTAGCGGGACCGCCGATACAGCCTCTGTCCTTCACACACTTTTCAAGCGAAATTGCCTGGTATATTCCATCATCAAATATTTCTGTTTTGCGTTTATAATTTTCAAGGGGAAGTGTTTCCAGTGTGAGCGAAAGGTCAATGCACTCGGCAACCAGCTCACCGGTTATTTTATATGCATCACGGAATGCCATACCTTTTTTGACCAGATAGTCAGCACAGTCCGTTGCATTGATGAAGCCTTTTGCTGCTGCAGCACGCATATTTTCAGGCAGCGGGCGCATGGTTTCAATCATTGGTGTAAATACCTCCAGACACATTTTGGCTGTGTCCAGAGCATCAAACACCGCTTCCTTATCCTCCTGCATATCCTTGTTGTAAGCAAGGGGGAGACCTTTCATCATGGTCAGCAGTGTTGTCAGGTCACCGTATACTCTTCCGGTTTTACCTCTTACCAGCTCGGCAATATCCGGATTCTTCTTCTGCGGCATGATGGATGAGCCGGTGGAGAAAGCATCATCCAACTCGATAAATTTAAACTCCCAGGAGCACCAGAGGATGATTTCCTCGGAAAAACGGGAGAGATGCATCATCAGCACCGACATGGCATAGGCGGCATCCAGACAGAAATCTCTGTCAGATACACCGTCCAGTGAGTTTGCGCTTACCCTTTTGAAGTTGAGCAGCTTTCTTGTCATTTCACGGTTGATGGGATAGGTGGTACCGGCAAGCGCACCGCTTCCCAGTGGCATCTCATCGATACGTTTGAGGGCATCCTTGAACCTGTCAATATCCCTCAGGAACATCTGAACATATGCCATCAAATGATGACCGAAGGTGATCGGCTGGGCTCTCTGAAGGTGTGTATATCCCGGCATAACCATATCTGCACCCTGTTCTGCCTTCACCAGCAGAACATGGATCAGCTTTTTGATCATTGGTGGGATATTGGCCAGTTCTTTTTTGAGATAGAGGTGAATATCCACAGCCACCTGATCATTTCTGGATCTGGCTGTGTGCAGACGCTTGCCGGCATCACCGATGCGTTTGGTCAGCTCTGCCTCGATAAACATATGGATATCTTCTGCTTCGGGATCCAGTTCCAGTTCCCCAGCGCTGATCTCCTCTCCGATTCTCTCCAGTCCCGCAGTGATAAGGTCGCGGTCTTCCACGGAGATAATACCGCAATCGGCCAGCATGGTGGCATGTGCGATGCTGCCTTCGATATCCTCTTTATACATTCTTGAATCAAACGATATGGATGAGTTGAAGTCATTGACCCGACTGTCTACCTCTTTTTTGAACCTACCTGCCCAGAGTTTCATAAGATCACCATTTCTCCGATGTTTTATAAAATCTAATTTTGCCGGAGCGACCCTTTCAGACCGCTCCGGCATCGAAAAATCTGTTTTTTAATTACTTATTGCCGCGTTCCTGATCGAGCAGAGCCTTAATCTTCATCGGGAGACCGAAGAGGTTGATGAAGCCTTCAGCGTCATACTGATTGTAAACTTCCTCTTCACCGAAGGAAGCGAATTCCTCAGAATAGAGGGAATAGGGGCTGACGATACCGGCGTTGATGATGTTGCCCTTGTAGAGTTTGAGCTTTACGCTGCCGGTAACAGTCTGCTGAGTGGAATCAACAAAAGCGGTGATAGCCTCGAAGAGCGGGGTGTACCACTGTCCGTAGTAAGCCAATTCAGCATATTTATCAGCGATGATGCGCTTAAAGTGAGCGGTATCGCGATCGATGCAGATGGTCTCGAGAGCATCGTGAGCGTGGAAGAGGATGGTTCCGCCCGGAGTCTCGTAAACGCCGCGGGACTTCATACCAACCAGACGGTTCTCAACCATATCGAGGATGCCGATGCCGTTGGCTCCGCCGATTGCGTTGAGCTTCTTGAACATGGTAACGCCGTCCATCTTCTCACCGTTGAGAGCAACAGGTGTACCCTTCTCAAAATCGATGGTAACATAGGTTGCTTCGTCGGGAGCCTTCTCGGGAGTTACGCCAAGCTCGAGGATCTTGTCGTACATGGGTTCGTTTGCGGGATCTTCAAGATCAAGGCCTTCGTGGGAAAGATGGAGAAGGTTCTTATCTTTGGAATAGTTGGTCTCACGGGTGATGGGAATGGGAACATTCTTGGCAATAGCGTAATCGATCTCTTCGTCACGGCTCTTGATGTCCCAGATACGCCAGGGAGCGATGATGTCGAGTTCAGGAGCGAAAGCTTTGATGGTCAGCTCAAAACGAACCTGATCGTTGCCCTTACCGGTGCAGCCGTGTGCGATAGCGTCAGCACCCTCTGCCTTTGCGATCTCAACGATACGCTTTGCAATGAGAGGACGTGCAAGGGATGTACCGAGCAGATATTTGCCTTCGTAGATAGCACCGGCCTTGATGGCGGGGAAAATGAAGTCATTGACAAACTCATCCTTGAGGTCCTCAATGTAGAGCTTGGAAGCGCCGGTCTTTATAGCCTTCTCTTCAAGACCGTCCAGCTCGCCGCCCTGACCAACGTCAGCTGCTACAGCGATGATCTCGCAGCCATAGTTGTCCTTCAGCCAGGGGATGATGATGGAAGTATCAAGACCTCCGGAGTAAGCCAATACTACTTTGTTGTACTTTTTCATTTATATTACCTCCTGCGGAATTTTCATATCACAAGGCAGTTGTATGCCATGTGTTTAATTATACACTGTTTTTTGCAAAAATCAAGCTTTATCTGCATAAATATTCGAATTTGTTGCATATTCAGAACAATGCCCAGTTTTTTCTTCTTAAAGGCAAGAAAAAAAGCAACTAAACCGAAAAAATATACATATCGCAGCCTGTTTTCTGCTTTTCTCAGGAGAAAAACAATCGGAATATGCATATTCGCCGGACAAGTAATGAATATTTATACATTCATATTCACAAATCAGGCTGATTTTGTCTTAATTTTTTATGGTGCAAAAAAAGTAAGACAAAATAAGGGTTCAAAACCACTCTTAATGATACCATACTTATCCGATTTTTGCAAGCAAATAAGCCTATTTTTTAAAATTCAACCAAATATGGGCAGAGCGAAAAGAATTCTCTCCGAGTTGCCGATAATTGTATTATTTATTGCCCATCTTCGCCTGCTGTATTTTTTCCTGTGTGTCTTTTTTCAAGTTGCTTCTCAGCTCTTTTGTCCAGGAAGACCATGCGGCATTTTCCTGTCCATAGACAAGATTCATCTCATATTCCATGGGCAGCCATGTGGAAATCGGTGCTTCATTATGCGAGACAAGTGCTTCCATATTGTCAAGAGCCTTGAACAGCTTTGCTTCATCGCTCTCTCTTGCCTCCATTTCGGCAAAAAGTCCGGCAATTTCCTCCCGCAGCTTCTCGGGCAAACCGGAAAGTAATTGATTCAC
>SVMZ01000028.1 GCA_015067185.1 Oscillospiraceae bacterium | reverse complement strand
TTGTGGATGGTCAATGAGCTTCGGCACAAACAAGCAGAACAGTAAACCGTACAGCTATTTCAACTGTACCTCTTACAGACAGCTTGGCAAAGTCAGCGGTGTCTGCTCCGCACACTATATCCGCTATGACTACCTCTACACCTACGTTCTATCCAGAATACAGGATTTGTCGAGACAGGCACAGGTGGATGAAAAGGAGCTTCTGCGTCGAATACTGAAAGCCAGCGAACAGGAGCTTGCCGCCAATGCCAAAAGGCAGAGCGCAGAGCTGACCAAAGCCGAGAAGCGTAGAACAGAGGTTGACCGCAAGTTTGCGAAGCTGTATGAGGACTGGTCGGACGATCGTATCACGGAGTATAACTTCAACATGATGTCTCAGAAATATCAGACCGAGCAGCAGGAGCTTGTCGAGAAGATTGAAAGGCTGTCTGCCGAGCTTGAATCTGAAAAGCAAACAACTGTCGATGCAGAGACGTGGATTTCTCTTATCAAGCAGTACGCAAACCCCACCGAACTGACAGCGGAGCTTCTGAATACACTGATTGAAAAGATCGTCATTCACGAAGCAACCACCGTGGACGGTATGCGTGAGCAGAATATTGACATCTACTACCGCTTTATCGGCAAAATTGAGTAAAAATAAGGATATGAGTGCCTATGCAAGTAGGCGTAGGCACTCGTACATAACCAATATCTTTAAGTACGGGAAACGGGCGAAACCTTGCCTGACATCTCTGTTCTGCCCTGTCTTGCAGATGTGCTGGAAACTACCATTGATTATATCCTGCACTGCAGCGAACCTCGTTTTTCATTCAAAGGAAAAATCACAATATCCGATATGATTGATGGTCTCAACCATTTGAAAATGATGGGTAAGAAATCAGGCACAGAAAATATCATATACCGCCATGCGATCGAAGGAATCAACCAAGGAATGAACACCGATATTGAGCCTGCTTTTACCGATGACTTTATTTTGAAGCTTTTGTCGCAGAAGCTGTTATCCAAAATCTCAAACAGGGGATATATATCGATATTACCGATATCAGTCGCAGTTTCAAGCACGATCATTTCAGAAATATCGTTCCTGAATATACCAGGAAGTATACCCTTGCCTGCTCTTTCCTCTTATTCTTCCCGCCCAGAGAAAACCACACCGTTATCCGGTGTGTTTTTTTTGCTATTCTGCCTTATCGGTTGCTGTGTTCAAACCACGTACTCTCCCCTTACAAGAACTTTATCATCCCACAATTCCTTTCATATAATAAATATATAAATATAATTATTTTTTTAAATTTGCAATTATCCCCCACCCATGTTACAATATAAAAGGCAACATAGATACTCTTTTTACCTAACCATATCATACCAACACAGAGAGTGTCCACATACTTTTCTTTCCGAGGTGACAACCATGCGCACAAGAGACGTGGATATGTTATCCGGGTCAATTACAAAGGCTCTGTTGTTAATCAGTTATCCCATCCTGATCATGAATGTAATCCAATCCATGTTCAACATTATTGATATGGCAATTTTAAAATCCTTTGATAGCAACGGTATGGCTGTAGGAGCTGTCGGTGTCTGTGGTTCATTGATCACATTGATTACCAATCTGGTCATTGGTATTGCTACCGGTGCCAACGTAATCGTAGCAAAATATATTGGTCAAAGGGAACCAACCCATACAGACCGTGCTACCGGCACCTCGATTGCTTTCTCTGTTCTATCCGGACTGGCACTTGCTGCGATTGGCATTCTTTTTGCGGATGTTTTTCTCCGTTGGATCAATTGCCCCGGGGAACTTTTTGACCAGGCAGTACTGTATTTCCGTTTGTATTTTGCCGGCGTACCGTTACTGATGATCTATAATTTCTGTAGTAGCGTTTTGCGTTCCAGCGGCAACGCCCAAAGAATTATGGTCATTTCCATTATCGGTGGAGCCGTAAAGATTTGCTCAACCTGTCTGCTGGGTGCCGTTTTCCGTATGGGTATTGTTGGCGTTGCCCTTGCAACCATTCTTTCCTGGCTCACCTATGCCGGACTCTCTCTGCTTGCCTTGTTCCGCAGCAATGGTTCCGTAAAACTCTACCTGCGGCATCTCCGCCTCTACCGACCTGAACTTCCTCAGATTCTTCGGATCGGTATCCCCTCCGGTTTACAGATGGGCCTTTATTCCATTGCCAATGTGCTCATCTCTGCAGCTGTCAACAGCTTTGGCGCACAGGCTACTACCGGCATTTCTATCGCCAACACCTTTGACGGGATCCTTTATTACATTTGTACGGCAGCCTCTCTGGCGGTTATGCCTTTTGTAAGCCAGAATATCGGTGCCGGCAATGTAAAACGTGCAACAGATTCCGTGTGGAAAGGTATTTTGATCACCGTAGGCATCGGCATCACCTTCGGTGCACTGTCCGCTATTTTCTCCGGCCCTCTTTCCTCTTTAATGACGGATGACCCGGTAGTTATCAATTATTCACAGCAGAAAATGGTTCTTATCTCCAGCACCTATTTCATCTGCGGTATCAATGATATTTTCAATGCTGCACTGCGCGGTATGGGTAAACCCACCTTCCCCACCGTCACTACATTGATTTTCATGTGTGGATTTCGGTTCATTTGGGTGTACTTCATTTTCCCTCTTGTCCCGAATCTGACCTTCCTGTACCTGGTATGGCCAATCGGCTGGGTTGCGTGCATCCTGTGCTCACTGTTTGTATATTTCCCCACAGCCCGCAACCTGATGAAACCAAAAGAGACACCGGTTTCCTCCAACGGCTGAAAAACAACCTAACGCTTTTAAACGATATATCTTCATCATTCTTTTTAACAAAACCGGGCTTATGCAGTTGCATAAGCCCAATTTCATTTCAATATAACAATATATACTTTTATCTTACAGCTTAATCCACTCATCTCTTGAAATTGCAAAAACCTTTGTAATTTCATTTATTTCATCCTCATATTCATCTACCTGCCTGCATCCGTAAGAAATTGCGGTTCTGGCTGACGGGATATTGGTATACTTCATGTAGGAATAAATTATTTGAAAGGGCGTATTGTTGAAAGTCCAGTCTCGGACTGCTGCAGCAGCTTCTGCTGCATAGCCTTTTCTCTGCTGGTCTTTTCTTATATGATACCCAATTTCAGGTTTTATCTGGCCATTGATCAACTGCATGGTCAACCCGCAATCCCCAATCATTTCTCCTGTTTCCTTCAAACAAACCGCCCATAACCCAAAACCAAAGATCCGATACCGTTCTATATTTCTGTCAATCCATCCCCTTACTCTGATTTCATCGAATGCATATGGATAATGCTGCATAATATCAGAATCTGCCAGCACTTTATAGAGGGCCTCAAAATCATTTTCCGTCATTTCTCTTAACTGAAGACGTTTTGTTTCAATCATCATTCTTCCTCCGCAGATTCACCCTTTGTCAAATTCATCCTATTCAAAAAACTACTAAAATGACAGGGACAAACCGTCCCTGTCAAAATTTTATTCTGATGTATCCAACGCATTTTTCATACTTTCAATTTTAAAGCGTCCAGTCGTCCGATATATCATTCATTGCAAATTAAAACCTTACCGCCTACCGCAGCTGGATTCTTAAACAACTCGAATGCATCGGCAATCTGAGAAAGGGGATATTTCTTAAAGATGAGCCGATTATCAAATTTCAACTGTCCCGTCTTAAAGCAATGAGCGGTAAGAATCCACTCTTCGCCAGGGAATGGAGAAGAGTAGCTCATCCAGGAACCGGTCAGTTTAAATTCCTTACGGTTCATATTTTCCCATTCTCTCGGAGTAAAAGTCAGTTCTTCATGCGGTGTACCGATACAGCACACGCTTGCCTTGTTTGCGGCAATTTCAAAAGCCGCCTTTATTGTTGCCACCTGTCCCGCAGTTTCAAAAACAAAATCAAACTTTTCCTTTCCAAACCCGTTTTCTCTGGTATTCACCGTATGATCCGCCCCAAGTTCTTTTGCAAGCTGCAGTCTTGCATCGGATATATCAAAAACAGTTACGGTTTTGGCACCGAAAATTTTAGCCCACTGCATGGTGAAAAGGCCGATGGTGCCGCCGCCTAAAATAGCAACACGCTTGCCCCCCGTATAACCGGCACACTTGATTCCATGGAGTGCCACGGTTGCGGGTTCGAAGAAAGCCCCCTGCTCAAAAGTGACACATTCATCAAACCTGACCGCATTCTGAACGGGCAGTACAACATATTCCGCCATGCTGCCCTGAACACGCGAACCAATGAAGGTATAATTTTTGCACAGAGAATAATTTCCCTTTAAACAGTCATCACATTTCATGCAGGGAACCAGCGGAATACCGGAAACCCTGTCTCCGATTGCAAATTCGCTTACATTTTCTCCGAGCTTTTCCACCACACCGGAAAACTCGTGCCCCAAAACGATCGGATAATAATGTGCTCCGTTTTTCAAAACTCTCGGAATGTCGCTTCCACATATGCCTGTCATTTTCACCTTTACCAGGATCTCTCCGGCCTTCGGTTCCGGCATCGGCATATCATCATAGCGAATATCCTCATTTTTATATAAAATTCCCGCTTTCATACGTTTCTCCTTCTCTCATTACAATTTATCGGCAAATGCTTTCGCCTTATTCCGCACCTTGAAGATTGCGGCGCATTTTCTGGTTCCCGGTATTAATATCTTTTCCCATTCATTATATCACACTTAAAAACAAAATGACAAGAGCCAACAGCCCTTGTCATCATTTTTATCTGTTTTGCAGGTTTTCCTGCATATTCCTGATAAATCCACCGTCTCCAATCCGACTGTCCCGTCATTTTCGGCATTAAAGTTACCTTTTACAAATCATAAAATAATTCCGGTACATCATAATTTCAATCGTGTCGTTGACTCCGTATACCTTCAAAGTATCTCCAAGCTGATACAAAATAAACCGCGGACCCGCCGGTGTCTGTATCAGCAATTTTACAATCTGCGCCGGTCTGTTGTTGAGCATTACCTTGTCATCCATATATCCGTAAACAACAGCACGAATCCTTTTTCCGTGCGTTTTCACTTTCACATAACGCACAACCGTGCGGAGCACGAAAAACAAGGCTGCCGCACCGATTATGAAAAAGGGAATTCCTACCAGCAGCAGATTGCCCTCTCCAAACAGGGCAGCAAGGATCAGCATCACAAGTCCAGGGATCCCAAATGCCCCCGCAAATATCATCGGAAATATGATAGTCCAAAAATTGATTGCCGCCTCTTTACACTCCATCACCGGATATTCCATATCGGCCTCAGCGGTATCAAGGCCTGTTCTCGTCCCGCAATAGGCACAAATTTCCGAGACGATGGGTGCTCCGCAGGAAGGACAGTTTTTATCCGTATTTCCGGATCTTATTTTCTCCATATAAACACAAACCTTTCTTTCGTACGCAAAGATTCTCTGATGCCTTTTGGAAGTTATTATACCATGCTGAAGCAGAATAACAAAATATTCTACCCCTGTCATCATTTTTCCACACTGCATTCAGCATATTTTCAATAAAAATTCCATATCCCGTTCGGAAAAACAGCTTCCTTTGCCTTCCTCCTGCCGCTCATATCTGTTTCTCATCGGAGACAACATTTTCCGGGTATTTCTCATGAGGCAGGGCAAGGGCGGCACAAAACTCCTCAAAAGCTTTTTTTCCCTTTAAATTAAAAAAGAAAAATTCCTGATATTTGCCTTTATCACCTTTCCAGTACAAATACAGCCACGGTCCGGAACCTCCCGCTATAGAATTCTCCTTTCTCTTTTTGACCTTTCCGTCTTTTAAATAACTTAGAAATTCCAACCACTCTTCTTCCGATAATTCCATAGAACCGGAACGTGTAACATCAGACTCTGTAAGCGGCCAACGGCACCCTTCCCTTTTTTCATGACTGAATTTATACCTTCCGTTTTCCTTATAAAAATGATACCTTTGATAGTCAGGCGGATAGGTTGAGGATGCATATGTATAAAAGAATTCTTCAATGTCTTCCGGGGCAATATTCCTCCCAACTGCACGGGTTCTGTTTTGAGCTGAAATAAAAAGTAAAACAACGGCAACAACTGCAAGCGCACCGCCTATATATTCAATCACAAAATCCCCCCTTGTTTCACTTCTTTTCACCTGCACCAATTCCCCTCGCTCTCTCTTCGGAAATTTTTCCAAAGATGAACAAGCTTTTTTTATTATAGCATACGCAGCAACAAAATAACAGGGGCAAATGCTCCTGTCCTACTGTTATCCCACTGTTTCCAGCATATTTCCCATAAAAATCCATATCCTCCATCAGGTTGTCGATAAAAACTTAGGTCAATTGATGATGCCCATATCGACATTCCCCATTACGCATTGACAAAATAATGGAGCTACCATTATAATTAATGATATATTCATGCGCAAATTGTTTCATCCATACAGAACAACGCAGCGAGGAAGGGAACATTTATGTATCCAATTGTTACCCAAAATGAAATAGTCAGTGTTACCGAACGTTATTTCACTATGCCTGACGGTGTGAATCTCTACACGCGTATTGCTGTTCCGAAAAAGCCCGGTAAGTACCCTGTTGTGTTTATCCGGACGCCTTACGAAGCTTCCCACAACGGTATTGCACACAACATTTCCGAATATAATCATAACCAATTTATCAACAACGGCTATGCAATCGTTTACCAGCACTGCCGTGGCCGAGGAGACAGTGGCGGAGTTTGTATTCCTTATGACGAAAGAAGTGACGGACTGAATTCACTTGATATCATTAGAGAATTAGACATTTATAATGGTGAAATTTTCCTTTTTGGCGGCAGTTATCTCTCTACTGTACATCTATGTTATTTAGATACTAATCCTGAAGATATTAAAGGCGCTGTATTGAATATTCAAACCGACAGGATGTATTTTAGGAACTATCGTAACGATTGCTGTTATAACTTCTGTAACCTTGGCTGGTGGCTCGGAATGATAAATCGCGAGTTTCCCAAACAGAATTTAGAAGGCACCGTTATAAGACCTTATAAGGACATTGCGAAGCGCATTTTAGGCACAGAATATCCGCCTTACACAAATTGTTTGCTAAACGATCAATACAATGATTTTTGGGAAAGCGACCCTCGAACCCATGCAATAGATAATCTGAAAATTCCGGTTCTCTTTACCGAGGGATGGTATGATTATTATATAGAAGGTATGTTCTCAATGTGGGAAAGATTGCCTTACGAAACAAAAAAGCACTCAGCATTTATTGTAGGTCCTTGGGGACATGCCACATCCGTAACCCAAGAGGCAGAATACCCATTAACAAACGGAAATATCCCCGATGACTATGCAGTAGAATGGTTTAACAGCATCCGCAGTGGCAAACCGTACAAATATGCTAAGAAGGGTCTGGTCAACTATTACTCCATCGGTAAAAACACGTGGAAAAGCGATGCATATCCTCCCACAGCTTCTAAAACCATGCGGTTGCACTTCCATGGAAATAATACTTTAAGCAGTTCACCTTGTGAAACCGAAAAGAGCATCCGTTATACTTACGATCCTCAAAAACCATTAAACTGCTACAAATACCTTAACATATATAAGGCAGCGGAAATTGGTAGTGTGAATGGTGTAGTATCATTTCTTTCGGAAGAATTTAATCAAGACATTTCTTTTTACGGTAAAATCCGATGGCACATGAACGTCAGTAGCGATTGTGATGATACGGCATTTTTTATCAGAGTATATTTCGTTGAAAACAACATTGCGTATAACCTTACAGAAACAATTACATCGCTCTCACATATAGACCACGGCTATATACCAAACCAAAAAATTACGATTGACCTTTTTACTCCACCTATTGCTTTTACGGTTAAAAAAGGCGGAAAAATAAGAGTAGATATTTCTTCCGATGGAGGGATTTATGTCCCCCATGCAAACATAAAAGGACATTGGGCAGAAGTTTGTAATACCAAAATTGCAAACAACACAATCTTTACAAACGGCTCTTTTATAGAAATTGAAACAGAATAAGGCCAACTGCAAATATGGTCTGAAACGGACGCCTAAAACCACATAATACCACATAGAAGTGACACCCCCTTTCGGGGTGTCACTTCATTTATCCTGCTGTTTCCAACATATTCTCGGTAAAGATCCCGTATCCCCCGGACGGGGTTATTCACGAGGAGACGTGTAACTGCCTCTACCAACTTTTCGTTTTGCACTATTGGAGACCCGCTCACGGGTGATTGTCATTAGGGGCAACAGTTTTCAAGAATTACTCATCTTTTTCAATTAAAGAGTACTCTCCATTTCTGAGCACCGAAACCAGATCCTCCGGCGTTTCAATTCTTACTTCCGTCGTAATACCACCTTTTGCCAAGCGCTCCATACTATGTATGTCCGATCCTGATGTCATTGCAAGTTTATAATGGAAAGCAAACCGTCGTGCAATTTCATTACGGAATTTTTCCGTGCCACCATTATACACCTCCAACCCAAAAAGCCCTTCCGGATTGGCTACGACCATTCCATCGCGGAACGGATGCGCCTGCACAACACATACATCAGGCGGCAACAATTTCAAAAGTTCGTGTACATTCCGCAATTCGTTTAACCTTGGAACGGTATAAAAAAATTCCTCATGTAAGCCATAAATCAGGTAATCGTTCGGATAACCATCAAAACGCACCTCAACACCCGGAAGCACAACAAAACCGATCTTCCGGCCTTCTTCTCTGGCAGCACGGAATCCTTTCAACCAGCGAGTTACTTGTTGCTCATGTGTAAGGCCTTCCACTTCTTCCGGAAACCACAGCGTATAGAAGCGTTCTATATAGTGATCTGTAATCACCATTCCATCATAGCCCGCCTTCTTATACAAATGCACAAGTTCACAGGCACTTAAATAAGCATCTCTGTCACATTCCGATGTATGCGCATGAAGTTCATATTTGTACAAAGTCAATTCTCTCCAGACAAATTCCGTTTTTATTTATTATACATCATAAATAATCAAAACGCCAGGGGCAACTTGCCCCTGACAGAACTTCTATCCCGCTGCCTCCAGCATATTCTCGATAAAGATCCCATACCCTCTCGTCGGCTCATTGACAAGAACATGGGTGACTGCGCCCACCAGCTTGCCGTCCTGCAAAATCGGACTGCCCGACATTCCCTGTACAATCCCACCAGTCTCCCTTAATAAATCAGGATCGTCAATGCGTATTACCATATTTTTTGTTTTGCTTTTTCCGCTCAGATCAATTTTTTCAATATAAATATCATACTCTTTGGGCTCGGTTCCTATTACTGTGGAGAGAATCACGGCTGGTCCAACTTTAATTTCCTGCTTTACCGCCGTTTTTACCATTTTCCCTTCCGGTATGTCGCTCATATATCCATAGATTCCTGTATCACAATTGGCGGAGAGTTCTCCAAGTGCTGTCATCCCGGTAAAAGTGCCTGTCAGTTCTCCCGGATTCCCGCTCTGTCCATGGACAACACCGCTCACCGTTACCTCTACAATCTCTCCACTTCTGAGCGGAAGCTGTTGTCCTGTATCCATATCACATACAGGGTGCCCCAATCCGGCAAATCTTCCACTATCGGGGTCATAAAATGTAAGCGTTCCAATTCCTGCTGCACTGTCACGAACCCATACCCCTGCCCGAAAGCCATTTCCACCCTTTGGTTTTTCCGGCACGATTTCCGTTTCAAATATACTTCCGTTTCTATCATATTTCAATGCAACGGCCTCTCCTCCGCTCTGCTCAATTGCTTTGGAAAATACCTCATTTCCGTCTACTGTTTTTCCATCCGCCTCGATAATGATATCCCCGATTTTCAATCCTGCCTCTTCTGCAGGAGATCTCATCCTCACTTCGCCGTTGATGTCCGTCATCCCCACAATGACAGCTCCCTGCGTAAACATCTTGATCCCGATCGGTGCCCCGCTTACAATGAGACTCTCCTCTTCCGCCACCGCTATCTCAACTTTTTTCACAGCAACACAGCCCAGCAGTTTTACTGATGCCTCATTTTTTCCGTCTGCCGATTCGATCACATCTGCACACAGATACTGCCGTGAACCAAGGGTAAACTCCTCTCCCTGTACCACAATAAATCTATCCGGCAATGCTGCCCCCATTACAAGCGCTGCCGTAAGCAGTGCTGCTACACTTGTTCCCACTGCCGTACAGAGCGCTCTTATAATCCTCCTCATGTCTCTGTTTCCTCCTGTATCATAAACAATTTTTCTGTTTGTCTCCGAATTCACCGCAGCGATTTACCGTATACGCCGCATTCTTTTTACCGTTTCTGTTCTGAAACTCAAAGTCAAACCTTTTTTAATTTTCCACAATTCGCGCTCAAATATTAAGGTAAAAAACTTCGCCGGTGGATGATCATGGCGGATTCGGATAAACCTTTCTTTTTTGCAGATTGGCTGCCTTTTTCATTTTATTAATATTTTTCCAATTGCTGTTGTCTACTGCTGTCTTTTTTCCGCAGCACAAACCGTCTGCTGCATTTTTTGTCCGATTGACAAACCTTTTCCCAAATGCTATACTAAAAAATAACAACCACCTCAGGAGGATTTTTCATGAATATCCGTATTCTTCATATGATAGACGGAGCCAAAGCTGCCCGCGGTCTCACCGTAATCATCGATGTTTTCCGCGCTTTTTCGGTGGAGGCTTATCTCACCTGCTGCGGCGCTGAACGGATCATCCCTGTAGGAGATGTCCGGCTTGCCTTTGACTATAAAGAAAAACATCCCGATGCCATTCTTTGCGGAGAGCGCAAAGGGATCATCATTGACGGATTTGATTACGGCAACTCTCCCTCGCAAATCGAACACGTCGACCTGAAAGGAAAAACTGTTATCCACACCACCAGTGCCGGCACTCAGGGGATTGCCAATGCCGTGCATGCCGATGAGATTCTTGCCGGTAGCCTTGTTTCAGCCAAAGCCATTGCCGAATACATCAAACACCAAAATCCGGATGAGGTGTCCCTGGTCTGTATGGGTTTGGAAGCCTGCTCCCAGACAGAAGAGGACAATCTCTGTGCTCTCTATATTCAAAGTCTGTTGGAAGAACAGCCGCTTGAAAACATGGAGCAGGAAATAGAAAAACTGAAATACACCAGCGGTGCTAAATTTTTTGATCCAGCACAGCAGTCTGTTTTTCCCAAGAGAGATTTCGAGCTCTGCACCCGTCTCAATACCATTCCCTTTGTGCTTCGCCTCAAAAAAGATTCTGCGGGCGGGCTTAGCTATATGGAGCGTGTTGCGGTTTTCGACAGTGCTTCCTTCTGATTCCGCTTCCGTTCTTGCTCATATCCTCTATCACCGCGCAACGGTTCGCTGCCGCAGCGCGGTTTTATTCTGGCATTTTTTCAATGCACGGTACACTTTCTCTCCTCTTTTCCTTTTATTGTCACGACCGCTTTTCCAATAATATGATGTATTGTATAACGCAGCTAAAACTCGGTAAAAATATAATTGCCGAAACACAGCAGATCATACCCATAGGAGTGTGAACAAGATGAATGTTAAAAGAGGAGAAATATACTATGCCGACCTTAGCCCCGTTGTCGGCTCGGAGCAGGGCGGCATCCGTCCTGTTCTGATCGTACAAAACGACGTAGGAAATCGCTACAGTCCCACCGTCATTGCTGCCGCCATCACCAGTCAACGGGAAAAAAGCAAGCTTCCCACCCATATTGAGCTAGAATCCCGCAGCTGCGGACTTTCCAAAGATTCTGTTGTTTTGCTGGAACAAATCAGAACCATAGATAAAAAGCGTCTCAAAGAGCGCATGGGACGCATTGACGATAATGCAATGGGTAAAATTGACCATGCTCTTACCATCAGCTTTGGACTTAACTCTGACGAGAACGGAAACAGCGATACATAATACCGCTGTTTTTTGCCCTTGCTGTAGAAAACCTCATAAAATCTCTGCTGCATTATTTACTTTTGCTTTTTTTATGGTATACTGTTAGTAGTGGAAATTTATTTTGAGGAGTGTATTTTCTTGTCAGGTAAAGCTGCCGGCGTTTTCAAAAAATCTTTTTTGGGCGGATTCAACCGTACCGATGTTCTGGCATATTTTGATAAGGTTTCTTATCAGCATGAACAGGACAAAAAGGAATTCACTGCTAAAATTGCTTCTCTGGAAGAGGAGAACAAACGGCTTTCTGACGAGATGCTCGCCTGCTCTGCCCAAATCGCCAAGGAACAGGAGTATGCTAAAAATGTCTCTGCCTATGCAAACGGTTTGCGCACCGAACTCTCCCGCCAGCAATTTTTAGCAGAAGAAAAAAACAACGAAATACAGCTTCAGAAATCACTTTGCACACAGTTGCAGCATAAGGCTGCTGAATACGAAGACAGGATCACTGCACTGGAGCAACACAAAATAGACAGTCAGGCTGCTGCCGCCATACTGAATGACGAGCTTGCCGCTGCACGCACAGAGCTTTCCCGCCTCTCTGCCGCCGCCGAGACCGATGCCGCCGCTATTGCTGCGCTCCGTCAGGAGAAAGAAACACTCTCTGCCGAAAAAGCTGCCGCCGAAACGAAAGCCGATGCCCTCTCTCTTGAAATTGCACAGTCTGCTGCCGCCGCGCAGGAAGAGAATACCTCCCTGCGTCAAAACCTTGAACTTGCCATCGCCGAAAAAAATACTGCTGAAGATCAGGTCGTCCTCCTCACAGCTCTTCTCTCCGATGCCGACCAAAAGATTGCGCAGCTCACCGCCAGCCTGGAAGAAATTACTGCAGAGCGCAACGAATTGGAGCAGCAATATCGGGAAGCTGTTGCCGCTGCCGAAACTTCCGCTGCTTCTCTGGCTGCCGTTGCCGCTGAACGTGAGGACTCCAAAGATTCCGGGGAAGACTCTTCTGAAAAACAACTGACCGCAGCGAAGGAGCGTATCCATTATATCGACAGCGAACTCGCCTCTTTCAAGGATGAGATCCGGGATCTCCGCAGACTCACCGTAGATTCGCTGAACAATGCTGAAAAAAAACTTACCAGAATTGAAAACTCTCTCGGTGCCGCAACCAAGACTTTCGACACCATCAAAAATGTTGCCGAAAGTCGTACAGAACTCCCTCAGAAGCGCACTTCTCCCCTCAAATCTGCCGGTTCCACAGCCAGAACAGCCTATCTCACAGCGAAAGACAGTAAAAACACTCTGTTCGATACGGTAACCACTGCATTGGATGCTCTTGTTGCCAGATGGTCCAGATAATCCTCTGAACAAGCAACCATACAGTATCACCAATCCGACTTATACAACAGTTATCGCGGCTTCCTATTTCGTTGGAAGCCGCGATGTTTTATTTTTCCTGTTTACCTGTTCCATAACACGCATATGCTCTCTATCCAATGCATATTTCAATTCTAAAACACGCATCCTGCCAGCCGGTTTATTTTTTTGACAAACACAAACCGACGCCTGCACATCTTCATCCCGTTTTTCCTTCTCCCGGCATTCTGCTAACCCGCACCACTAAATTTTATTGTCTCCATATCGCGCAGACATATTACAAAAAAGCTGCATATGATGATGTTTCTGAAAGAAAATATCATCATATGCAGCTTTTTCCTGTTTTTCATTTTACATAAAGTATATTTTATATTACATAAAACAATATGCAGAAAAATTGCAATAAACTTCCCAGCAATACAAACAGATGAAATACCGAATGCATGTATCTGCGCTTTTTGCATACACCATAAATAACTGCTCCGATGGTATATGCAATACCGCCCGCCAACAGGAGGATCAATCCCGGCAGTGCAATTGCCTGGATCGTCGGCTTGACGGCAATGACAACACACCAGCCCATTCCCACATAGCAGGCCATGGAAAATTTCGAATACTTTTTCAGATCAATTGCGGTAAAGACCACTGCCAATGCTGCAAATCCCCATACAATTCCGAACAGCGTCCATGCCCATCCCGGAGAGACTTTGCGGATGGCACTCAGCACAAGCGGTGTATAGGTGCCGGCAATCAAAAAATAGATGGTGCAATGGTCCAGCACCTGCATCACCTTTTTAGCCATACCGTCTCGCAGTCCGTGATAGATGCTGGACATACAGTAGAGCGAAATCAGCGAAGCACCGTATATTGCACTGCCAACTACTCCCCAAACATTTCCTTTTAACGCAGAAAAAACAACACACAGTACCAAGGCCACTACTCCCAGCGCCCCGCCCACAATGTGGGATACCATGTTGAATATCTCTTCCCCGCGGGTGTAATCCGGCAGCTTTCTTTCACGGAGTTTTGTTCTTTTCACAACAACCCTCCTCCTTTCACACAGGTCATTTTCATCAGCAAAAATATTATATCCCTCTTCCCCGCTTTCTGCAACCTACCCTTTTTCTCAGCAGCTATACTCTTCTTTTTCTTCCATAGAGTCCTTATTTTTCTGTTCTCCAACCGGTAGAAATCCCAGTAGAACTCTTCTCTCCCCTAAAAACCTCCTGTTTTCATAAAAAAGGAATCCGCAGGAAGCTTTCACTGTCTGCGGATTCCTTTTTATATTTTTAAATTATTTCTTGGGAAGATGTCTAAGAACACGTCCTGCACGCTCACCGGTGTGTTCACCGTTGGCAACAACAGGGGTGCCATTGACGATAACATAGTGCATACCGGAGCTGTAGCGGCAGACATCGGAGAAGGTGGAGTTGACCTTCAGTTCGTTGAGATCAAATACGTTAATATCAGCAAACTTGCCCTCTTCCAGAACGCCTCTGTCTTCCAGCTTGAAGTGGTTTGCCGGCATGGAGGTAGCCTTTCTTACTGCCTCCTCAATGGAAATAGCTCCAAGGTCACGACAGTAACGGGTAAAGAAATAGGTCATGCTCATGTAGTTCTGAACATTAACGGTCTTCTTTGCAAGAGGTCCTTCCTCTACGGTAACGCTGGAGTCGGTCTGCCACATGTAGATGGGATCGGTGACAACGCTGTCGATCATGGTCTGCTCGTGGAACACAGTACCCTGCAGAGCGAATGTGGCCATATCCTCGCGGGAGGGAGCAGCCTGAACGACATCCAGGAAGTAATCGAAGGGATCTCTTCCCGCTTCTTCGGCCAGCTCCATAAAGGGACGGTTGGCAATTTCCGGCATGTAGGAGGGTTGGATGTAGAGCAATCTGTCCCACTGACCTGCGGAGAGGAAGCGCCAGTAACGGCAGAAATCTGCTTTGACCTTTTCACGTCCTTTGGGATCGGCCAGAATCTCACGGGCCTTGTCCCAACCATCGGCATAGAGCCAGGGCGGAAGCAGCGCTTCGGCACCACCGGTAGCAAAACAGGTAGGCAGCATATCGGCATAGACATTGAGGTGTTCGATCTCGCGGGCATCCTTCAACATCTGCATACCCTTGAAGAGATACTCATTGGGAATACCGTTGTCATATTTGACGTTGAGGTGGGAAACGGTTCCGCGCAGACCGGTCTTGCGGATCACGTTTAGGAACTCGTTGATGGCTTCAAAGAGATAGGTTCCCTCGTCACGCATATGGGTGGAGTAGTTGGCATCATATTCACCGGCAATGGCGGCAAGACGTTCCACCTCTTCCGGACGGGAAATGATACCGGGAATAAATTCAAGACCGGTGGAGAAGCCCACAAATCCGGCTTCCATTGCCTCACGCAGAAAATCTGCCATGATCTGGAACTGCTCTTCGGTGTAATCGGTGGTGTAAAGGCCGGCAAGGATACGCAGACTGTTGTGTCCGCAAAGCCATGCGGTATTCATGGATGCACCCATCTTTTCCATTTTGTCGAGAGTTGCAGCCATAGCACCCTTGGGATAGGTAGGACCGGGCAGATTGTATACGCAGTCGATACCGTCGCCTTTGGAATCAAAGGGGATATCTCCCAGCAGGGTTCTCATGGAGAAACCACAGTTACCGACAACCTCGGTGGTAACGCCCTGATATACAGCGCTGTAGCACTCCGGGTTTGCCCAGATGGTCTCATCGGAGTGGGAATGGGGGTCAATAAATCCCGGGGTAACATATTTGTGATAGGCATCAATCTCCAGCGGTGCTTTCACACCCTTGAGATCTCCGATGTAGTCGATCTTATCGCCAACGATGGCCAGATCGGCAAAATAAGGCTTTCTTCCAGTTCCGTCAACAATGGTTCCGTTGCGGATGATGATATCCGGCTTTCTCTGATAAATTCCCATATTTTTTCTCCTCGTCTATTTTTATCAATTACTTTTTAGGAAGATGACGCAGAACACGCCCTGCACGCTCACCGGTGTGTTCTCCTTTGGCAATAACAGGCGTACCGTTGACAATGACATAATCCATGCCGGAACTGTAGCGGCAGACATCATTGAAGGTAGCATTAATCTTCAGTTCATTAAGATCAAACACGTTGATATCGGCATAATAATCTTCTGCCAACATGCCTCGTTTTTCCAGTTTAAAATGATGAGCCGGCATGGAAGTTGCTTTTTCCACCGCTTTCTCAATGGAAATAGCCCCCAACTCACGTACATAACGTACAAAGAAGTAGGTCATGCTCATATAGTTCTGAATATTGGAGAGGTTCTTGGTAAGAGGACCCTCTTCCACGGTAACCGATGAGTCGGTTTGCCACATATAAATAGGATCGGTGACAACACTGTCAATCATGGTCTGCTCATGGAAAACGGTTCCCTGAATGCTGACTTTGTTGGCATCATCCAGCGTGGGAGCTGCCTGCATCACGTCAATAAAGACATCGAAAGGCTCCTTACCGGATTCCTTAACCAGCTCGGCAAAGGGTTTCTCACTACATTCGGGCAGATAGGGCGGTTTAATATACAGCAGTCTGTCCCACTGTCCCGCATCCAGGAAGCGCCAGTAGCGGCAGAAGTCGGCTTTAATGCGCTCTCTTCCCTCTTTGGTCGCCATAATTTCTCTGGCTTTGTCCCATCCCTCAGCATAGAGCCAGGGCGGCATCATTGCCATGGCACCGCCGGTGGCAAAGCAGGTGGGCAGCATATCGGCATAGACATTGAGATGCTCGATCTCACGGGCATCCTTCAGCATCTGCATGCCCTTAAAGAGATAATCGTTGGGAATGCCGTTGTCATATTTAACGTTGAGGTGAGAAACCATACCGCGCATACCGGTTTTGCGGATAACATTGAGAAATTCATTGATCGCCTCCAGAAGATAGGTTCCCTCATCACGCATATGGGTGGAATAGTTGGCATCATATTCTGCTGCGATGGCTGCCAGACGCTCCACCTCTTCTGGACGGGAAACGCTGCCCGGCACAAATTCCAGACCGGTGGAGAAACCGATGAATCCGGCTTCCATGGCTTCACGGAGAAAATCCGCCATTACCTGGAACTGCTCTTCGGTATAATCTCTGGTGTAAAGACCGGCGATGACACGCAGATCGTTGTGTCCGCAAAGCCATGCCGTGTTCATGGATGCGCCCATTTTTTCCATCTTATCCAACGTGGCCGCCATAGAGCCCTTGGGATAGGTCGGTCCGGGAAGATTATAGACACAATCGATGCCGTCCCCCTGCGAATCATATTCTACACCATCCATCTTGGTACGCATGGAGAACCCGCAATTTCCCACCACCTCAGTGGTAACACCCTGACGCACGGCACTCTGACACTCCGGGTTGCCCCAGATGCAGCGATCCGAGTGCGTATGGGGATCAATAAATCCCGGGGTAACATATTTATGGTGTGCATCAATCTCCAACGGTGCCGTCACACCGCTGAGATCGCCTATGTAATCAATTTTGTCACCAATAACGGCTACATCCGCAAAATATCCCGGTTTACCGGTTCCGTCAATCACGGTACCGCCGCGGATAATAATATCCGGCTTTCTGCGGTAGATACCCATAACAGCTCAACCTCTTCCTTATAAGATAAACTGTCCAGCCCAAACAGATACGTTCAGGCTGGACAGAATGTAAATGTTTTATTCAGCTATACTGCCATTTGCGGCTTACAGTCTGCTCTCAAGACCATCCAGCTGATCGTAGAGCTCCTTCGGGAGATGATCGCCGAACTTGGCATAGAACTCACGGATACCCTTTGCCTCATCCTTCCAAAGCTCGCTGTCAACGTGGAGCAGCTCAGCGATGGTATCGGTGTTGATATCAAGACCTTCGGTCTCAATGTCTTCGGGCTTGGGCTCGTAACCGATTGCAGTCTCAACAGCGTCTGCTTCGCCTGCGCAGCGTCCGAGGATCCACATAAGAACGCGCATATTGTCGCCGAATCCCGGCCAGATGAAGTGACCTTCATCATCGGTGCGGAACCAGTTGACGTTGAAGATCTTCGGAGCCTTATCGCCCAGCTTCTTGCCCATTTCGAGCCAGTGGCCGAAATAATCGCCCATGTGATAGCCGCAGAAGGGAAGCATTGCCATCGGGTCACGACGAACAACACCTACTGCACCTGTTGCAGCTGCGGTAGTCTCGGAAGCCATGATGGAGCCAACAAATACGCCGTGCTCCCAATCGCGTGCCTGATAGACCAGCGGAGCAGTCTTGGCGCGGCGTCCGCCGAATACGATAGCGGAGAGGGGAACACCGGTGCCGTTGTTGAACTCAGAGCTGATGCAGGGGCAGTTGATGGCCGGAGCGGTGAAACGGCTGTTGGGATGAGCACCCTTGGAACCGTCTGTGCAATCCCAGGGCTCACCCTTCCAGTTGACAGCGTTCTTCGGGGGATTCTTATCGAGGCCTTCCCACCAAACAGTGTTGTCATCCAGGTTGTGGACAACGTTGGTGAAGATGGTTCCCTGACGTGTAGAAGCAAGAGCGTTGGGATTGGATTTGACGTTGGTGCCGGGAGCAACGCCGAAGAAGCCTGCTTCGGGGTTGACAGCCCAGAGTCTGCCGTCCTCGCCGATACGGATCCAGGCGATATCATCACCTACGCACCATACCTTATAGCCCTTCTTTGCATAGAACTCGGGCGGGATGAGCATGGCCAGGTTGGTCTTTCCGCAAGCGGAGGGGAATGCAGCAGCAATATATTTTACTTCGCCCTGGGGGTTCTCGATGCCGAGGATGAGCATATGCTCAGCCATCCAGCCTTCGTTCTTGCCCTGATAGGAAGCAATACGGAGAGCGAAGCACTTTTTGCCGAGAAGAACGTTGCCGCCGTAACCGGAGTTGACGGACCAGATGGTGTTATCCTCGGGGAAGTGACAGATGTAGCGGTTTTCCTCATCAAGCTGAGCCTTGGAGTGGAGACCGCGGACGAAATCGTTGGAATCACCGAGAACGTCGAGAACGTTCTTGCCGACTCTGGTCATGATAAGCATGTTAAGTACAACATAGATAGAGTCTGTAAGCTCGATTCCGGCCTTTGCGAAGGGGGAACCGACAGGACCCATGGAATAGGGGATGACATACATGGTGCGTCCCTTCATGGAGCCGTCAAAGATCTTGGAAAGAGTAGCATAAGCTTCGCTGCTCTCCATCCAGTTATTGGTAGGACCTACGTCCTCTTTCTTCTTGGTGCAGATGAAGGTACGATGCTCAACACGTGCAACGTCGTTGATTGCTGTGCGGTGCAGATAGCATCCGGGAAGCTTCTCCTGGTTAAGGGCTTCGATTTCGCCGGTAGCTTCGGCCTGTGCACGAAGTTCATTGGCCTGTTCTTCTGTACCGTCAATCCAGACAGTATTGTCAGGCTTTACAAGCTCGGTCATTTCTTTAATCCAAGCAAGTACCGATTGATTGTTAGTCATTACAAGCTCCGTTTCCCGACAGTTCGGTTGACGCGCCGTTGAGGCTTTTATGATATGTCACCGCCGCCGTTTGCAATTTTTAAACAGGAAAATCAAATTTCCCACATATATCATTATACACGAAAGCGCTGCAAATTCAAGTCTAAAATTCAAATCCGACTCTAAATTTAACGATTAGTTAACAATGTATATCAAACTACATTTTTTTACAAAATTCTTCCCCTTTCCATACATATATGTCTCGGAGCCTTCTCCGCAATCTTCATATCGTGTGTGATCAGAATCAGCGTCCTCCCCTCCCGCCAAAGCGAGAGCAACACCTCAAGAATTTCTTTTCCCGACTGCGGGTCAAGATTACCCGTCGGTTCGTCCGCAAGAATAATAGGCGGTTTTGCTGCAATTGCTCTGGCAATAGCCACACGCTGTTGCTGTCCGCCGGATAATTGCCGCGGATAATGGCAGCCTCTGTCCTCAAGCCCCATCTGCTGCAGGGTGTTTTCAACCGCACGCTTTCTCTCCCTTTTCGCCATTCCTCCATAAATCAGCGGCAACTCTATGTTTTCTGCCGCTGTCAGTGTCGGGATCAGGTGAAAGCTCTGAAACACAAAACCAAGTCTGCGGTTGCGGATTTCGGAAAGCGCCCTCTCTCCAAGCAGAGACACCTCCTCTCCCTCCAGAAAATACTCACCACTGTCTGCCCGGTCAAGACAGCCCATAATATTCATCAGCGTTGTCTTTCCGGAACCCGATCTGCCCACAATGGCGGCAAATTCTCCCGTTTTCACCGTTAGGTCAATGCCGTCCAGCGCTCTTACTTCACCCTCTTCCGTTTGAAAAATCCGCTCCACCGCCCGCATCTCCACTGCATTCTCCATCTTTTATTCCTCCCTCTTCTTTTTACAGCCAATCTTTTCTGTATTCTCTGTCATATTTTTCGTTTTCTCATTCGAAATATTCCGCATTTTCCCATTATTCTTCTCTTGTTCAAGATATATCGGTTGTTTTTTCTTTGGGATGAGGGTATAATAAATTTATCAATCTACGAAGGGATCATGTGATTATGAACGATTCAGCAAAATGGGATCTGCGAAGAATGTACCCCACCGACGAGCTTTGGAACGAAAAACTTTCGGACGCTCTGGTAAAAATAGACGAACTTGCCGGGCAGCGCGGAAAGATCAACTCCTCCGCCGATGAGCTGCTCAGGACACTGACACTGTACGAGTCTGTATTTGAAGATATTACCGATCTTGCCGTTTTCTCCCGTTCCAATTTTGATCAGAACATGGCTGACACAGCCGCCAAAACCCTTAACGAAAGCCTGATGAACGCCCTGACCGCCGTGGGCGAAAAAATTTCCTTCCTCGCCCCCGAATTTATGCAGGGCAGCTATGAAACTTTTGAAGCATATTGTGAGCAGCGCCCCGAGCTTAGAAAATACGATATCTTCATCAAAGATTTTCTCAGCAAAAAAGAGCATATTCTTCCCGAAGAACAGGAAATGCTGATGGTACGTATGGGTGATGTCGGCTCCTGCTTCTCCAAACTTTACGACGATCTTACCGTCAATGATATTGAATATCCCACCGTTGCCGACCCGGACGGTAATGACTTCCGTGCCATTGAGGCTCATTATGCCCTTGCCCTCACCAACCCCGACCGCGCATTCAGAGAGCGTTTCTTCAAAGCACTGCTGGGCACTTACCAAAAACATAAAAACACCCTCACCACCTGCTACTATGGTTCTGTCAAGAATGATATCTTCACCGCAAAAAGCCGCAACTACACCTCGGCCAGAGCCATGTCTCTCTCCGAAAACTTCATCCCCGAAACAGTGTACGATAACCTTGTCACCACTGTTCGTGAAAACACCAAACCGCTGCAGGATTATATCGAACTCCGCCGCGAGGTGATGGGGATTGATGAGGTCCATTTCTACGATCTGTTTGTCCCCATCGTCAGCGATATCAACCGGAAATATACCTATGAAGAAGCACAGGAGCTGGTTCTTAAAGCCGTCGCCATTCTCGGTGACGATTACACCGAACTGGTCAGACGCGCCTTCTCTGAGCGTTGGATCGATGTCTATCCCGCCGAGAATAAGCAGACCGGCGCCTACTCTACCGGATCCTACACCTCTTATCCCTACATTCTGCTCAACTTCTCCGGCACGCTGGACGATGTATTCACCCTTGCCCATGAGCTGGGCCATTCCATGCACACCTGGTTCTCCACCCATTCCCAGCCTTTTATTTACCACGAATACAGCCTTTTCTGCGCAGAGGTTGCCTCCACCCTTAACGAGCTGCTGCTCTGTGATTATCTGCTCAGGAATGCGGCAAGCGATGATGAAAAGGCCCTCCTGTTGGATAAAAAACTCAACGATCTGCGATCCACCTTCTACCGTCAGACCATGTTTGCCGATTTTGAGGACCGCACTCACCGCATGGCAGAAGAAGGTCTTCCCCTTATTCCGGATACCCTCAATGAACTCCATGGTGAGTTGAATACCATCTACTACGGCGACAAGTTTGTTGTGGATGAAGAACTCCGTTCCGAGTGGTCCCGTATTCCCCATTTCTACCGTGCCTTCTATGTCTACCAGTATGCCACCGGCATCTCCGCCGCTACAGCTATTGCCAACCGCATTCTCACCCTTGGCGCACCTGCTGTTGAAGATTACCGCCGCTTCCTCTCCGGCGGCGGCAGCCTGCATCCCATTGATATGCTGCGCGTTGCCGGTGTAGATATGGAAGCACCTCAGCCCATTCTCGATACGATCGCCGATTTTGAGAAGACACTTGCCGAGCTTCGTCCGCTCCTCAAAAAATAATTTATTTTCAATATTTTCGGGAACAGAAAGATTTTTTCCTTCTGTTCCCTTTTCTTTATTTTTCTCTCTTAATCCTGTTTATCCGCTTAACTGCTGCATTTTCTCCCCTTTTTCCCACTTCTTTTTCTTTCTGTTTTCAGCCTTTTTTTCATTTTCAAAAAAAATTCGATTTTTTTCAAAAAAACTCTTGACTTTTCAGAAATAAGGAGGTATAATATAAAAGCTGTCTGAGAGACACGCTGTTATAGCTCAGAAGGTAGAGCGCATCCTTGGTAAGGATGAGGTCACCAGTTCGACTCTGGTTAACAGCTCCAAAACAACCGACCTGCAGGTCGGTTGTTTTTTTGTTTTAATTTTTAGCCATGAAATGCCCGTCCCCTTGCTAATACGCTTTCTCCTGCCCCTTTTTGCTCTCCCCTATTGCTCATCGCCAACCTGCGTTGACAGACAATACTTTTTCTAATATAATTGTATTATTCCCTCTGTAATATTTTCCATAAAAACAGATCATACCTGCCTTGTCTATTTTTTCTTTTTGGAAGGAGGGCTGCACTATGAGCCATATCAGCGATATGCTGCGCGATGTCCCCATTCCCAAACTGCTTCCCGTCCGCCAACTTTTTGACCGAAATCATATAGAAGATATTGCCGCCGCTGTCCAAAGCGAATTGAACCGGCAGGATATCATCGATGCCATCCGCCCGGGCATGACTGTAGCCATTACAGCAGGCAGCCGCGGTGTTGCCAATCTCGCACTGGTCATCAAAGAAACCGTCTCCTTTCTGAAGGCACACGGCGCCTGCCCCTTTGTTATTCCCGCCATGGGCAGCCACGGCGGCTCCACAGCGGAAGGACAGCTGGCCGTGATCCGTGAATACGGTGTCACGCCGGAATATGTGGGCTGCCCTGTCCGTGCCACCATGGAGGTTGTACCCATTGCCTCCCTGGATGATGGAACCCCTGTCTATATCAACCGTCTCGCCGCCGAGGCAGACGGTATTGTTTCGCTCAACCGCATCAAAGCACACACCGCTTTCCGCGGTCGCTTTGAAAGCGGTGTTATGAAAATGATGGCCATCGGGCTTGGCTGTCAGAAGGGAGCAGAAACCTGCCATCGTCAGGGAATCCTCCACCTCGGGCCTAACGTGGAGCGCTTTTCCCTCAAGATCTGGGAGCATGCGCCTATTCTCTTTGGTGTCGGGCTGATAGAAAACGCCTATGACCAAACCGCTCTCATCCGTGTAATGAACCGCCGCGAAATACCGGAGGTGGAACCTGAGCTGCTGCGTATCGCCAAAGAAAAGATGGCTCACCTCAAGTTCCCCAAGGTGGATGTGCTGATCGTAGATTATATCGGCAAAGACATCAGCGGAGAGGGAATGGATCCCAACATTGCGGGACGCTGGATCGTCCCCACCATTCAGGGCGGCATTGATGCGCAGCGCATCGGCATTCTGGATATCACCGATGAGACGCTCGGCAATGTGGTGGGACTTGGCATGGCCGATGTCTGTTCCGCCCGGGTGGTCAGCAAAATGAGCCGTGAAAACACCTATCCCAACTCCCTCACCAGCACCGTCACCTCCCTCTGCAAGATACCCATGTATTTCGACGGACACCGTGATACCATCCGCGCCGCCATCAAAATGGTTCCCGGTGTTGCCCCCGAAGATGTCACCATGATCCGCATCCGCAGCACCCTGGATATGGACGTCATCCAGGTATCCGAAAATCTGCTTCCCTATGTCTCCGATCCCAATGGCATCGAGATTCTCGGCGAAGCAAAGGAACTGCTCTTCAATGAAGAAGGCGATCTTTTCTGATCCCCTGTCGTTACATCAAAACAGACTGCCTCAGCGTTTTGCCGCGGCAGCCTGTTTTTTCGTCTTTGTTATTCAATTACAGGAATTTCCATCAGTGCGCCGCCCTGCAGAGAGGACTCATGGGCAATGATGCCGGGAAGGCTCATCTTGATACCGCGGTCCACATTGAGATAGGGTTCCCTGTCTTCAACGATGCAGTCGATAAAATCTCTCATCATCTTCACATCGGCGCCGCCGTGTCCGCCCGTCGCTTTGCTTTCGGTGGCAATACCAATGGGAAGCATTTCTTTTTTCTTGATGCTTCCGGGCAGATCGGAAAATGCTGCATAGCAGCGTGCCTCATCCAGTGTGACATTGCTGTCGGTCTGAATACTGCCGTGAGTTCCGATCACACGGTAGTTATGGGCAAATCCCACATAGGCCCCAAAGAAGATCAGAATCCGGATGACCGCACCTTTCCTGGTCTTGAAGATGGCAACACCGTTTTCCGGTCCCTTTTTGTAGGGATTGCATTTCACATCCGGCACCATGCAGGATACAGAGACACACTCATCGTCCAGAATATCAAGCAGGGGGCCCATTTCATGGGTGATATAACGGATGGAGGGCAGACTCTCTCTCCAGTGTCCCTTTTCCATCTCACCGTCTATCGGCTGGGACGGATCATGGTGGAAATATTCACCTTCGGCATAGATGACCGTACCGAATTTTCCCTCTTCCCTCATCTTTTTCCATGCGCGGATATTGTCCCAGTAGTTGACATTTTCCGCTGCCATATATTTGAGTTCCGGGTGATTTTTAACGGCAGCCTTCAGCTGTTTTGCCTCCTCCAGAGAAGCAATGGTGGGAATCTCACTCAGCACGTGTTTGCCTTTTTCCAGTGCTTTGAGCACAAAGGGAACATGGCAGATGGCATCTGTCACCACATATACCGCATCAATATCAGAATTCAGCATCTCATCGTAGTCGGTATAGGTTTTCAGCCCCTCCACTCCCAGCTCTGTGAGCTTATCATATGCAGCCTTTACCCTCTCAGGCACCTTATCGCAGACAGCGGCAATGGTCATTTTTTCTTCATTCACCAGTTCGGAGGCCACATACAAACCTCTGAGCAGACCTACAACACCAAGTTTCACCTTTTTCTCCACAAAAAACACCTCTTTATCAGAAATTAAAAAGTATAATGGATACAGCACCGACCACGGCACCGACCAGCTGTCTTTTGGTAAATTTCTCTTTAAATATCAACAGCGATATCAGATAGATGATCAGCAGTTTTAAACCGGAACGAACCGCACTGGCACGTGAAAGCTCGAACATGGTATTTACAATCAGCGTAAACATGTTTGTCAAACCGTTGCAGACACCGGCTCCCACCGCATAGAGATTTCCTTTGCTGAATATGCCCTTGATGCCGCTCTTTTCACGGAATAAACCGATTATAATCAGGCTGCCTGCGGAGATACCGAGCGTAATAATCATAAATTCATTGGAGCAGGCATCCTCAAAACGGATCTGCTGCATCCTCTGCAGCACGCCAAAGATACCGGAACCGGCAAAAGAAACCAGAATGGCAATCAGCCATTTCAGCGAGAATCCTTTTTTCTCCTGATCCTTTCCCCGCATAAGAAATATGGAAACTGCCAGCAACGCAAAACCAATATAGGTATATACGCTGGCTTTCTCTTTCAGAAAAACAAGCCCATAGATAACAGTAAAAATCAGGGAATAAGATAAGATCAAATTGGATAGAGCATAAGAGCCAATGGAAAACGCCACATAGGTGAGCACCACGGCTCCGGCATATGCCACACCGGAGAGAATGCCATAGATAAACAGCTCCGGCGCCGCTTGAAATCCCCCTTGATTTGTCACCACAAAGAACAACATAGAAAACAGCGATATAATTCCGGTAAATAAAAATCCGCCGCCGGTATGCTTCTTCCCGTAGGCTTTAACCAACAGACCTTCTCCTATACTGGCTGATACACCGAGAAGAATCAGTAAATAGACCATTTCCTCACCTTCCCTCCAATATCCTATTACACTTTTCCTTGCTTGTAAATGGAATTTTTCGCTTTTTATCCATAAAAAAAGCCTTTTCTCTTGAAAAATCTCAAAAAATCCAATATAATCATCTTATTATTCCAATATACTTTTTGGGAGGCCGCTATGAGCAACAGTCTGTGCCAATTCATGCCGGAAACCGATTTCTCCGAAAGCATTTCCGTCATTAATTTTGTCTATGAGACAGAATTCCACAAACTCACCCAACCCTTCTTCAATCTTCCCTACCGCCTTCATCTTGTCCTGCAGGGAGAAGCTGTTCTGCACGTGGGAGGACTGGATTTTCCCCTTCGCAAAGGATGTGTTTTCATCATTTTTTCCGGCTTTCTCTACACCATTGACGGCAGCGATGATTTCGAGTATATGTATATCACCTTTTCCGGACAATCTGTTCTACCGCTTTTTGAAAATTTTCATATCACACAGGATAGCCCTGTCTATTACAACATGGACAGCCATATTGACTTCTGGTTTTCCTCCATCCGCCGAATCACACCGCAAAACTCCAATCTTCTCACCAAAAGCGTGTTGTTTTACACCCTTTCCTTTCTGCAGGATGAACTCAAAGAAATTACCGATACCGCCCCTGTAAAAAGTGTCTTTGATACCATTGTGGATTATATCGGCATTCACTGCACCGAATCTGACCTGTCACTGAAAAAAGTGGCCGCCATTTTCTCTTATACTCCGAAATATCTCTCATCCCTGCTGAGGAAAAACGGCGGAGACGGCTTCAAAGAGTTTCTCACCCGCAAGCGGATTGAATATGCGCTTCACTTGATTGATGAAGAAAAAATAACTTTCGTCACCGAAATTGCTCACCGGTCCGGCTATACCGACCCACTGTATTTTTCAAAAGTCTTCAAAAAAGCCACCTTCCTTTCGCCAACGGATTATATTGAACAGCATATCTTTTGATTTTACACTTCCAGTATCCCTTTTTTCAACAGTCGCTGCGCCTTGCCGCACGGCTGTTTCTTCGTTCTCCGGCCTCTACCGCTTATTTCCCGGTGCCTTGCTCTCTTTTCCGCGTTTTTTCTTCCGTCATATTCCCCTTCAGCCTGTCATATCCTTAACTGAAAGAAGTTTTTCCGAAAGGAATGTGATCAAAATGGATATCGGAAACTATGAGCGCATCGACAGAGAGCCCCGCCGCAGAACACAGCCCGCTGATCTCCGTCCCCTTCCTTCCGAGACAAAGCAGGCTCCCGCTTCCGGTGATAAGGTTGCCATTCTGTTTATTCTTCAAACGTTGTTCGCTCTTATCCTCACCTCCGCCCTTATTCTTGCCGTCAATGGTTATCTCGGCCATACCGAGGGCGTGCTTCCCCATGAACGAACCGATGATATTGCCGTACAAACCCTCTCTGAGCTGTATGAGACATATTTTTCCGATTTTTCTCTTGCAGAAGACACCTTTTCTTCTCTTTTCCCCTCACATTCCGGGGAGGAATCCACGGTATCCGGCGAAGAGGAGAGTCATGTTCCGGTTGAAGAGGAAGAAAAACCGGAACAGGAATCATCGGCCCCATCTTTCGACGGAGAAGAAACAGCTGATGATGACACTATCTCTCTCCGTGCTGAAAGTGATTCCCCCGCCTATACCGCTCTGTTTTCCCCTACAACTTCTGCCTTTGGTCTCTCCGGTTCTCTCGCCATTCCCGGCAGTGTTACGCTTGCCCCGATTCTGACAACCGCTCAAGCCGTCTCTCCTCTTTCAAACTGGGATATGAATACCGTTTCCAGTCCCTTTGGCTACCGTTATCATCCCATCAGCGGCAATGTAGACTTCCACGGCGGCATCGATATTCCCGCTCCTTCCGGCACACCGATCCGTGCGGTTTTCCCCGGTACGGTTGTTGAGACAGGCTATTCCGATATTTTCGGCAACTATATTCTCCTGGAGCACACCACCGGTACCCAGACCCGCTACTGTCATTGCAGCCGTCTTGCTGTCTCAGAGGGAATTCGTGTCCGCGCCGGAGAAACTATCGCCTATGTTGGTTCTACCGGTGTCTCCACCGGCAGTCATCTGCATCTTGACCTGCTCATCAACGGGCTTTATGCCGATCCCTGCTGGTTGTTCCGTTCTCCTTTTTCCCGTTGAACCTTGATCACTAAGGAGCTTGTATGGAAATTACCATTCGGGGTGTAAAAATATACATATCCTTTCTCTTCGTCTGCCTGGTTGCCCTTTATATCCTTTTTACCCCAACACCGGACTCGGTGTTTTTTTTACTTGCCATTCTGCTGCATGAAGCAGGACACCTTACAGCCATGCTGCTCAGCGGAGAACTTCCCTCCTCCATTGAGCTGCGCTCCTTCGGCATAAAAATAATCAGACGAAACACGCTGCTCCCCTCTTCCCGTGAAATACTGATTTTGCTGGCCGGACCTTTTGTCAACCTGCTTCTGGCCGCCTTTTTCCATACCATGGGACCTGCTCTCTCCCATGCCGCTCTGCTCAACCTGATGCTGGCGCTGTTCAATCTCATCCCTGTCGGCTGTCTCGATGGCGGAAATATTCTGCGCTGCCTGTTGGAGCTCCATCTCTCTCCACGTCTCTCCCAGAGTCTTTTTCTCTGTATTGCTGTTCTTTTTCTCACAGTCCTCCTCATTGCGGGACTCCTGCTTCTGTTTGGTCAATCTCACTCTCCCTCTCTGCTGATTACCACCATCTATCTTTCGATTACTCTTTTTAAAGATATTTCGGAATAAAACCCTTCCCCTTGTTGAAAAAAAGAGGAAAATAGTGTATCATTATAATGTATACTCTATTTATACCCTATCAGGAAGGATGTCGCAAACATTGGATAGACAAAAACTTGACTCCCTGCTTTCCCGGGTACAAAAACCCGCAAGATATTCCGGTGGAGAATCCGGATGCGCTATGAAGGATAAAAATGCGGTAGATGTCCGCTTTGCATTCTGTTTTCCCGATAAATACGAAATCGGTATGTCCCATCTGGGCATCAAAATACTCTACGGTGTACTCAACACTCTGGACTATGTATGGTGCGAGCGCGTCTTCGCCCCCGACACCGACATGGAACAGCTGATGCGCACCGAAAACCTTCCGCTCTATGCACTGGAGAGCAAGGATGAGCTCACCGCCTTTGATTTTATTGGTTTTACCCTCCAGTATGAGCTTTGCTATACCAACATGCTCAACATGCTGGATCTGGCCGGTCTACCTGTCCGTGCCGCCGACCGTGGAGATGAACTGAAAAATATTGTCATCGCCGGCGGTCCCTGTACCTGCAATCCCGAACCCATTACCGATTTTATCGATATCTTTTCCATCGGTGAAGGAGAAGAAGCCCTCCCCGAACTGATGGCACTTTACCGTGAGGCTAAAAAAGAGGGAATCGGCAAAAGCGAATTCCTTCGCCGCGCCGCCAAACTGGATGGATTCTATGTCCCCTCGCTGTATACTCCTCAATATCATGAGGATGGTACGCTGGCGGAACTAATACCAACAGGAGACGCTCCCGCAAAAATTACAAAACGTATTATATCCGATCTGGAAAATGTCTTCTATCCTCAGGAATTCGTGGTTCCCTTCACCGAAACCGTCCATGACCGCGCTGTCATCGAGGTCATGCGCGGCTGCATCCGCGGCTGCCGTTTCTGTCAGGCTGGTTTTATCTATCGCCCTGTCCGTGAAAAGAGCAGCGAAAAACTAAACCAGAACGCCAAAGAGCTCTGCTATTCCACCGGCTATGAGGAACTCTCCCTCTGCTCGCTGAGCACCAGTGATTACAGCAATATTGAACCGCTGCTGGACCAGCTGCTGGACTGGACCGCCGAAGACAAGGTCAGTCTCTCCCTCCCCTCGCTGAGAATCGACAAGTTCTCCAAAGAGGTGCTGGACCGCATCTCACTCCTTAAAAAGAACGGTCTTACCTTTGCCCCCGAAGCGGGAACACAACGTATGCGCGATATCATCAACAAAAACATCACAGAGGATGAGATTCTCCGCACCTGCCGCATCGCCTTTGAAGGCGGTTATACTGCGGTCAAGCTTTACTTCATGATCGGTCTGCCCGGCGAAACACTGGAAGATATCGAGGGTATTGCCGTGCTTGCCCAGAAGATTGTTGATCTCTACTACTCCCTTCCCAATAAGCCGAAGGGTAAGGGCGTCACAGTCTCTGCCAGCGTTGCCAGCTTTGTCCCCAAGCCCCATACTCCCTTTGAGTTTGAGCCGCAGGATACCCAGGATATGCTCAAAGAAAAACAAAGACATCTGCTCTCCTGCATCAAGAGCAAAAAGATACACATCAGCTGGCACGATTCCCGCATCAGTGCTCTGGAGGGCGTGATGGCAAGAGCCGACCGCAAAATCTGCAAGGTTATTGAAACGGCATGGCGCATGGGCTGCTCTTTTGATGCCTGGGATGAGACCTTTAAATATGATCTCTGGCTCAAAGCCTTTGAAGAAACCGGCATTGACCCCGCTTTCTATGCCAACCGCACCCGTCCCTATGATGAACTGCTTCCTTGGGATCACATCTCCTACGGCGTTGACAAGAGCTTCCTGATTCGCGAGAATATGCTCTCCAAAGAAGAAAAAACCACCCCCAACTGCCGTGAACGCTGTGCCGGCTGCGGCGCAAAAAAACTGAACGGAGGATGCTGCATTGGATAACAACAACACCGTGGATGCCAGACTGTTTTACACCAAAACAGGCGATCTCAAATACATCTCCCATCTGGATATGAACCGCTGCATGCAGCGTGTTCTCCGCCGTTCCCGTCTGCCCATCTGGCACACCGAGGGATTCAATCCCCACGTTTACATCACCTTTGCCCTGCCTCTTTCACTGGGCATTGAAAGTCTTTATGAAACCATGGATTTCCGCCTTGTCGACGGTGCTGACTTTGAAACAGCGGAAAAATTGCTGACCCCGGCTCTGCCTGCCGGCATCAAGCTGATCCGCGTGGCTGCACCGGTCATGAAAGTATCCGAAATTGCCCTTGCCGATTTTTCGGTCAAGGCTTCTTCCGCCGCTTATGCCTCCGATTCCGATAAACTGCTTACCCTCTGGAATGACTATGTGGAGCAGGACAGCATTATCATCCCTAAAAAGACCAAATCCGGCATCAAGGATATTGACGTCAAGCCTCATCTTATGCAGCAGAACGACCCTACTGCACAGGACGGCACCCTTTCCCTTACCCTGCGCCTCTCTGCAGGAAGCACCGTCAACATCAACCCCATGCTGGTGTTTAACGATTTCTGCGAAAAGAGCGGCATCTCCTTTGACAGCATCAACTATACCAAACTTGCTGTTTACAACAAGAACGGCATTCTTTTCAAATAAGCACCTGCCGCTTTCCGGTATCATTTTGCACACCTTTAAACCAAGCGGGCATTTTGCCCGCTTTTCAAATTTTCTTACACTAATCTTACGTCAATCTTAAGTAATTTGAAAACCCCTGTTCTCAGGCATATCACAATCTTGTTGTAACATCATACCTGTGAGGTAAATGCACTTTGTTTCCACCACCCCAACGGATACACCTGCAGAACATGATGCGGTTCCCCCTCTTTCCGCATCATCCTCACACATCTTTGTAAGGAGACCGGAACATGACAAAATTGCTGCTGGTTGAAGACGATAAAAGTATTGTCACCAATCTTACAGAATTTCTTACTGCTGAGGGCTTTTCGGTAAAAAATGCACCGGGACAGCACGATGCGCTTTCCGAACTGGAAAAAGACAGATTTGATCTTGTTCTTCTCGATATCTCTCTCGCAGATGGCAACGGCTTTTCACTCTGCTCTGCCATTAAAGCCGATTATGGGATCCCGGTCATCTTTCTCACCGCTTCGGCAGATGAATACAGCACCGTTACCGGTTTTGAACTGGGAGCAGACGACTATATTCCCAAGCCCTTCCGTCCCCGTGAACTGATTCTCCGCATTAAAAATATTCTTCGCCTCACCGGAAACAATGGCGGGCTGACTCAGCTGGGAGAGGTTGCGGTGGACACCGTGAAGGGAACCGCCACCAAAAACGGAAAGGATCTCTACCTTTCCGCCCTTGAATACCGTCTGCTGCTGGTGTTCATCAACAACCGCGGCTGCGTGCTCTCCCGCAATCAGCTGCTCTCCGCCATCTGGGATATTGCAGGAGATTTTGTCAACGATAACACACTGACCGTATATATCAAACGTCTGCGCGAAAAAATAGAGGATGACCCGCAAAACCCGACGATTATCAAAACCGTCCGCGGTTTGGGCTACAGGATGGATATATGATAAAATTTTTCAGAAACCCCGAAGTCCGTGAAAACCTTATCATCTATCTTCTGCTCTCCCTTGCCGCCTCTCTGGCAGCATGGCTGTATGACGGAAAATTTGGGTTGTTCACACTTTTGCTGTGCATGGTTTTCACCTCTCTGCATCTGCTTTTCACCTATATGCGCTACAAAAAAATATCTGAGCTCTCCGCCGATCTCGACACCATTCTTCACAGCGGAGGCTCCCTCCCTCTTGAAAAATATGCCGAGGGCGAGCTTTCCATTCTGCAAAGTGAAATTTCCAAAATGACTGTTCGTCTGCGGGAGCAGCAGCAACAGCTGCTGGATGACAAAGTGCTGCTGGCCGATTCGCTGGCCGATATCTCTCATCAGATCCGCACACCGCTCACCTCCATCAACCTGCTGGTTTCCATGCTGTCGGAGCCAAATCTCTCCGATGAACAGCGCATCCGTCTCTCCAATGAACTGTTCGGGCTGCTTTCACGGATCGAGTGGCTCATCACGGCTCTTCTCAAAATCTCCAAACTGGATGCGGGAACGGTCACCTTTAAAAAAGAAGATATTCCTCTTCAGGAGCTGCTCAACCGCTCTGTCTCCCCCCTGCTTATTCCCATGGAACTGCGGGGGCAAGCGCTGACTATCTCTGCAGAGGGCAGCTTCACCGGCGACATCTCCTGGACTTGTGAGGCTCTGGGAAACATTATAAAAAACTGCATGGAGCACACGCCCGATGCGGGAAATATCCGCATTTCTGCCATTGAAAATCCCCTTTTTACCGAGATCATCATTACCGATGACGGCACCGGGATCTCCAAAGCAGATCTTCCTCATATTTTCGAGCGCTTCTATAAAGGCGAAAATTCCAACGATAAAAGCTTCGGCATCGGTCTTGCTCTTGCAAGAACCATCATCTCTGCCCAGAACGGCAGCATCAAAGCAGAAAATCTCCCGGAAAAAGGGGCGCGTTTTACCATCCGCTTCTATCAGGGAACCATCTGACGTGAACCCCTCTGCGGGCGGTTCACGTCCTGTTTTTTTCACATCTCCTCTTCTCTCTTGTTTCAGTGACGTTTTTGTCATTTTCCGGTCACCGTCCCGTCACCTGAAAGCGCTACAATATCCCCATAGAACACAAAAGGAGCAACCAATATGGAAATACTTCGCGTTGAAAATCTTTGCAAAACCTATGGTTCCGGCGAAAACCGGGTGACCGCCCTTGACCATGTGTCCTTTTCCGTAAACAAAGGGGATTTTATTGCCATTATCGGTCCCTCCGGCTCGGGAAAATCCACCCTGCTGCATATTCTCGGCGGCGTGGACAAGCCTACCTCCGGAAAAGTCTATATGGACGGAAACGATGTCTATGCTCAAAATGATGAGCAGCTGGCCATCTTTCGCCGCCGTCAGGTAGGGCTGATATACCAGTTTTACAACCTGATTCCTGTTCTGAATGTAACGGAAAATATTACCCTTCCGGTGCTGATGGATGGACAAAAAGTAAACCAGGAACGCCTGGAGGAACTTTTGACCACCCTTGACCTCAAGGGAAGGGAAAACCACCTGCCCAATCAGCTTTCCGGCGGACAGCAGCAGCGGGTCTCCATCGGACGCGCCCTGATGAATGCCCCTGCCGTTGTGCTTGCGGATGAACCCACGGGAAATCTCGACCGCAAAAACAGTCAGGAGATTGTGGAACTGCTCAAATATTCCAACCAGAAATACAATCAAACCCTGATCATCATCACCCACGACGAAAGCATTGCCCTGCAGGCAGACCGGATCCTTGCCATTGAAGACGGCAGAATCACCCGGGATGAGGTGATCCGCAGATGAACATCTTCCACAAAGTAACATTAGAAACCCTGAAAAAAAACAAAGTCCGCACGCTGGTTACCATCATCGGCATCATCCTCTCCGCCGCCATGATCTGCGCCGTCACCACCTTCGTTTCCAGCATGCAGAACTATGCCCTGCAAAACGCTGTCTATCACGACGGAGACTGGCACGGCAGCGCCTTTGATGCGGACAGCGCCGTGCTTGAATGCATCACCTCTTCTGACGAAATAGAGAGCGCTGTATATGCGCAGCAGCTTGGCTATGCCTATGCAGAGGGCAGTCAAAACGAGTTTAAACCCTATCTTTATCTCCTCGGCGCTTCTCAAAATTTTGAAACCACCATGCCTATCTACCTGCTCTCAGGCCGCTATCCCACCTCTCCGGATGAGATTATCCTCCCCGAACATCTCTATGTCAACGGCGGTGTAAAATGTCAGCTGGGCGACACCCTGACCCTTGAACTGGGTAAAAGAATGAGCGACGGATTCTCTCTGGGCCAATCCACCCCCAACTTTATCTATGTGCAGGGTGAATCGGTCGTTCAGGAGGAAACTCTGGAAATTACCGAGACCCGCACCTATACCGTCGTCGGCTTCTATGAGCGCCCCTCTTTTGAGGAATATTCCGCTCCCGGCTACACCGTCATCACCCTCGCTGATGAATCTCCTGCCGAAGATGCCGTATTCGATATCTACTTCAAAATGAAAAACGCCAAAGATGTCTATGATTTCTCAGCAGAAAACCATCTTTCCGGCAGATACAACACCGATGTGCTGGTCTACTCCGGCATCTCCCGTTTTGATAATTTCAGCAAAATGCTGCGCAGTGTGGCGGCCATCTTCATTGCGCTGATTATGTTCGGCTCCGTTTCCCTCATCTATAACGCCTTTTCCATCTCTGTTTCGGAACGCACCAAACAGTTTGGTCTGCTCTCCTCTGTTGGTGCCACCAAAAAACAGCTGCGCCATATGGTGTTTTTTGAGGCACTGGCCGTCAGCGCCGTGGGAATTCCCATCGGTATTCTCTCCGGCATTGGCGGAATTACCGTGACCCTTTTGCTGATCGGCAACAAATTCACCTCTCTCCTCGGTTCCCCTCTCCCCATGCGCATCTGCGTTTCGCCTCTGTCCGTTGTGTTTGCCGTGGTCATCGCACTCATTACAGTTTTCATCTCTGCGTGGGTGCCTTCCCGCCGTGCCACAAAGGTATCTGCCGTGGAGGCAATCCGTCAAACCGGAGACATCAGCATCAAGCGCCGCATGGTAAAAACCTCCCGCCTTACCTATAAGCTGTTCGGTTTGCCCGGTATGCTGGCCAGCAAACACTACAAACGCAACCGCAAAAAGTACCGCACCACCGTGCTCAGTCTGTTTATGAGCATTGTACTGTTTGTCTCCACCTCCGCATTTACCTCCTACCTGATGGCTGCGGCCACAAACACCAACCTCACCAACAAATACGATATTCAGTTCAGCTGCAGTGAGGGACAGCTGACAGAGACCACGCCCGATGAACTGTTGGAACTGCTCTCTACCGCCACGAATATCACCGATTCTGCCCACATCATGCGTTCCACCATTGTTTTGAATCTGCCTGTTTCGGTTCTTTCGGAGAAATATCTCTCCTACTTTGCCGAAAGCGATTCCGAGACCCGCGCCGTCTCGGTTCAGGTTTATTTTATCAACGATGCAAAATTCCAAGAGCTTTTGGACACTTATAAATTGAAAGAGAAAGGATTCACCGATCCCGACGAGCCTTTGGCGGTCACGTTGGACGGAAACGTCATTTTTGACCAGTATCTTGAAAAATACGTCTCACTGAATGTGCTCACCCAGAGCACTTTTTCCGGCACAGCCACCTACGAAAAGGATATTGAGGGCTACAGCTATTTCGGCGCAATCTATGACGAAGAGGATGATGAACCAACACATCAATATATAAGCAACGATGACCCCGAGGATATCCTCAAACTCACCGATGAAGAAGTATTGCAAAACTACACCCTTCGCTCCGGTGCCGTTATCTACGATATTCCCTTCTATATCGACCGCAACAACATCGGTCCGGTACTGCTCTATCCCGAAAGCGTCAAGGATGCCGTTTTACCCGAATCTGTCCGCTCCGTCTCCTACCGATTTCTCTTCACCTCCTCCAACCATGCCTCCAGCTTTCACTCTCTTACAAAGCTGCTGGCAGAAAACGGCTTTGATACCCAATCTCTCGTCGATTATGCGCAAAATGTGGAATCCGAAAGAAATATGGTCATCATCATAAAGGTATTCTCCTATGGCTTCATTGTGCTGATCTCCCTCATCTCGGCAGCCAACGTGTTCAATACCATCTCCACCAATATCAGCCTGCGCCGCAGAGAATTTGCCATGCTCAAATCTGTGGGAATGACACCCCGCGGCTTCAACCGCATGATGAACTTTGAATGCATCCTCTATGGCTCCCGTGCTCTGCTGTTCGGTATTCCCGTATCCGTTTTTGTCTCTTACCTCATCCATCTTGCCATCGCCAACGGATATACCACCGATTTTATCCCTCCATTCAGCGCAGTGGGTATTGCGGCGCTCAGCGTTTTTGCCGTTGTTTTTGCAACCATGCTGTATTCTATGGGCAAAATCAAACGCGACAACCCCATCGATGCCCTGAAAAACGAAAATCTCTGATCACTTATGAAAGGTGTGACCGTCATGAAATTCTTCAAATTTTTCCTCTTTTTCTCTGCAGCGCTGCTTCTCGCTGCATACTTTTCCCGTTTATTCCATCCCCGAAACGGCGGCTACGCCTTTCACGATTTTAACGAGGAATGGATCGCATGAAAAAATTTATTTTATACGCGCTGCTCATTCTCTTTGGTCTTGTTCTCCTCATCGGAATCGGCGCCATCGCATTGAACATCTATATCTGCGCCACCGTGGATGAGCGGATTCTCTCCCCTTCCGAGGCCGCTGCTCTGGAGGACACTGACTGTATTCTTGTCCTGGGCTGTCTCGTCAACTCCGATGGTTCTCCCAGCGATATGCTGTCCGACAGGCTGCAGCGCGGTGTTGAACTCTATCGGCACGGCGCTGCCCCCAAGCTTCTCATGAGCGGCGACCATGGCAGAGAGGATTACAATGAAGTGGCCTCCATGAAGCAGTATGCCCTTGACAAAGAGGTCCCCTCCGAGGATGTATTTATGGATCACGCCGGCTTCTCTACCTATGAGAGCATCTACCGGGCCAAAGAAATATTTTGCGCAAAAAAAATTATCATTGTAACGCAGCAATATCACCTTTACCGCGCACTTTATATTGCGGAGGCTTTTGGACTCGATGCCTATGGCGTTGCCTCCGATTATCACAGATACTTTGGTGCTGTCAACCGCGAGGTGCGCGAGGTTCTTGCACGGGTAAAGGATTTCGCCTTCTGCCTCCTGAAGCCTGCCCCCACCTATCTCGGTGATGCAATCCCCGTCAGCGGAAACGGCGACCTGACCAACGACTGACCTGCAGCACCGCAAACCATGGAGCTTATGTCCTATGTCAAAATTCAAACTGATTCTGCTGCATATCGCGATTATTCTGTTTATTACCGCTGCGTTTTTGACCATGCTGCGTTTTCGTCTTATTCCGGGCATCACCTATTCTGCTGAAGATTTCGGCATTGAAACGGTATACAGCACCGTGGATTTCAACCAAAACGGTACGGATGACTACACCGATCTCCTTCTCGGTGCAAAGGCGGATGCAGAAAATCATCCCACCTATGACGATGCCTACTATGCCGGCGGCTATCCTCCTGATGATATCGGAGTCTGCACCGATGTGATATGGCGCGCTTTCCGACAGGCGGGTTATTCTCTCCGTGATATGGTGGATAACGATATCGTCAACCGTCCCAAAGCCTACCGCATTGATACCCGCGATAAAAATATCGATTTCCGCCGTGTCAGAAATCTGCGTGTCTTTTTAGAGGGGCACGCCGTTGTGCTGACCAACGACATCAATGATCTCGAACAATGGCAGCCGGGTGATATCGTCATCTTTGAAGATAACAAACATATTGGCATCGTCTCTGACCTTCGCAACCGCCATGGGCAGCCCTACATTATCCATAACGGCGGTCAGCTTGACCGAGAGGAAAACTATCTCCCCTATTCCGAAGTTACCGGGCATTATCGCTTTGATGCCGCTTTTGTTGAACCCGCTCTCCTTGTTCCCTGGCACGAGTGATTCCCATCTCCCCACGGCAACCAAAACACAGGAGGTTTTTTCCATGAGAAAGATACGAAAGCCGGAAATTAAAATTATTATCTGTGTCTCCCTTGTTCTCCTTTTCCTTCTTCCCGCTGCTTCTCTGTATTCTCTCCAGACCTTCCATACCGCCAATCCTTTTTCCGCTGCCGCCGGACTGTTGAAAATTACATTTACCGATGCCGAATATGCGGAAATACAGTCCTATCCTAAAGTGATCGTTGCCAAAACCACCGCATCTCTTGACCTCTATATGCAGGAACAGGGATTCCGGCAGGAGAAAGACGACCAGATGGGCGCTCTCCTGGTATATTCCAATGACTGTACCAAAGACTACATTCTCTTCTCGCAAAACCGTTACTTCTCCCAATGGCGCTGGCAGGAATAGCTATCCCTCTCCCTGCCTGTAACAGCGAAAAAATAAAATCCTTCGTAATTTCTTTGTGTTTGATGTTGAAATATATTTATTTTTAGGGTATAATAGTTTTGTTATCATATTATCATAAAAACAAACGGAGGATATCAATATGGCATTCGTTGTTACTGCTGATACTCTTATCGGCGAGATCCTTGACCACGATGTAACCTGCGCTCCCTATTTTCTTGAGATGGGAATGCATTGCCTCGGCTGCCCGTCCGCACGCGGCGAAAGCATTGAGCAGGCCTGCATGGTTCACGGCGTAGATCCCGAAGAGCTTATCGAGAAGCTCAACCAGCACTTTGCTGAGTAATTTCGGAATTTCACAAGCAAGCCTCCTGTCAAGCATTGTTTGACCGGAGGCTTCTATTGTAATAACATCTGTTTGGAGAACCGTTATGATCCATCTTGATGAACGTCTTGAAACCGCCGCCTCTTTTGTCCGCCGCGATTCTGTTGTTGCAGATATCGGAACCGACCACGGTTATCTCATCTGTTCCCTGGTTGAGCGCGGCATTGCCAAAGCGGGATATGCCTGCGATATCAACGAACAGCCCCTCGCCAACGCCGCCGAAACCGTCTCAGCCTCTGGTCTGGAGGACCGCATTTCTCTTGTGCTGTGCGATGGACTGAACGGTCTGTCCCCCCATTGCGCCGACGATATCGTCATTGCCGGCATGGGCGGCGAATTGATCTGCCACATTCTCTCCGCTGCCGAATGGATTCGCTCCCCCGATGTCAGGCTGATCCTGCAGCCCATGAGCAAGCCGGATGAACTGCGCACCTTTCTCTGCCGGAACGGCTTTGAAATCTTCTGCGAAAAGGCCGCTTTTGTGGGCAAACATATCTACACCGTCATCTCTGCCGGCTACACTGGCCATGTCAGCGAACCGGATGCCCTTTTTCTTCTCACCGGCAAGCTCTCTGAAAATCCCGGCCCTCGCGAGAGACAATACATAGAACACCAACGGCAGGTCTGCCTTGCTGTCGGTAAATCGCTTTTGCAGGGCGGATACGCCGAAGAATCCCGTCAGCAGCTTGCTCTTGCCGAACAGATCGCTTCGCTGCTTTGAGGTAAAACAGATGAACAACAAACGCGATACCGTCATTCAGCCCGAGCACCTGATCCTTCTGTGCGGGGCAATCCTCCTTGTCGTTTTAATTGCCTTTATTACCATCGGACATCCCTTTCCTTCTTTTGCGGCAGAAAATGTCCGTCCTTCCACCCGCACTTCACTCACCGTAACCTATCCGGAATCTTCCGAATCCTCTTCCTCTTCCCTGCTCAACATCAACACCGCCGATGCCCTGGAACTGATGACACTGCCCGGTGTAGGTGAAGCCACCGCCAAAGCTATATTGGATTACCGCAGGGAGCACGGGCTTTTCCGCTCTACCGAGGAACTGATCCATGTGACCGGCATTGGTGAGAAAAAGCTGGAAGAGATCCTTCCCTATATTACGGTCGATTGACCACCCAACCTGTTTGGAGGTATTTTTTTGAAAGCATCTGCATTATATGATACAATAAACACCCTCGCTCCCTTTAATACCGCAGAAGATTGGGACAATTCCGGTCTGTTGATCGGCTCTCCCGCCTGCGAATCCAACCGTGTTCTGCTCACCCTTGATGTGACCAATGCCACCTTGGAGGAGGCGGTTTTCCTTGGTGCAAAACTCATTTTCTCTCATCATCCTGTCATCTTTCATCCGCTGAAATCTCTTTTCTCCGACAGCCTGCATGCCGGACTGATCAAAAACGATATCACCGTCATCTGCGCCCACACCAATCTGGATTTTGCGGCAGGCGGCATTAACGATGCACTGGCTCAGCGGTTAAAACTTCAGAATATCCGCCACTTTGATATGATGACCGACACCCTCTCC
>SVMZ01000027.1 GCA_015067185.1 Oscillospiraceae bacterium | reverse complement strand
GATGGATCAAATTGAAGCCAATATGAAGATGCAGCAGAGCATCTGTATGGGGGCTCCGTTCTATGTGCTCGGTCCCATTGTTACCGATATTGCTCCCGGATATGACCATATTACATCTGCTATCGGCGGTGCGATTGCGGCGGCAAGCGGTGCTGCTTTCCTTTGCTACGTAACTCCGGCTGAACATCTGGCGCTCCCTAATGTGGAGGATGTGAAGCAGGGAATTATTGCATCCAAGATTGCAGCTCATGCCGCAGATATTGCAAAGAAGATCCCCCACGCAAGAGACATTGACGACCGCATGGGAGATGCTCGTCGCAAACTGGATTGGGAAGAACAGTGGGCATGTGCGCTCGATCCTGAAACCGCCAAGCGTATCCGTGACGAGCGCAAGCCCGAGCATGATGACACCTGCTCCATGTGTGGCAAGTTCTGTGCTGTCAGAAGCATGAATAAGGCTCTGGCTGGCGAATATATTGATATTCTTTAAGGTATCTGAGAATGAAACGATGTGTGATTATCGGCGGTGCTGATATCAACAATGATGGCTTTATCCGTGACAAGCTGTGTGTATGACTACGTAGATCACCTGTGAGGATCAGTATAGAGTGAGTAATAAGGTAACACTGAGAAAGAGCGGAAAGGTCACGGTCAAAGAAGGAAAACTGTTCCTTATAAAAAAGAGTATAAATTGAAGGCGTCGCTTTTGTGTGAAGCGGCGCCTTTCTGCTATTTATTCAGTTCTTTGCGTTTTGCCCGTCTGACACGGTTGATGTGCCGTTCAAAATCACCATTGGCAATGAGTTCGGCCACAACATACTGCATAAAGGTAGGGACAGTGCAGGAATAAAAGCCCAGCTTTTCTTTGAAAAGGGGGACGAGAGTTTTGGGAAGAACCATATAGCCGATGCGCAGTGAGGGAGAGATGGTTTTGGAAAAGGTGTTCATATAGATGACATTATCCCCGCAGGTAAGAGAAAAGAGAGTTTCTTCCGGTTTTTTGGAGACGGAAAATTCCGACTCAAAGTCATCTTCTACAAGATAACGGTTTTGTGCAGAAGCCCAGCGAAGATATTCGTGGCGCTTGGAGGCAGAGGCAGTAACGCCGCTGGGAAAGCTGCGATAGGGAGAGATATGCAGAATATCCGCATCAGAACACCACAAGGCCGGACTTTCGATGCCGTCGTTGCCAAGGGGGAGCTTTTCATAATGGACATCTGATGCCAGATAGACCTGTTCGATTTTTTTATAAGAGGGCAGTTCGATGGCATATTTTTTATCTCTGCCGAATAGTTCAACAATAAGTGTGTAGAGATACTCCGAACCGGAGCCAATGACGATCTGTTCTGTATCGGCCGAGATTCCGCGACTGCCTGCCAGGTATTGGCGAATGGCATCCCGCAGTTCTATGCAACCGGAAGAGGGGGAGAGATTCAAAATGCCTTCGCCGTGGTCTGTTATAACTTTGCGCATGGTTTTGGTCAGGACGGAAAGAGGAAAATCGGAGGCTGAGCCGCTCTGGTGAGAGGCTACAGTGGAAAGAAAAATAGGTTCTGAAGAGAGAAAAACGTCATCAGTGCGGAAAATGACAAAATATCCACTGCGTTGTCTCGCTTCCACATATCCTTCATCACACAGCAGGGCATAGGCATGTTCAACAGTAATGGTGCTGACGGCAAGTTCATCAGCCATAATTCTTTTGGAGGGCAGTTTTTTGCCGCAGGGATAAATCCCGCTTACAATATCTTTCTGCAGTTGTTTATACAGCTGAAGATACGCGGGAGATGCGACTCCTTTATCAATAGTGTACTTCATCTGGTTATATGATTTTCTCCTGTTTTGGATATTTCTATATTATCAGAATTATTATATACTGTTTACAAAGAAAAAGCAAGGGGTGATGCAGTATGACACATAATCATCAGAAGAAAATTGCGGTGGTCAACGATTTCTGCGGTTTTGGCCGTTGCTCTCTCACCGTTTCACTGCCGATCATCTCGGCACTAAAACTGCAGTGTTGCCCGTTACCTACTTCTGTTTTTTCCAATCATACAGAGTTTGACCATTTTTTCTGTACAGATTATACCGAACAGATGGAAAGCTATATCGGGGAATGGGATAGGCTGGGACTGGTATTTGAAGGGATTCTCACCGGATTTTTAGCTTCGGAAAAGCAGATTGAAATTGTCAGAGGCTTTTTTGAGCGATTTAAACGCAGTGATACCATCGTGGTGATGGATCCGGTGATGGGTGATCATGGAAAACTGTATCCATCCTATTCACCTGCTTTGGCAGGGAGGATGCAGGAGCTGCTTTCGTGTGCAGATATCCTTACCCCAAATCTGACGGAGGCCTGTATTTTAGCTGGTGCGGATTATCGGAGCGAGATGAACGAGGAAAATCTGACAGCAATCTGTCTCAGACTGAGCAAGGCAGGACCGAAAAGAATTGTCATATCCGGGTTAAACTATGGAGAAGATGTGGGAAATTTTGTGTTTGAAGCAGGAAAGAATCCGGTGATTTTGAAAGAGAAGAGAGTAGGTGTTGGCCGTGCGGGGACTGGCGATGTGTTTTCTTCCATCATTGCAGCGGATGCCGTAAACGGAAAGCCATTTGCAGACTCGGTACGGCATGCTTCGACATTTATTGCAAAAGCACTGCACAAAACGGTGGAGCTGGATCTGCCGGTTACTGATGGGGTTTGCTTCGAAGATTTTCTTGCGGAAATTGGAGATATGGGGTGAAGAAATGAAAAAGAATAATCTGAAATTGGTATGTGTTACAGGTGTTTTTACGGCAATTGTATTTGTTTTTACGGCATATATCCATATTCCCAGCTATACGGGGTATGTTCATGTCGGTGATGGAATTATCTATCTTGCGGCCAGTGTGCTGCCGCTGCCCTATGCCGTGTTTATCGGTGCAGGCGGCGCGGCACTGGCGGATTGCCTCAGCGGATTTGCCTTGTGGGCGCCAGGGTCGGCAATCATCAAGGCGGCAACGGTATTCTTTTTCTGCAGGAAGTCAGAAAAAATACTGAACCGGAAAAATTTGATTGCGCTGATTCCGGCGGCAGTGATATGTGTAGGCGGCTACTATCTCTATGAAAGTATTGTTAGGGAGTTTTGCAGCGCCGCTCGCCGGGATACCGGGCAACATCATACAATCGGTGCTGAGCAGTGTATTTTATCTGATTTTGGGCAGAGCTTTTGACAGACTGAAAATCAAAAAGATGCTTGGTGACAGGGAAGTTTAACAGTAACCGCTATGACAGCCGAATGAAAATTTACCCATAAAAACAGGATCCAGAGAAATGGATCCTGTTTTTGTATCTGTTTGTGGATACCAAGAAGTTATACTTGAAGTGAAGAAATCACGGGGATAATTATTGTGTAATATATTGGCGGATAGAGGGGCGGATTTTGAACATTAAAAATCGGGAGAGAATGGGGAGATATTGACAAGAAGGAATACAGAGAGATATAATAAAATACAGATTTCTTGTGAGAAAAGCTGCATGTACCTAAAAACAAAAAGTGGCGAAAGAGAGGAAAGATATGACATTCCGCGAAAGAATTATGAATACCGTTGCCGGAAAGCCCAGTGATCAGCTGCCGTTTATTCCCAGACTGGATCTCTGGTACAAGGCCAATGTGCTGGGTGGTACGTTACCGGATAAATATAAAAATGCAAGCCTGATGGAGATTGTGGATGGACTGGATGTTGGCTATCATTGCCTGCTGCCGGATTTTTCCCGTCTGGAATATGAAAATGCCGATGCGGATATAGGACTGGGTGTCTACCATCTGGATGTCAACTGCTATGAGACAGTCTTCCACAATGTGGAAAAGACGGTGGAAAGAGATGGCAAAGGGACAGTCAGAACCACCTACCGCACCCCGAAGGGTAACATTACCACCACCTGTGTACTGGATCAGAAGATGGTAGCCTCCGGTATCACTTTGTGGGTAATTAAAGAGCATGCCATCAAAAGTGAGGATGACTGGGAAGCTATTGCCTATATTTTTGAGAATGCGGAGATTCTGCCCCGGTATGACCGTCTGGAACAATTTCAGCAGTTTGTGGGAGAACGCGCCGAAGCGGTGGCCTATGCTCACACCCAGGCCTGTGCCATGCATCTGCTTATCAAAGATCTGATGCCGCTGGACGAGTTCTGCTATGCCATGTATGATGACAATGAGGCGCTGGAGCAGCTGGGAGCCCGCATAGAACCCTATATGACGCAGCTGTTTGATGTGGTATCCAAAGCTCCCTCCAGACTGGTGTTTTCCGGCGGTAACTTCGATGTGGCCACCACCGCCCCCAGCATCTACCGTCCTTATATTCTGCCGCAGGTAAAGATCCGTGCCGATAAATGCCATGCTATGGGAAAATATCTGATCTGCCACACCGATGGTGAAAACAACGGTTTGATGCCGGAGTTGATGGAGAGCGGATTTGATATTGCGGATTCCATCTGCCCTGCACCGATGACGCAGTTGGATCTCTCTGATTATCTCAGGGAATTCCGTGGGAAAAAGACCATCTGGGGCGCCATTCCCTCCATTGTCATGTTGGAGAACAGTATGGATGACAAAACGTTCTATCGTTATATCGATGACCTGTTCACCAAACTGGGCGACGGCAGAGGTGTCATCCTCAGCATTGCAGATACAACCCCGCCGGATGCCAAGTTTGAGCGTATTGAGCTGATTGCTCGTCTGGCGAAGGAGTTTGGTCCGGTGAAGTGAGCCGGATCAGAATATTGTGAGGTTGAACAATGAAAAAGTTGAGTGCGATGTTTCAGTTCAGAGACGTTTTTATGGAGAATTCCCGATTCAAAACGTTTCTGCTTTCCATTTTGATTACAGGCATATCCTATGGTCTCTACAAGGGAATGCTGGATAACTTTCTGGCAGAGATTGTCGGTATGGGTGAGATGGATCGCGGTATTACTGAGTTTTTTCGCGAACTGCCGGGAATTCTGCTAATTTTTATTCTGGCAGCGTTTTGTATGCTGTCGGCAGAGACACTTTACAAGGCGGGAGCGATTATCATGCTGGTGGGCATGGGAATGCATGCAGTATTGCCAGCAACTAAGGTATTGGCCACGCTGGCAATCTGTATGTATTCGTTGGGTGAGCATATCCAGATTGGGATGAAAAACACGCTGACACTGAAATATGCCAAACCGGGATACGGCGGTGCGGCGCTGGGTTCTCAGAATGCGGCCAGCCAGATTGGTACGTTGGTGGGATATTTGGTCATTGTGGCAGTGTTTGCCATGTTTACAAAGAATCAGCCATATACTGCCTTTTTCTACATCGCTGCAGTGTTGGCGGGAATCAGTGCCGTGTGCTCCATGCGCATTAAAGGCAGAAGTGAGACCGATTCCACCAAGAGACGCTTTTATTTCAGCAAAAAATATACCAAATACTACATGCTTGAAATGTTCTATGGTGCACGCAAGCAGGTGTTTATCACCTTTGGCCCCTATGTACTGATTCTGTTTTATGGTGCCAACGCTGCCACGGTAAGTCTATTGTTTGCCATATCGGCCATTGTCTGTTTCTTTATGTCACCGGTTATTGGACGAATCATCGATAAGCTGGGTTACAAGACCGTCATGGTAGCGGATACGCTGATCCTCGTGGTTGTCTGTTTTTTCTATGGTTTTGCTCACTATCTGTTCCCGACCAACATTGCCTTTATTGTGTGTTGTATCAACTATGTGCTGGATGCGGTGATTTCACTATCTTCTATGGCCTCCAACGTGTATGTACAGGATCTGGCCGATAATGCCGATGAAGTGAAAGCGACTATATCCACCGGAGTCTCCATCAACCATGTCATTACCATTTTCATTGCTCTTTTCGGTGGTTGGATCTGGCAGACCCTGGGTATTGAACTGCTTTTCATTATCTCGGCAATGCTGGGACTTTGCAACAGTGCTTACGCGGCTACCATCAAGATAAAAAAGAAACAAGCCGTATCATGACGGAAGGATGAAGGAAAAATATGCCGAAGGTAAAGTTGACTGTTATAGAGAGCCGCTGCCGATGCGGATATCTGAAAAAAGGGGAGACATTTATTGTGGACGACCTGTGTCCGCCAGTCTGCCACGAACTTTGGCATAGTATGTATCCTTTTATATATGTGTTGAAAAACGGGGGAGATCTGGATCACGGCGAGAGCCGTGCCAAAGTGTTTGATATCCGTTGTCCCGATGAGAGCAGAGTATGGATTCATGGTGAAGTGACAGAAGAATGAGACTGCTGTTAACAGGGAGAAAGCAGGCAAACGATGATAAGAGAGGGAGAGAATGATGCCATATTATGTGGGAAAAGACATTAAGCCGGATCTTTCCGATAAAATCCTTCGTAAAGGAGAATGCTATTCGATCCGATTTGATGGAGAGGGCCTGAATAAAAAGGACCATCACAGACTGTATTTTACCTGTGAAGACCGAATGCACTATATGTTTAAAGATGAACCCTATGGTGATAAGCTGTATATGCTCATTGAGGATTCTCTCAATACAGAGAAAGCACTGTATGACCGCTATTGCCTTGATTTGTCGGAAAAATGTTTCCGTCCGTTCCCAAAAAGAGCTGTAACAAAACTGCTCTGGAACTCCTGTATCGGTGTATACGATATGGGTGAAGTGGATGAAAAATGGCATGTGGGAATTTTTGCAAGGGCAGAGAATCTGGTTATTGGTGAGGGCGGCTATCTGCGCTTACGGTATGAAAGCTGGTATAAAAAACAGGGTGTACATCCGGCAGAAACAGGAGCGTCGCCCGATGAAATCATCCTTATTGATATTCCCGAGGGAAGTTATGACTATACGGAATTTGCAGATTGGGTAAAGATAACAGAGAAGACGGCCTGCATCATCGTAACCGTAGAGGGAATGGGATATCAGGGAGAAATCTACGTTGAACGTCCTCATCTGACCGCATCCAATGGGGATAATCTGCTTCCGGCATTTGATGTGATTGTTCCCTGTGAGCGTGATTATACAAATGTAACGGGACACAGTTGGCTGGGACAGAGCCTTTCCAAAAAAGAATGGCCGCAATTCCGGATGCAGCTGAACGGTACGGTATTTTTTGAAGGAGAAACCTTTTTACGGATCCATCGTTATTCTCCGGTAGAAATTACAATTCCGGACGGACTGCTGCAGGACGAAAATGAGTTGACAATCACATATATTTCGGATTATAGGGATACTGTTCCTCTGGCTATCCGGGAAATGAAACTGCTGGAAAAAGAAAAAGCACCTTATCATCTGCATTTTTGTCCCGAAACTGCTGTGTATGGAAAAGAGATTCCGCTGTTGATTGAAACAGAGCAGGATCATATGAGTTTTTCGCTGAAAAGTGATGTGCTCAGAATAACAGGAGAATCCTGTTTTGAGAAAAAGGGTCTCCATGTTTTAAAGTTGACCGGAGAGCATTACAGCAATCACATGGAGTTTGTATTATTGGCAGAGGGCTGTGAGGTTGCGGCAGAGATACGGAAAGTGATTGTGAAGGCGGAAGATCATGTTGTCTGCGGTTCGGGCGATCTGATTTACATTGATAATTCCGATGTACAGGCTGTGAGCGATTATATCGAATGGACTCTTGCCAATAAAATCGACAATCTGCTCACAATACGGCCGGCGTATCGCTGGGGCGGACATCGTATCATCAATCCGGCAGTGTGGGAATTATTCTGCCGGATATGCAATGAAATGGGTATTGATTATGTGAACATGTCGGATGGACGGGATCTGCCTGCGCAGCAGTGCAACCCTTCCACGAAGATGCTTGCGGGAGAACATTATCAGGGGCTCCAGATTCACGAAAGGGACGGTCAGCTGTTTTATTGGGGTGTAACTCCGAAACAGACGTGCCCCACGACAGATGTGTTTTATGATCTTCTCAAGCGTTTTCATCGTGAATCGCCGAATACAACGGAAAAAGCCTATAAGCCGGAAAATGTTCTGATGCAGAGAGGTACCATTTCCCTGAGACGCGATATCGATTGCAGGCCGGATATGAAAGAAGCGCACGACTGTGCCCTGCATGCCCTGCGTATTCTGCAGGGGGGAGAGGTGCCGCGGCATACAGGACCTTCGGTTATGTTTAAATATTTCTATGAGGCAGGTTTTGAATGGACCGGCGCCGAAACGATGGACAGTGCAGTGGAACCGCTGCTTGCATTTTTGCGCGGAGCAGCCAAAGTGTATGGAAAAATAAGAACCGGCGTGCACCATGCCGTACAGTGGTCCACCCAGCCCCATGATACCGAAGAACGTTATCGTAGATATATGCTGGCCAATTATGTCTCCTATATGCAGGGGGCAACCGATATCAACACAGAAGAGGGATTTTGGTTTTTGGAGGCAAGGTATGCCTATCACAACCGTTTTTCACCGGCATGCAAAAACCATGTGGCGCAGCAGAAGAAGCTGTATCGTTTCATAACCAACCACAGCAGAACGGGAAGATACGAGGTGACAACCGCGTTGATTCACGGAAGATACGACGGCTGGAATGGCTTCAGCGGAAGAAATCTTTTTGGTATGCCCCAGCTGCAGGCAGGAGACGCGGAGCGTTCCTGGAAGCTGCTGAAGATCTTTTATCCCCTGTGCCGGGTGGAAAAAGAGGGGATGGCTACGGTGGGAAATTATCCGGAAGGATACGGCAAACCGATTGGGCTGCTGAGCGGAACACCGAGAGGAAATGTGGATGTGGTTCCCATGGAAAAAGGGGATTATTCCGAATATAAATTACTTTGCTTTGCTGGCTACAATGCTGCCGAAGCGGAGGATATGGACCGTCTCTATCGCTATACGGCAGAGGGCGGTATTCTGGTGGCATGCTGGCCTCACTTTTCTACGGTTACCTATCGACCGGATATCGAGGAAGGCAGGATCAATGTAATACAGCATCCGCTGACCATGGCTTTGACTGATGAGATTCCGGTATTTACAGATGGCATGTGTGTAAATATAACGAAAAAGGCGGCAATTTTGTCCCGCACAGAAAATGAGATCCCCCTTGTGGCAGAAGTTCCTGTGGGAAAAGGTAGGGTGGTTCTGGTTAATACTGTGAAATATCCGGGGGAAGAAACCATTCTGCCGATTTATCAGGATTTGATTTTGAAGCTTCATACAGAAATTGCTGCCAAAGAAGCGGTGGAAGTGATTTGTGGAGAAGAAGTGGAATATACCAGATATCTGCAGGAGGACGGCAGTGTGCACATATATGCCACTCCCGTGGATTGGTATAACGATCCTGCGCCGAAACGTCACGTCCGGCTGCGGATGGGCAAAGATATGTATGACATTTCACTGGAATTTGGTGTGATCACCAAAATTGTCGTCAAAAATGGTATTGCTGTATGGCCGGAAAAGGAAGATTTTGAGATTTTGTCTGTCAATCCGGTGAAGGTACAGGGCGAAGGCAAAACAACCGTATACATAGCGGCAGGCGGAACGGTTGCGGAAAAAACAGTCGATATCGGAAAAGAAGCCGTCGTAATATAACCGGTGCCTTGAAAGGAATAGTCAGCAATACGGACGTGCTGGATGACAGCCGAAATAGACAGAAAGAGGTTGGTATGGATAAAAAGTTGTTGGCACAGGCTGTAATAAAATTTGTGTTCGGTATCATTCTGGTGGGTGTGCTGGTGTTTTTGCCTGCAGGGACACTTGGGTATCTGCAAGGATGGGTGTTTATGGGATGCCTGTTTATTCCCATCCTGATTATGGGATTGGTAATGCTGTTTCGGGCGCCGGAATTGCTGAGAAAGCGTCTGGACGGCAAGGAGAAGGAAGGGGAACAAAAAACAGTGGTTCTGCTCAGCGGAATCATGTTTTTGACAGGTTTTCTGCTTTGCGGACTGGACTATCGTTTTGGCTGGATGCAGCTGCCGTTGTGGATATCTATCACCGCAGCGGTGTTGTTTTTGGCGGGCTATGTCATGTATGCCGAGGTAATGCGTGAGAATGCTTATCTCTCGCGGACAATTGAGGTGCAGCAGGGACAAAAGGTGATTGATACAGGACTTTATGGTGTGGTACGGCATCCTATGTATACAGCCACCCTTCTGCTGTTTTTGATGATTCCGTTGGTGCTGGGTTCGCTGATCGATTTCGCCATGTTTTTTGTCTATCCCTTCATTATCGCAAAGCGGATAAAAAACGAGGAAGCTGTGCTGGAGAAAGGCCTGGAAGGATACTGTGAATACAAGCAGCGGGTGAAGTACAGGCTGATCCCATTTGTGTGGTAGGATTCCAATAAATCAACAGAATACAAGAACACCTCCCGACAAGAGCAGGAGGTGTTTGTTTTTAGGAAAAGGGATCAATCTTCTTTGGCGATCCAGATGGGGCTGGCCCAGGCCATGTTGCCGCCGACGGTGGTGATGCGGGGATAGTAGACACCTTTCTCCAAAGAAAGATCGGTGTCAATGCGAAGAATCAGCGGGTTGGCGGGATCGGGATGGAAAACAGCCACTTCGCCGTAGGCGGAAAGGAGACGGCAATCTACGATATCCTCATTGGAGACACAAAGGATGTGGAGTTGATGGATCCCGGTGCCGTTGACAATCTGCGATCCCATGTTACAGCCATCGATGGTGTATTCCAGATAATAGCGCTGCTGGGTTGTGACCCATGTGGCGCGGTTCTGGATGGCATCGTAGATATTTTCGCGGGTGTTTTGCGGAAGAGAAGCACAGGTAAAACCGGCAACATACTGGTGATGGAACTCCGTACCGCTGCCATCCTTTTTGGTCCAGCAGGTTTGATTAAAGGAGTCACCCGGACGACCGCAGTGGATGTCACCGCCACCTACAAAGCCGAAGCGGCGTCCTCTGCGCAGGGCATCGCGAATATATTGTCCTGGTGTGGTGCCGCCTTCAGCCAACAGTGGGGCGATGTTGCCGTCTTCTTTGGAAAGTTCGCTGCTGCCCCAGCAGGAGTAGATTTCTACAGCGGGTTCCAGACGGGGATCGTGGCCGGCATCCCAGTTTACCCCCATGATAATGTTGGAGGAATGGTGGGGGATGGCCATGGCCTCTTCTTCTTTTAAGGTATCGTAGAGCTTATCGATATCATCATAATGCTCGTCGGTGGAACGATAAATGGGGCGTCTTTGGCCGTCGCGGTAGTAGATGTTGCGGTGTCCGCAATGAGAGGGAGCAAAGGAAGTCCACTCTTCACCAATTAGGGTGGAAAATTCACCGGGGATATTGAAATCTTCGGTGACGGCGCACATGTAATCCCACTGGCGGTCCGTAATGCCTTCGGAGTGATCGGTGATGGCACCAAAATCCAGGAATCCCTCGTCTTTGGCATAGTAATACAGTTCCTCCGGGTTGCGGAGACCGTCGGTGAAGTAGGTCTGCCAATGAATGTCGCCGAAATAGGCGCGGTTTTCCGGTATGGTCTCAGTGACGATAATAGGGTTGGAAATGGCGGTAAAACCGCTCTCCCGATCGGTAAGACGGATATGGTGGATGCCGGGGCGGGTCCAGTGCCAGCCATCAAAGACACGGATTGCACGTTGATCTCCAGGGAAGGTTCCCTGATGAATACCATCAAAAGTGATAGAAGTCGGTCCTTCCAGGGCACCATTGGTATCAAGATCCAAGGTGCCGCTCCAACCGTCAATGGTATCATCTAAAAAATGAGAACCGCGGGGCGCTTTGTTGGACCAGGTTTTGAGTCGCGGTGTGGTGGAGCAATAGTTGGAGAGATTATCAATGATTTTTATGTCTCCGCAGATTTTTACCTTTAGGACAACCGGTTCGCCAATACCTACACACATCGGGGTGACAGCGAGTATTCTTTGAATAGATTCCTGAACAGACATAACCTGAAATTTCCTTTCTTAGTTTGTTTTAATCACAACGAGAGAAAAGAGAAAAGAAATAGACAAGTAAAGTATATATCAAAATAAAAGAAATGTAAAATAAGAAAAGTAAATAAGAGTTATATGGAATATGATAAATACGACGATCAGGAAAAAGTACAGATGCATTTTTATATTAAATGTTTGAGATTGAGATAGTCTTGACATCGTAGGGCGCATCTGCTATGATTGGAGAGGTATCAATAAGGGCAGTTGTGTTTCAAAGAGGTATGTAGAATGAAAATAATGGTATACAACACGCAGCACTGTGCGGATTTTTACAGTGGTAAAATTAACTTTGCGGGTATCGCGGATGTGATCAAAAACAGCGGTGCAGAGATTGTGGGACTTAATGAAATGCGTAGTAAGGGCGATTTACCTGCCTTTGAAGATCAGCCCAAAATTCTTTCAGAACTGACGAGTTTGGAGCATTATTTTTTTGCCAAGGCCATCGATTGCGGTGGAAATAATCCTTACGGAAACGCACTGCTTTCAAAGTATCCCATTCTCAGTGCGGAACGGATCTTTGTGCCGGATCCGCCTGTGCGGGATAATGACGAGTTTGAGACACGCTGTTTGCTGAAGGCGAAACTGGCCTGTGGCCTGACGGTAATGGTCATCCACTTTGGACTCAACCATAGCGAACACGTGAATGCCGTGCAGACGGTGCTGGAGCATTTGGAAGATGAGCACTGTATTTTGATGGGCGATTTCAATGTGACACCGGAGAATAAACTGCTGGATCCGATTCGGGCAAGGATGAAGGATGCGGCGGCATATTTTGAAAAACCGCTGCTCAGTTTTCCTTCCGATGTACCTGACAGAAAGATAGACTATATTTTTGTCTCACCGGATGTGGAAGTGATTGGCGCGGATATTCCCGCAGTGATCGCATCAGATCACCGTCCTCATACAATGGAAATTCGCTGAAGGCAGGATGAAAGAGAATGACAGAACAGATCAAACGTATTATGGCGATGGAAGAGGATATGGATGAGGTCTGCCGCAAGTTGGAGGATCTTTCTGCAGCGCTGGATGGTTATGAAGAGATCCTGCCGCGAATGATTAAGTTAACGGATTATTACGATAACGGAACATGGATGGCGGATTATCGGGATGACGAAGAGGGAAAGCTGCCTGCAGATCTCAAGCGCGGTGTGCTTTCCGAAGACGGGCTATATGATGTGCTGGCGGAGCATCGCCGTATACTGGATAAAATGAAGGAACTGTTTGAAAACGAAGAGAACAAGAGAAAGAAGACTGAGACATGATGGAAAAATATTATGCCGAAGAGATTGTAAAGGATACCCAATACAGACAGGAGTATCTGGATGGTTTGAACGCGTTTTTAAACAGGGAAAAAGAAAACGCAGACAACCGCCGCAGCGGATACATAGATCCGAAAAAATTCCGGGAAAATCCAGAGTTCTACCGTGAGGAATTGAAAAAACAGCTGGGATTCCCGTTGACTCGACCGGTGGAGACCCCGGTGCTTGCGGAGAAAATTTTTGTAACGCAGGATGGCAATGTGAATATCTACCGTATGCAGCTGATTTTTTTCGGCAGCATGAAGTTTTATGGGTTGTATTTTGAGCAGACAGAGCAGAAGAAAGGGTCCCCGTTCATCCTCAGCCTGCACGGCGGAGGCGGAACACCGGAGCTCTGCAGCAGTATCCATATGGATTCTGCCAACTATAACCATCAGACTCGTCGCTTGACCGACAGGGGAGCTAATGTGTTTGCACCGCAGCTGCTGCTGTGGAGTGAGGATAACTACGGAAATCCCCATATTAGAACAGAAATCGACGGTAAACTGCGTCAGCTGGGTGGTTCCATCACCGCTTTTGAGGTTTGGTGTATGCAGGGCTGTATTAATTGGTTTATCGAAAACGAAAAGATAAATGCAGAGAAAATTGGTGTGGCAGGGCTCTCCTACGGAGGCATGTATTCGCTGTTTCTGACAGCGGTGGAGACAAGAATCAAAGCTTGTTTCTCCTGCAGCTGGTTTAACGATGAGTTTGTAATGTCTTGGCCTGACTGGAGCTATCGCAGTTCGGCCGATACCATTACCTCTGTAGAGGTAGCTGCGCTGGTTTGTCCCAGAGCGCTGGTTTTGGCGATGGGAAACAAGGATGAAATTTTTGACAGCAGCGTATCGGAAGAAAACAGCTGCCGTGCGGAAGCTTATTATAAAGAATGGCACGCAGAAGAAAAATATAAGTTTTATGTGTTTGAAGGTCCACATGAGCTGGATAAGGGTGATGCAGGAATAGATTTTTTGTTTGCAAACCTGTAAGCAATAGAGATAAGGAGAAGGTATGAGCAAAAATATTAATATGACACAGGGGAATCCCATGAAGCTGATGGTAAGCTTTGCACTGCCGCTGATGTTCGGTAATATTTTTCAGCAGCTGTATACGGTGGTGGATACGGCCATTGTGGGCAGAGGTGTCGGTATGGAGGCGCTTGCGGCGCTGGGCTCGGTGGACTGGTTTAACTGGCTGGCGATTGGTCTTGTGTTGGGTTTTACGCAAGGGTTTTCAGTAAAAATATCTCAGAAATACGGCGAAGGCGATAAGGAAGGGCTGAAAAAGGTAATCGGTCAATCGGCACTTCTCTCGTTGGTGATTGCGGTATTTTGCACGGCAATCAGTCAGGGAGCTCTGCCGCTGTTTTTGAAGATGCTGCGGGTTCGCAGTGATCTGGAGGGAATTGCTTCCCTGTATGTGCGGGTGCTGCTGGCGGGACTGCCGATTGTGGTGTTTTATAACTTCTGTGCTGCCGTGCTGCGTGCAGTGGGTGATAGTAAGACGCCGCTGAAAGCGATGATTGTGGCGGCGCTGACCAATGTAGTGCTGGATTGCGTTGCGGTATTCTGGTTTAAATGGGGGGTTGCCGGCGCAGCAGCAGCAACGATTATTGCACAGTGTTTGTCTGGAGTTATCTGTGCGATAAAAATATGGAAATCTCCCGACCTTTATTTTGGAAAACAACATATGAGGCCGGATGCAGCAAGCTGTCGGGAATTGCTCCGCCTGGGTGTACCCATTGCAGGGAAAAATCTGATTATCGCAGTGGGCGGTATGGTAGTACAGAGCGTTGTCAACGGTTTTGATACCAGCTTTATCGCCGGATTTACAGCGACAGGAAAACTCTACGGTGTGTTGGAGGTGGCCGCCCTCTCTTATAGCTATGCGATTACCACCTACATGGGCCAAAATTATGGAGCGGGCCGTTGGGAGCGCATTCACAGTGGTATGAAAGCGGCCAATATTCTGTCATTGGTAACAGCGGTGGCTATTGCAGTCTTGATGATCCTGTTTGGACGTCCCATCACTATGCTGTTTATCCAGTCGGATGTGCCGCAGATGATGCAGCAAGCCGGAAACACGGCGTACCAATATCTTTGCTGCATGGCAACGGCACTGCCGGTATTATATCTGTTGTATGTCTATATTTCTGCGCTGCAGGGCGTAGGACTTACGATGGCTACCATGTTAGCCGGCGGAGTGGAGCTGATTATGCGCGTGGGCGTGGCATTGACCGTAGCTGCAGTAGGTGGTACGACAGGTATTTACTTTGCCGAAGTGAGTGCATGGTGTGGCAGTGCAGTGTTTTTGCTGATATATTATCATTATCGGGTGAGACCGATGATTAAAGCACATTTGTGATGAAAATGAAAGGAAAAGAATGAAGCAATGTCTGCTTTCAAATTGTTGTTTTTGGGAACCTGTGCCTGCGATTTTTCTCCGAAACTGAGAACGGAGTTTGCGGAAAAATTTGATGATAACGCACGCCGCGCTTCGATGATGCTGATGAACGAGCATTTTCTGATCGACTGCGGACCGCATTGTTTGGATTCCATGCGCATTGCGGGAATTGACTGCAGTGCCATAACAGATATTTTTGTGACCCATCTGCACAGCGATCATTTTGATCCGGAGAATATAGAGACCATCGCCCTTGCCAAAACGGATCCGCTGCGTGTCTGGGTTTCTGACGAGGCAGAGGTGCCAGGGATACGCAATATTCAGGTGATAAGAATGGAGAAATTTGTCAGTTATGATATCGGCTGCGGTTTCTCTGTGACCGGTGTTGCAGCCAACCACAACCGGGATGCTTTTCCGCAGCATCTTCTTTTTGAAAAACAGGGGGAGAAGTTTTTGTACGGGTGTGATGGTGCCTGGCTCATGAATGAGACGATGGAATTTTTGCTGAATGCAAAGCTGCAGCTGCTGGTGCTGGATGGTACCTGCGGTGATTATGTGGGAGATGTCCGCATGTCAGACCACAACAGCATCCCGATGATTCGTCTCATGCTGCCGTCTCTCAAAAATTGCGGTGTCATTGATGATAAGACGGAGATTTACATTTCCCATCTTGCGCCGTCACTGCACAAGCCCCATGCCGAGACGGTAGAAATTATGAAAGAAATGAACGTAAAAGTGGCTTGTGACGGCTTGTGGCTTTCTGTCTGACAGAAACAAAAAGTGAATTCCTAAAATATGGAGTGATTGAATGGTAAAGGTGATCCTTTGGGATATTGACGGGACATTGCTCAACTTTAAAATGGCAGAAAAGGCCTCCATACGGACCTGTTTTGAGGTGTTTGGTCTGGGGAAATGCACTGACGAGATGATCGAGCGCTATTCCATCATCAATGATCGCTATTGGAAGCGGTTGGAGAAGGGGGAAATTACCAAGGCACAGGTGTTGGCAGGACGCTTTGAAGAATTCTTTGCTTTGGAAGGTATCACATTTTCTGATGTCGACGGATTTAACAGAGAGTATCAGTTTCGGTTGGGAGATAACGTGTATTTCAACGATAACGGTTATAATGTCGTGAAACAGCTGAAGGGGCAGGTGAAGCAGTATGCCGTCACCAACGGAACTTTTACTGCTCAGGAGCGAAAGCTGAGCAAATCCGGGTTGGACATGCTGTTTGACGGGGTATTTATCTCCGAAAAGTTAGGGGCGGAGAAGCCCGGTATCTCCTTTTTTGAGGCAATTTGGGAAAAAATCGGGCGGTACAACAGGGACGAAGTGATGATTGTGGGAGACTCCCTCAGCAGTGACATACAGGGAGGAAACAATGCGGATATTCTCTGCTGCTGGTATAACCCAGAAAAAAAGAAAAAGCCGGAAAATTTGAGGATTGATTATGATATTCAATCGCTGGAAGAAGTGATGGGAATTGTGGACAGGCGATGCCGTCTGCCGGGCAGTGCCGAAGTTTACTCGGATGCAGTTATGCCCTATCCCAGACTTTGTGCCCACTGCGGATTCCATACCATTGCACCGGAAAACAGCTTTCCTGCCTTGGGGGCTGCGGTGGCACTGGGGGCTGCAGAGATTGAATTTGATATACGCCCTACCAAAGACGGCAAGGTGGTCTGCATCCACGACAGCCATCTGGACGAGCTTTGCAACGGGACAGGAATGGTATGGGACTATACGTTGGAAGAGCTGAAGCAGTTTGACTTCGGCAAAGGATTTGATGGTGCCTACGCCGGAATGAGGCTGCCGGCTTTTGAAGAGGTGCTGCAGCAGTTTGGCCGCCGCGCGGTGATGAATATCCATGTCAAGAGCGTGGACAACGTCAACCCGATTGATGAAGGATATTTGCGACATGTAGTAGAGCTTATCCGTCAATATCACTGTGAGAAATATGTGTATTTTATGACCGGCAACAACGCGGTGCTGCAGCAGTTGGCAGAGATTGCACCGGAGATCAGCCGCTGTGTAGGTGGCGGAGATGAGTGGGATACCGTTGTGGAACGGGCAATTCGGCTGGGCTGCCAGAAGGTGCAGTTTGTCAAAGGATATTTCAGCCGAGAAAAAATTGAACTGGCACACAGCCGTGGCATACGCTGCAATGTGTACTGGTCCAACGATCCGGAAGAAGCTGACCAGTATCTGGATATGGGAATTGACACCATCCTTACCGATGACTACCAAAGAATGGTGTATGCCGTTGGTGAAAGAATTGCCGCAAAATAAGTTTTGACAGACTATAAATGCAAGGAGAAAAAGGAAAATGGCTACAGCACGGGAAATCAACAAGCTTGAGAAGTTGTATGAAGGATGTAAGGTATATCACGGTGAACTGCATGATCATTCGGCATCCGGCGGCACCAGCGACGGTAAGCTCCCGCTGCAAGAGTGGGTCAAAGAAATGGCAGAACTGAATATGGATTTTGCCGCTATTCTGGATCATCGCCAGGTGCGTCATATGTATCTGCCGGAATGGAAAGACGGTCTGTTCATCGGCGGCAGCGAGCCTGGAACAAGAATTTCGGACAGTAAGGCCGAGGTTGCCGAGATGCACTACAACATGTTGTTCGAGGGGCCGAAGGAATTGGAGGCATTGCTGGCGGAATTTCCCGAATACCAGTTCAGCGGCGGCGAGGAAGGGCATTTTGTCTATCCCAGCTTTACCAGAGAGCGTTTTGGAGAGTTGATCGACGCAATAAAAGCTCACGGAGGCTTTTTTGTGCATCCCCATCCGAAGCAGGTTATGAAGTCGGAAGATCCCTGCGACTACTGGTTCCGTGACGAGACCGGTATTGAGGTTTTTTATATCAGCATGGACAGTGAGGCCACCAGGGAGAATTATCCCCTCTGGTGTGATTTACTGGCGGCGGGCAAACGTGTTTGGGTTAGTGCCGGCGGTGATGAACACGCTCATGCCAGTGACAAAGCGCTTACAACCATCTATGCCGAGGATAAAACCAATGCTGCCTATCTGGCGCACCTGCGTGTGGGGGATTATACCTGTGGTCCGGTGGGTATCAGAATGTGCATCGGTGATACCAAAACCGGTGGAAAGTGCCGCTTTGACGGTCAGAAGCTGACAATTGCTGTCGGAGATTTCCATGCCAGCGTAGCAGATCCTGGACATGAATACCGTCTGGATATCATTGACAGCACCGGTAAGGTGGTCAGTGAGCAGATTTCCTGCAGCGAAATGAACTATGTTACCATTGATATCGAAAACTGTGCCTTCTATCGTGCAGAGGTATGGGATGTGACAAGAGATTTGCGCATTTCTATTGGCAATCCTATTTGGAATGAATGAGGATGGTTCCAAGGAAGCAAGAAAATGATGAAGTCAGGTGGCATTGGTAAAAGGAGAGAGTATGAAATATACAACAGTAGGTTACTCGGATTTTGGCGAGGTCAGGTTTGAGGATGGAAGAATCATATTGAAAGCAGAGAGGGATGGGGACGAGGCGTTTTTTGATTTGAAGTTCTTTTTTGATGAATGGGAACAGGACGCCTATGTTTTTATGCCAGCTTGTGCCTATAACGGAAACCGTTTTAAAAGAGTAATGCGCGGTTATCCGCCGATGTATCGTCCTGATGAGGTGGGAGCTGACGCCGAGCCGTTGATCAACTATGTTCCGGCGTTGAATAAAGACGGCAGCGGCGAGATAGAGGTGACAACGGGAGACATGGCAACGCCCTGTGTCGGCATCTTTTACCGCGAGGCAAAACAGGGGATACTTATCTATACCGAGCAGGCAGTAAAGGGAAGAAACCTCGGGTTTAGCCTGAAAGCCGGTGAGCTGATGATTTCCTGCCCGGCGAAGAGAAAAGAGATGTATCGCTTCGGTGTATCCAACGCAAAAGGGGATGATCAGGGCATCGCGGTCATCAAAGGAGAACAGGTGGAGGTCAGGATTGCCGTTGTTGAGTTTGTCTGCGGCAGCATGGCGGAGTTCTATAAAAAGTTTTTTGATACCCGGAAAAGCCTGCTTCACAACGACAGAGAACCCAATATGTATACGGATGAATTGTGGAATGTGATGGAGAGACACTTCAACACAGCCAACTGGAGCGGCCAATATTATGCCGAAGCCTCCAAAATATGGCAGTGTGGCTGGGTGGGAGGCGGTATGTCCTCTTATCCGCTGATGAAGCACGGTAAGGAGCAGAGTGTACAGCGTGCTGCTGCAACCGTTGATTTTATGACGGAGCACCAGGCAAAAAGTGGTTTCTTTTATGGCTTTATCAAGAATGGCATTATTATGGATGACAGCTTTGGCTATGAAGGGATGGAGAAGATTCATTTGGTCCGTAAGAGTGCCGATGGGCTGTATTTTCTTTTCAAGCATTTTACTTTAGGCACGCCGAAGCAGCAATGGGTGCAGAGTGCCAAACGCTGTGCAGATGCCTTTGTGAAACTATTTGAAAGCTACGGGACCTTTGGGCAGTTTGTGGATGTGGAAAGCGGTGAGCTTATTGTAGGAAGCAGCAGCGCAGGCGCGATGGCAATTGGTGCACTGGCAAGGGCAGGACGCTATTTCGGCAGTGAGTGCTATATGAAAATTGCAAAGCAGGCGGGAGAGATGTACTATCGCCGCTTTATCAGCAATGGTATATCTATGGGTGCAATCGGAGAGGCGCTGTGCGCGCCCGACAGTGAGAGTATTTTTGCTTTTGTTGAGAGCTATGTTGCCCTGTATGAGGAGACAAAAGAAGAAAAATGGCTTTCCTATGCGCAGGATTGCGCACATATGGCGTCATCCTGGGTTGTAACCTACTCTTATATGTTCCCGGAAGGATCAGAGTTTGAGAGATTGAAGATCAATACGGTGGGCAGTGTTTTTGCGAATGTGCAGAACAAGCACTCAGCGCCGGGGATCACGTCGCTTTCCGGTGATGCGGTGTATAAGCTGTGGTTGTATACCGGGGACGAACGGTATCTTGAGCTGATCCGGGATATCGCATCCTTTATGCCGCAGTGTGTATCGAGGAAAGAACGACCTATCCACGCCAGAGAGCCGGGAAATCCTGCGATGCCGGAAGGCTATATCAATGAGAGGGTAAATATGAGCGATTGGGAAGGCAAAGAGTGTATCGGAACGGTGTTTTATGGTACATGCTGGTGTGAGACCTCGCTGATTCTTACTTTTTCAGAATTAATTTGGGAATACGGACTTTCCTGGTAGTCATTTTGGTATAATATGTAAGAAAGTATTGTAATAGAGAAAAAACTGCATCGATCAAAACGGTCGATGCAGTTTTTATATGGCTAAGAAAATATTCAGAGATACAGTCTCAGTTCGGATACCAGTTTGTCTTCCAGATTGATCAGCTTGCCACAGATGCTTCTGGCATCGCCGCTGGCGTTTTTGTATTGGTTGAGGTATTTGGCAAGATTTTTGGTTCCCATATTGCATCCGTCGGTGATGAACTCGGCAATGCCTGGATCATCGGAGCCATTGATACCCAATTTAACGGTGTTTTGAATGTGAGCCATAGTTTTGGCCATAGCGGGCGGCTCTTTGTCGGAGACACCTTTCTCCGAGAGCAGCTTATGCAGGTGATCTCCCAGCTGGCTGTGTTCCCGTTTGCTCTGGGTCAACAGGTGAATTAGTGCCTCGTTGTGGGTTTTAGTCATGGCATCATCCAGAGACTGGACGGCCATTTTTGTGCCCGCGTCACATTCGCGGAGCAGTTTAACAGTATCATTGTATTCCATGGTTGCCTCCTGCGGTGTTTTTACGGTTATTATCTGTAAAAAAAAGAAAACTATGCAAAAAAGTGATCGGCAGCGTAACAAAACAACTGCCGATCTTTTTTAGTTCGGGGAGGATTGCTGTACCGTCTCAATAAACAGTGACAGTGCAGGCGAGATATATTTGTTTTTATGGTAGATTAGGTGGAAGGAACGGCTGAGCGGGTGTTGACCGGCATCGGAAATGCCGGAGAGTTCCAGTTTTTTAACGGTTCCGGAACGAATATAACCCTCCACAAGACGCTCGGGCAAAACCGAGACGCCGCTGCCTGCCTCCACAGCGCGGATGATGGCGGTGGTGCTGATGCTTTCACAGGTGGGGACAAGGGTTTTGCCCAAGAGCGTGACAGCACTTTGAAAAATTTCGCGGGTACCGCTGCCGTGTTCCCGAAGAAAAAGCGGCTGAGAGAGAAACTCATCCAGCGAGACACTGCCGCGCTGGGCAAAGGGATGAGTGCTGCCGCAGATAGCGATGATGCGGTCATCCATAAAGTTTTTTACCACCAGGGAGGGGTCGTCTACAGTACCTTCAATCAGACCGATGTCCAGCTGTCCGTTCAGTACGCCGGTGACGATATTGTCAGAGTTGTCGATGACGATGCGGGGAGTGATGGCAGGAGCTTGCTCCGAAAGCTGCCGGATGTAGTCCGGAATCAGACAGGCACCGATGGTAAGACTGCTGCCAATACGCAGCTCACCGGCGGCATCGTGATTTTTGACGGCGCGCTCCATCTCATCAAAGAGAGAGATGATATGGGTGGCATATTCCAGCAGCCGCTTGCCTTCTTCAGTGATCCGGATTCTACGCATTAGGCGGTCGAACAATCGGATTCCATAGTTTTCCTCCAGTTCCTTGATGGCAAGGCTGACGGCGGGTTGGCTCATGTAGAGTTCGTTGGCTGCGAGGGTAATGCTTTCGTGGCGGCAGACGGATACAAAGATCCGCAGATGTCGTATGGTCATGGTGTTCCTCTTTTTTTGATATCTGATTTAATATGATTTTGATTTAATTATATTATTTTACTTATCACTTGTCAAGGTGTATACTGGAAATGGGTGAAAAAGATGAAAGAAAAAATGAAAGTCTTCAAGGAAGTATTTCTGTCGTCATTTCGGCTGAGTGCAATGACATTTGGAGGCGGATATGTGATGATACCTATGCTGAAAAAACGATTTGTGCAGGAACTGGGATGGCTTGACGGAGAGGAGATGGATGATCTGATTGCCATAGCGCAGAGTGCACCGGGAGCGGTGGCAGTGAATACTGCAGTGATGGTGGGATATCGATTGTGTGGTGCAGCGGGGGCTTTGGCCGCTCTGATTGGAATGGTTCTGCCACCGGTGGGAATGATATCGGTATTATTTTTAGGATATCGGCAGTTTTCAGGAAACAACTGGGTAAGAGCGGGGATGAATGGTATGCAGGTGGGTGTAGCTGCGGTCATATGCAGCGTGGCGGTCGATATGCTGAAGGATATTTTGGAAAAAAGAAAGACAATATCTATGGTGATCGCTGCGGCTGCTTTTCTGGCTATCTATTTCGGGGCTATCAACGCAGCGGCTGTGATGGGATGTTGCGCAGTGGTTGGAGTAGGGATCAGGCTGATAGAACAGGGGCGAAGGAAAAAGAAGTGAAAAGCTCTGATTAAGAGTGTTTTGCCAGAAAAAAGAAAGGTGAGGGATATGGTTTATTGGCAATTGTTCTGGACGATGCTTGGTATTGGTGCAGGTAGTATTGGAGGGGGATATGCTTCGTTGTCGTTATTGAACAGGGCATTGGTACAGTGGCATGGCTGGCTCAGTGAAGAGGAATTTGCTGATATGGTCATTGTGGCGGAGATGACACCAGGGCCGCTCAGCATTAATCTGGCTACCTTTACAGGGCTGAAGATGGGCGGTATCTGTGGGGGAATCGTTGCAACGGCAGGATGTGTAACGGCACCTTTTGTGGTGATATTGCTTCTGGTGAAACTGTATGCGCGGTACCGACAGGGCGCGGTGATGGAGGGTGTTCTGTCCGGACTTCGCCCGGCAGCTGCTGCGGCTGTGGCCGCGGCAGGGCTTTCCATGGCGGTACGGGGCATATCGGTTGATAAAAATATGATGTTGTGGGCGGCAGTATTTGCCTTGGGGATATTTCTGTTGGGAAACAGAAAGCTGAAATCACAGAATCTGATTCTTCTGTCTGGAGCGGTGGGGCTGCTGCAGGAAACAATCATGTACCTGAACGGGTGAAAAGATGTCGGTTTTGTTCGAGAAATAATATTGTGATGATGTTATACTGTTGATGTCTTCTGCTGTATAAGGCAGAGAATATGGATGGAAAGAAGCCCGGTGAATGCGATGTGGGTGATTAGGCTGTGCGGCAGCGGAGCGGATGGATTGTATCTCCGCACCGATCTTCTGGATGGAGAGATTCTGGCTTTTCAGTTTGAAGAGCAGGCGCTGCGTTTTATGATCAGAGTAAAACGAGAAATTGAAGAGATGTTTGCTGTCAAGCTGCTTTGTACGAAATACGAAGGAGATACCCGAAGAATTCGTTTCCAGAAGGTCAGCGACAGTTATATACAGGAGACAGCAGCGCATATCAGATTGCTTTGCGGCTGCTAAGATAAGAAGAAAACAAGGGGAGAAAGATATGGAGAATCGAGAGCTGATACGCAGAGCAATCTGTTTTTCCAAAGGCAATGCACTGCGCAGCGATATAACCCTGACGGAGGTGGCTGCTGCTGCCGGCTTTACATCAGATTATTTCAACCGTATTTTTCTGGCTCATACCGGGTTTACTGTGATGGCGTATATAAACTATCTTCGTCAGAAAGAGGCGGCGATTCTGCTAAGAGAGAGCGAGAAATCTATTCTGGAGATTGCCCTTGAAGTGGGATATGATTCGCATGAGGGCTTTTCCAAGGCGTTTAAAAAGGTTTATGGAACATTGCCCAGCGAGTACCGTAAGTGTGAGGCAGGAATCACGCCTGGTTATAAGGAGATGACGGATAAAACAACGGCAGCGCAGTTTTTATATGAGAATCCAGATCTGATCCCGGTGGATACAGAACAAATTATCGACCGATTGATGGAAAAGGATGCAAAAAGATATGCCAGATTTTGTGCCGGGATCAAGACAATGGGAATGACCGTAGCGGTACCAAAAGAAGAGCCGGAAAGAGGAATAATTGCCATAGGTGATGATCTCAGAGGCGGGGTGATGCTGGAAGCAATATCGGACGATATGCAGTTGATTGCGGAATGGATCAGGCGTTTTCCCTGCCAATTTTGTTTTTACGGTGGAATGACGGCAGAGAAAGCAGCAGAATTACTGGGAAAATACGGGACGGAGGTTTTGCTGAAGGGAATACCGCAGCTGATCTGTCAGAAAGAAGCGGTGGAAAGTGGTCTTCCCGGAAAGATCACGGTAAAAAAGCTGACTTACAGCGATCAAAAGGCAGTTTTGTGTTGGGCCAACGGGAAAAAAGACGGATATATTCGGCATCTGCTTCGGGAGAAGGACTATGAGGATGAGCGTACGTTGGAATACGGTGTGTTTGAAGGGGATAAACTGATTGCCATAGCGGGCTGCGGAGTGGAGTTGATCAGAGGAATGAGATTCAATGATTGCATTGTGATCCGTTTTGCCGAAGGAAAAGAACAGCAGGTTCTCCAGCGTCCGATATTTCTCCATGTTGTCAATGAGCTGATAAACAACGGGATTTTACCCTTTGATACGATACAGCATGGTGAGTATGCGAAGACACACGGCGGCTTTACAGCAGAAGAGGCAGGATTCACGGTGATGGATTATAAAATTCAGGTGATTCGATAAAATGACGGCGGAAACGGGAAAAACGTTTCCGCCGCTTGTATTTGTATGAAAAAAGGTGTATACTCAAAGCAAAGAAGAGAGGAGTGGAGAAAGTGCAGAAGGAATATAGAAAGGAGAAAACGCTGTATGTGTCTGATCTGGACGGTACCTTGCTGAGAAGCGATGAGACCCTCTCGGACTATACCTGTGAGGTAATCAACAGACTCACAGAGGAAGGAGTGCTGTTTTCTTATGCCACGGCGCGGTCGGTAATTACGGCGAGGAAAGCGACAAAAGGGTTGAACGCAAAAATTCCTGTTATTGTCTATAACGGTGCCTTTGTCATTGACAATGTCAGCGGCGAAGTGCTGCTTTCCAACTATTTTGGCACCGATGCAGAAATGATTTTGCAGGAACTGTTGGAGCATGACGTCCGTCCGATCGTGTATTCTCTTTATGGTGGCAGGGAACGCTTTTGCTATGTAGTGAGCAGGCAAACCGAAGGAATGAAATTTTTTGTGGAAAGCCGGAAAGGCGATCCCCGGGAAACTCCTGTTAGCAGTGAGGAGGAGTTGTTCGGCGGCGATATCTTTTATTTCAGCTGCATTGATGAGCCGGAAAAATTGCTGTCGCTCTATGAGCGTTTCCAGGAGAAACATCACTGTATCTACCATAAGGATATCTACAGTGGAGCGCAGTGGCTGGAGATTCTGCCGGTGAATGCGTCCAAAGCCAACGCAGTGATGCAGCTGAAAAGGTATCTGAACTGCGAAAAGGTTGTAGCTTTCGGCGACGGCAAAAATGATATGGATATGTTTGAAATGGCAGATAGCTGCTATGCGGTCAGCAACGCCGTGGAGGAACTGAAGGCGGTGGCAGACGGTGTAATTGGCAGCAACAATGACGACAGTGTGGCTAAATGGCTGGAACAGCAGTTTGCGGCGGGAAAAAACTGAGAGAATAAAAAAATCGGCGTATTTTTTCAAAAAAAGTGCTTGTTTACAAGAGGGAAGACATCATGGAAAATGGTGTTGTGCGGAAACAGAGAAAGGGAAAAAATATGGATACGGTGATTACTGAAAAGCAATTGAAGCGAAGCAGGGGATTATATATTGCAGAATCGACAATCGAATATCTGGTATCGATCCTGGTGACGGGGTCCTTTCTGGCAACATTGACCGGCGAGCTGGGAATGTCAGACAGCCTGACGGGAATTTTGTCATCCATTGTATCGTTGGGGTGTCTGTTTCAGCTGTTTTCGCTGGTAATCCATAAGCAGCAGGTAAAGTCTTTTGTGGTGGTGACCAATACCGTCACGCAGCTTTTGTTTATACTGCTCTACATAATACCGTTGGCAGGTGGAGAAAAACAGACTAAAATAGCGTTGTTTGTAGGAGCAGTCTTTTTTGCCTATCTGATCTCCAATATTTCGGTACCCAAGCGGGTCAGTTGGCTTATGTCACTGGTGGATGATAACCATAGGGGCAGGTTTACGGCCGATAAAGAGATTGTTTCTCTGCTGGCGGGTATGGCGTTTTCTTTTGGAATGGGTGCCCTGATTGATGGATTTGTGGAACGCGGTGAGATGCGGCGTGCCTTTGTGGTGGCCGCAGTCATCATCTTTGTATTGGCTGTCACGCGTTCTTTGACACTGATTCTGACGGTGGAGAAACCGCAACCTGCGGCAGAAAACAGGTCTTTAAAAAAGGCGGTTTCCGGAATTTTGAAAAACAAGGAACTGCTGAAAGTCATACTTGTGTTTATGCTTTATTATATGGCAAGCTACGCGCTGACTCCTTTTATGGGAACGTATACAATCAGCGAACTGGGGATGAATCTGAAAGTGATATCGGTGCTGACGATTGTAGGTAGCGCAGCACGTATTACAGTGTCCCGTTTTTGGGGCAGGTATGCGGATAAACATTCCTTTACGGCACTGATTGAAAAATGTTTTGTCTTTTTGGGGATGAGCTATCTCTGCATTATTTTTGCAGGACCTTCCAACGGCATCGTTATGATGGCGTTTTACAATGTGTTTCATGGTATTGCATTCGGTGGCGTCAACAGTGCGCTGACTAATTTGATTTTTGACTATGTAAAACCGGAGGAACGGGCAGATTCTCTGGCGGTGTGCCAGGTGGTATCCGGTTTGACGGGATTTGTCTCCACAATTTTGTTCAGCCGTGTGGTTGAGGCGATCCAGCAGAACGGAAACCGGGTGCTGGGCATGTCGGTCTATGCACAACAGCTGCTGGCTGTAGTGAGTCTGCTGCTTATGACTGTTGCAATCCTGTATGTGCGTTTTGGCATTATGAGAAGAAAAAAGAACCGCTGATAAAGAGAGCCCGAAGGTTATCCTTCGGGCTTTGTCATAGGAATATCGACGATGACACGGGTAATATCCGAGAGGGTACAGAGTTGAAAGGAAAATTCTCTGTTGAATTTAGAGGAGTCACAGAGAAAATAGTGTTCCCGGGAGCGGGTAAACATTACTTTGCGGAGAGAAATTTCCTCTTCTGAGCTGTCGGTAACGGTGCCGTCGGCAGATAATCCTTGGGCAGAGAAAAAAAGCTTGTCTGCCCGGATTTCGTTGATAAAGCGTTCGGTCATAGGACCAACGAAACATTCACGGCGGGGAATCAGTGCACCACCGGTGCAATAGAGATGGACATCGCTGTCTTTGAATTCCTGACAGACCCGCAGATTGTTGGTGATGATGGTCAGATTTTTGCGGTTTTTAATGTGGCGGCAGATTCTGCGGACAGTAGAGGAGGAATCAAAGATAACGGTATCGTTGTCCTGAATGAGAGAAGCGGCTTCCAGAGCAATTTTCTCTTTTTTATCCGCATTTTCGCCGTCGCGCAGGGCGACCGGTACCACGTCGTTGGCGTATTCTGAGATGACCACGCCGCCGTAAACGCTTTTGAGAATCCCTTTTTCCTCTAATTTTTGAATATCCCGGCGGACGGTGGCTTCACTCATGAAAATAACATGGGAAAGTTCTGTCACAGAGGCAAAGCGGCGCGGTTTGAGATATTCCAGAATCTCCTGTTGGCGGTAGGTATATTCCATAACGAGTCTCCTTTGAAAAAGTTCTTTCAAAAAAAGTTCAGTTTGCAATCTTGCTGACAGAGGTTGACAGTTTGAAAATGCTGTATTATCATAATAATGCAAAGCAATGTGTTTTGCAAGAAGTTTTTCAAAAAGGAGCTTGCAAATGGCAGTTGTAACAATTATCGGCTCGGGAATGATGGGATCTGCCCTGGCTTTTCCTGCAAGAGAAAACGGAAATGAAGTCAGACTGGTAGGAACACATCTTGACAGAGAAATTATAGAGACCTGCATCCAAACAGGTAGGCACCCCAAATTTACCAAGGATTTCCCGGCCGGTGTCAATTATTATCAGATTGAGCAGATGGAAGAAGCGATTGATGGCGCGGATATGATTATCGGCGGCGTATCCAGCTTCGGTGTGGAGTGGTTCGGTGACAACGTGCTGCCGAAGATTCCTGAAAATATTCCGGTGCTGACCGTTACCAAAGGTCTGATGGACACCGAGGACGGCACCCTGCTCACCTATCCGGAGGTGTGGAGAAGAAAGCTGGAGAAGATGGGTAAAAAGCTTTCCCTCAATGCCATCGGCGGTCCCTGCACCAGCTATGAGTTGGTTGCACACGACCAGACAGAAGTTGCTTTCTGCGGTGAGGATATAGAAATCCTCAAAAAACTGAAGAGCATCATGGCTACCGATTATTATCATATCAGCCTTTCCAAAGATGTGGTAGGTATTGAGAGTGCCGTTGCACTTAAGAACGGCTATGCGTTGGGTATTGCGCTGACCATCGGACTGAACCAAAAGGCATTCGGTATTGACAGCGAGCTGCATTTCAACTCGCAGGCTGCTGTGTTTGGTCAGGGAGTCAGAGAGATGTACAAGCTGCTGGGCTATCAGGGCGCAGCTACGCTGGATAACATTACTGTCGGTGCCGGCGATCTCTATGTTACCGTTTATGGCGGACGCACCAGACTGGTGGGTATCTTGCTGGGCAGAGGTCTCACCATTGATGAGGCCAAAGCAGAGCTCAACGGTGTTACCCTGGAATCTCTTGTTGTAGCAGAAAGAGTGGCCCGGGCCATCAGAGCAGCAGCTGCCGCAGGAAAAGTGGATTTGGCCGAATTCCCGCTGCTGATGCATGTGGATGAAATTATTACTGAAAAGAAGCCCGTGAATATTCCATGGGAGAAATTTACCTATTGCGATCAATAAGGAGTGTTGCAAATGAACTACTGGACACAGAGCACTAGAAATATTTATGTTGCTGCACACAGAGGCTGGTGTGATAAATATCCTGAGAACACCATGGAGGCATTTATTGCCGCTGAAAAGCTGGATGTTGACCAGATTGAGACCGATGTCCGCATTACCAAGGACGGCGAACTGGTTCTGATTCACGATGCCGCTGTAGACCGCACCACCAACGGCACCGGTCTTGTCTGCGAGAAGACACTGGCAGAGCTGAAAGAGCTGGATGCCGGCAGCTATAAGGGTGAAGAGTTTAAAAACTGCCGTATCCCCACTTTTGTGGAGTTTATGGAGCATTTTAAGGATCACCCCACCATGACCATTGATATTGAGCTGAAAGAATATCCGACAGAGGGCAGAGAAGAACTGGCCTACTCGGTATGCGACCGTGTGCTGAAGATGGTGGATGAATACGGCTACACCGACCGTGTGGTTATCAATACTTTCAGCGGCAAGCTGCATGAGTATATATTCAAAAAGTACGGCAAAAAGTATCGCCAGCACGTATACTTCCCCCATAGCTGCATGGGCGAGTATACCCTTGAACCCTATTCCTACGGTTACTGCTGCTGCATGTTCAAGAGCGAAGAGGGCAAGTATATGGCTCCTGCCGAAGAGTGCGAAAAGGCTGTCAGTATGGGCGTTCAGCCCTGGGCAGGTGCTTCGGTACGCGGCAATGAGGGCATTGACGAGTGTGTGGAAAAGGGGGCGGTGCTCATCACCTGCAACAATCCTGATGTTATTCTGCAGCTTCTGCGTGAAAGAGGTCTGCATAAATAAAAGTAACGGTTTTAAAAAGGAAAGAACGCTCTTTTGGGAAAAGGGCGTTCTTTTGGTCTGCTTTTGTATTTCAAGAGAAAAAGCTTCCGGCGGCGCAGAATGTTGGAGATAATGTCAGCGCATACAGAAAAGTGAAGATGAGGAAAGCAGGGATTCCCTGTTTGAAATTGTCTTTAAAAACTGCGTTTTTTGAAGGAATTTGTAAATTGAAGTTGACAGGGAAAAGTGAAAATATTATAATGTAACCGTTACATTTTATATCAAAGGGAAGCTTGATTTTGAATTTTGATAGAAAGGATGTATGGGAAAATGGAGTTGAAAGGAAAAAAGATTGTATTTCTCGGAGACAGCATTACACAGGGTGTTGGAACCAGCAGTGATGAAGCCCGTTTTAGCAACTTGATAGAAAAAAACGAGGGAGCTATCTGTGTCAACTATGGAATCAGCGGTACTCGTCTGGCTTATCAGCATAAGCCCTCCGATGAACCCAGTTTTGATCTCTGCTTCATCGATCGGGTAGACGAGATGGATGCGGATGCCGATATTGTTGTGGTTTTCGGTGGAACCAATGACTTTGGTCACGGTGATGCCGCTATCGGTCATTTTGAGGACAGGGATCCTTATACCTTCTATGGTGCGGTACATACTCTTATCACCAAGCTTATCACCAAATATCCCACAGCACAGATTGTGTTTCTGACACCGCTCCACAGAGAGTTTGAACAGAACTATATTGTCAAGGGTGGTGTGGAGAGATATTCTACCCTGAAGGAATATGTAGAAATTCTTCGCGAACTTCTGGAGTATTACTCTCTGCCTACGCTGGATCTCTACCGCTGCGGACGAATGCAGCCGCTGGTACCCATTGTGAAAGAAATGTATATGCCGGACGGCCTTCATCCCAATGATGCAGGTCACGTGCTGTTGACAGAGATGATTACCGCTTTCCTGAAACAGATCTGATCAGAAAGCGGCGAGAAAATCGTCGATGAGATCCCCAAGATGCTGGAAAGAAGGCTGAAGTGTACAGCATAGGTTTGCCAGTTCCTCTACCGGTGTAAGTTCTGTGGAGAGATCACAGTAGGAGGCGAGGGAAACCGTATAGCCGTCCTGTTCTTCTACGGCGGCGAGACCGTAGGTAATGCGGCTGCAAGGACCGTTCAGATATTCGGTGCGGATGGGAATGTATTTACAGTGCAAGATTCAGGCACTCCTTTATGCTATGATGTTGCAGCACAGATGCAGGAAAGAGTCTGTGTTTAAACAGTATTATTATACGTGGAAACATTTGGGAAAACAATAGGGAAGAAGATAACTTTTTGTTTTGAAAAAGCTTTTTTAACAGAAGTATGTCCGTATAGAAAAAGAGTTTTTATCATATGTTCGTAAGTGTTTTGGAGTGTAAATATGTATTTTTGATGCAAAAAGGCTAATGTTAATAAATGGTGAATGAATCATTATTTATTGACGTTAATTGAAAGTTCACTGTTTATTCATTGCCAGGATTTGACAGATATTAACCTGCATGATATAGTTTATTTGGTTGATTATTGTCGAATGGAAAAAGAATCATTTCTCCATGCGGTATACCGCGAAGAGAATTTGTGAGTTATAATTGGATTTATATTATTGAAGTTATATTATTGAAAAAGGAAAGGAAAAAAGGAAATGAAATCTACAGGTGTAGTACGCAGAATGGATGAGTTGGGACGGGTTGTTCTTCCCAAGGAACTTCGTAAGACCATGGATATTCAGGACAGAGATGCTCTTGAAATCTATGTGAACGGAAATGAGATTATTCTCAAAAAATATCAACCCTGCTGCATATTCTGTAACAGGGCGGATGATGTCCATGTCATCAAAGGCAAAAATATCTGCGGTGAATGTATAAAAGAAATTGTAAAAGAATTGGAATAAGCTGTTCCAAGCAAAGAAAGGCTCCCGTGATATCCGTACGGTATTGCGGGAGTTTTATTTTGAGCAGCGGAGATTTTATAAGGGCAAAACAGAAAAGGCTATTGTAAAAAAAATAAAAATATGATATAATATTTTATAATAAAAGTAAGCGCTTACATTTGTGGCGCCACAAAGTGCGGAGGTATCATATATGAAGATTGTTGTCAGCAAAAATGCGCAGGAACTTGGTGAACGTGCAGCGGCGAAAATCGCAGAGCTTCTTAAGAATGCCATTGCCGAAAAGGGCAGTGCGCGGATGATTCTTTCTACAGGCGCATCTCAGTTTACAACACTGGAAGCACTTGTAAAATGTGACGTTGACTGGGGTAAGGTGGAGATGTTCCATCTGGATGAGTATATTGGTATTCCGGAAAGTCATCCTGCAAGCTTTATCGGATATCTCAAGGAGCGTTTTGTTTCCAAGGTTCCTCTTGGAAAGGTGAATTTTGTGGATACTTCCAAGGATGTTCCAGCTATGATGATGGCACTGGAGCAGCTGCTCAATGAAAAAACGGTGGACGTGGGTGTAATCGGTATTGGTGAAAACGGACATATCGCTTTCAACGATCCTCCCGCTGATTTTTCCTGTAAGCGTGCCTATAAGATTGTTGATCTGGATGAACGCTGCCGCCGTCAGCAGTTGGGAGAGGGTTGGTTCCCCACCTTTGATGATGTGCCGAAGCAGGCTGTTTCTATGACGGTCAGACAGATTCTTAAGTGTGAGCATATTGTCAGTGCAGTGCCCTATGCCGTTAAAGCAGAGGCTGTCAAGAATACCCTGACGGAGGATGTTACAGCCAGAGTGCCTGCTACCACCCTGAAAACTCATATGGATGTGACGCTTTTCATTGATGCGGATTCTGCGAAAGATGCGGCTCTTGCGGAAGGATATTACGAGATTGCACAGTGTGAGTGTGAAGATCTGAAATAAAAAACGGATGCGATGTAACCGCACAGTTTTCATTAGGAAGGCTGTGCGGTTGTTTATACAATTGTGTGAATGGAGTTTACGGGAAGCATTTCCGGTTAAATAGCGGAGCGTTTTTATGGCCACTGTGTTGCAGTGTCTTCGGTTTGTGGTCTGTTTCTCTCGTTTAACTGTCGGCAAACGGGTTCCGGTGAGAGAAATGCTGTTAAAATTGCGAAAAAAAGCAGGAATTTTCAAAAAAAGCTTGCAATTATCGGAAAGTGGTGGTATACTACATATAGTAAGTTTGATAGTAAAGGAAGAAAGAGTGGGTCGCCCCGCTCTTTTGTTATGTTGGAGGTTGAAAAAGTGACAGCAAATCCGTCTCCCAAAGGAAAGAAAAATATCGGCGGCAAAAAAACAGCCGAAAGAGTATGGGAACTTATGAAACCGGTTGCGGATGAACTGGGACTGGAGCTTTGGGATGTCAGATATGAAAAGGAAGGTGCTTCCTGGTATCTCAAACTCATTATAGACAAAGATGGCGGCGTTAACATCAATGATTGCGAGAATATGAGCCGTCGTGCCGACAAGTTATTGGATGAGGCAGATCCCATCGAGGACAGCTATCGTCTGCAGGTTTCCTCTCCCGGTATTGAAAGGGAATTGACGAGGGACTGGCATTTTGAAAAGTGCATGGGCGAATATGTTCTTGTGCGCTTTATCAGGCCTGTTGAAGAGCAAAACGGAGAAAGAGATTTTGAAGGGGTGCTTGCAGGCTACGATAATGGTGAAGTAAGCATCGTACTGAAAGAAGCCGAGGAAGATTCCGATGGCGTTGAAATGTGTTTTAATGTCTCGGAAACAGCATATATAAGACTTGCCGATGATTTTGAAAAAATCGGTGATTTCGATGACGCAGAAGACGACTGAAAGGATGAGTAGAAAAAATGAACAGGGAATTTTTTGAAGCTCTGGAGCTTCTTGAAAAAGAGAAGGGAATCCCCGCTGATTATCTGTTGGAAAAAATCGAAAATGCCATCGGCATAGCAGTAAAACGTGATTATATCGGTGTAAACACCGTTATTGTCAATGTAGATAAGCAGAAGGAAACCTTCGAAGTTGCCATCAGAAAAACGGTTGTTGAGACAGTGGAAGATGCCGCCAACGAGATCGTACCTGAAGAGGCAATTAAAATCAACAAAAAAGCGCAGATTGGCGATACCGTCGATATTCTTCTCCAACCCAAGCAGTTTGGAAGAATTGCAGCTCAAACAGCAAAGCATGTCATCAGACAGGGTATCCGCGAAGCGGAAAGAGGACAGATGCTGCGTGATTTCCAGAACAAAGAACACGACATTGTAACTGCAATGGTAACACGTATCGATACCAAGAAGGGTGTTGTCACTGTAGAAATGGACGGTTCCGAAACGATTCTCCCGAAATCTGAGCAGATGCCGGGAGAGGAGCTTGTGGAAGGCGACCGTATCCGTGTATATGTGGTGGAAGTTGCTGCAAGTGAAAGAGGACCGAGAATCATGATCTCCAGAACGCATCCCGGTCTTGTTAAGAGACTGTTTGAGATGGAAGTGCCTGAAATTTACGATGGCACAGTAGAGATCAAGGCTGTTTCCCGTGAAGCGGGTTCCAGAACCAAGATTGCCGTATACAGCAAAGATGAGAATGTCGATGCCATTGGATCCTGTATCGGACCTAAAGGTGCCAGAGTGGCTAAGATTGTCGATGAACTGGGCGGCGAAAAGATTGATGTTGTTAAGTATTCCGAGAAGCCGGAAGAGTTTATTGCTGCGGCACTTTCTCCCGCCAATGTTCTTTCTGTTGTGGTAGATCCGGATGGCGCCAAGAGCTGCCGGGTAACTGTACCGGACAGCCAGCTTTCACTGGCTATCGGCAACAAGGGACAGAATGCCAGACTGGCAGCAAAACTTGCAGGATGGAAGATCGATATCCGTCCCGAGAGTGGTTTCTACGGCGAAGATATAGAAGAATGATGATCGGAGTTGCATGATGCAGACAAAAAAGATCCCCATGAGAATGTGCAGCGGATGCATGCAGATGAAACCGAAAAAAGAGCTTGTACGTATCGTTCGTTCCCCGGAGGGTGAAATATCTCTGGATCTGACGGGAAAAAAATCCGGGAGGGGCGCATATCTCTGCCATGATAAAGAATGTTTCAGGAAGGCAGTGAAATCCAAAAAGATCGAACGCTCGTTGGAGTGTGAAATTCCTGCTGCGATATATGAGCGTTTAGAAGGAGAAATTGAGGCTTGAAGGAACGATTATTGGGCTTGCTTTCAATATGTCGAAAAGCAGGGAAGCTGTCATTGGGCTTTGACCCTGTGAAAAGAGCGGTACTTGGAGGCGATGCGTGTCTTGTGCTTGCGGCAGCGGATATGTCGCAGAAGACGACCGGCGAAATGAGGTATCTTTGTTCGGTGACAGATGTCACATTCAGAGAGATACCGGTCACAATCAATGAAATATGGTTTTCAGTGTCCAAAAAGGCGGGGCTTGTGGCCGTTACCGACGCCGGATTGGCAGCAGGTATTTTAAAGCTTATACCGGATGACAGCAACAAAGGCGACGAATAGGAGGAAGAGCTTAATGATAGTGAAATACAGAGTCAGTGATGTAGCAAAAGATTTAAGAGTAGATAGTAAGGAGATCATCGGTCTTCTGGAAGAAAAATTTGGAGTGGCCAAAAAACATATGACCGCATTGACAGAGGAAGAACTCAATGTGGTTATGGAGCATTTTACCAAGAAGACAGAAGTGAAGAGCTTCGATGAATACTTTGCTTCTGCCAATGCTGTGGAAGAGGAAGTAAAGGAAGAACCCAAACAGGAAGCTGCAAAACCCGAGAAGAAACCTGTACAGGCAGGCAGCGGAAAGAAAACTGAAAATAAAAACAGTACCCGCAGCAAAAATGAGAAAAAGCCGGATCAGCCTGCAAAGGAAAAGGCTGCAGGTAAGCCGCAGAACAAAACACAGGAAAAGCCTGCCGAAAAAGCAGAAACCAAAGAGAAGCCAAAAACTGCACCGGTGCAGAATAATCAGGGACGCAAATCTCCGTTTGCCAGGTTTGAAAATGCTCAGCCTATGCAGCAGAATCAGCCGAAGGATAAAAAGCAGCAGAAACCCCAGAAGTCGCAGCAGAATAAGCCGGAGCAGACTATCAGGCACAGTGCGGGTTTTGCATCTGATACCCAGCGTGATGTCAAAATTGTTGACATGCGCAGCAACAACGTGGATCTCGATAAATACAACGAGAGATACGAGCAGATGGATAACACCAATGTGAAGGATAGTGCCAACATTAAAAAGCAGAAGCTTACCCAGAAATCTGCTCAGAAAGGCAAACCTCAGTATTCCAAGAAGGAGCAGGAAGCACAGAAGCTCCGCAAGCTGGAGCTGGAGCGTCAGCGTCGTCAGAAGCTGGAGGTTACTCTTCCCGATGAACTTACCGTCGGCGAACTTGCAGGCAAACTGAACATCGCTTCTGCAGAAATTATCAAACGCCTGATGCAGATGGGTACCATGGCTTCCGTCAACGAAGTAATCGACTATGATACCGCTGCTCTTGTCGCTATGGATATCGGTGCCAAGGTTTCTCATGAAGTTGTTATCACCATCGAAGACAGACTGATCGACGATTCCGATGATGATTCCGATGCACTGGTAGAGCGCAGTCCCATCGTTGTTGTTATGGGCCACGTTGACCACGGTAAGACTTCTCTGCTGGATGCCATCAGAAATGCTCATGTCACCGACACTGAGGCGGGCGGAATTACCCAGCATATCGGTGCTTACAGAGTTATGGTAAATGGTAAGTATATTACCTTCCTGGATACACCGGGACATGAGGCATTCACCTCCATGCGTGCACGCGGTGCTCAGGTTACGGATATTGCCATCCTTGTTGTTGCTGCTGACGACGGTATTATGCCCCAGACTGTTGAAGCAATCAACCACGCAAAAGCTGCCGGTGTTTCCATCATTGTTGCCATCAACAAAATGGATAAACCTCATGCTAATCCCGACCGTGTAAAGCAGCAGCTGATGGAATACGAACTGGTTCCCGAAGAGTGGGGCGGCGATGTTGTCTGTGTTCCCGTTTCCGCAAAAGCACATGATAATATCGATGGTCTGCTTGAAATGGTACAGTTGACCGCTGATATTAAAGAACTTAAGAGTAACCCCGACAGAAAAGCAAAGGGTACTGTTATCGAAGCAAAGCTGGATAAAAACAGAGGTCCTGTTGCCACTGTTCTTGTTCAGAACGGTACGCTGCACATTGGTGATGTTGTCATAGCCGGCACAACCGTGGGTAAAATAAGGACAATGACCAACGACCGCGGTGAGCGTGTTGAAAGTGCGGGACCGTCTGTCCCGGTAGAGATCACCGGTCTTGACGAAGTACCGGATGCAGGCGATGTCTTCAACGGTGTTGAAGATGAGCGTCTTGCCCGTGAGCTTGCCGATCAGCGCCGCTACGAGGCAAAGGAAGAGAAATTCAAGGCATATCAGAAGGTTACCCTCGATAATCTCTTCTCGCAGATTGCTGAAGGTGATATGAAGGAGCTTCCGTTGATCGTTAAGGCAGATGTTCAGGGTTCGGTGGAAGCCGTCAAACAGTCTCTTGAAAAGCTTTCCAACGATGAAGTCCGTGTCAAAGTCATTCACGGTGCTGTTGGTGCCATCAGAAAATCCGACGTTATGCTCGCCGATGCATCCAATGCAATTATCGTTGGATTCAACGTCCGTCCCGATCCCGTTGCCCGTGACGATGCGGAGACACAGGGTGTTGATATCCGTTTGTACCGCGTTATCTACGATGCCATTGAAGAGATCAAGTCCGCTATGAAGGGTATGCTTGCACCCAAATACCGTGATGTGGATCTTGGCCGTGCAGAGGTTCGTATGGTATACCGTATCTCCAACGTCGGTGTTGTTGCCGGATGCTACGTTCTGGAAGGTAAGATTACAAGAAATGCAAACATCCGTGTCGTCCGTGACGGTATCATCATTGCAGACGATAAACTCGACAGCCTCAAGCGCTTTAAAGATGACGTCAAAGAAGTTGCTTCCGGATATGAGTGCGGTATGGCATTGGTAAAATACAGCGATATCCGTGAAGGCGACATATTTGAGGCATACGAAGTAGAGGAATACAGAGATTAATTTTCGGAGGTAACGGATGCCTAAATTTATGATAAACAGAGAGAGTGAAGATATCAAGCGTGAAATTACCGATATCATGCGCTCCCTCAAAGACCCGAGAGTGACGGGATTGCTGACGATTATTCGTGTGGATATGTCATCCGATGGATCGTATTGCAAGGTTTATGTAAGTTCTCTGGATGGATTGGAGGCGGCCAAAACAGCCGTTAAGGGACTGGAAAACGCAAAAGGATTTATCAAGCGTGAGCTTGGACACAGACTGACCTTCAGGAGAATGCCGGAATTGAAGTTCATTGCTGATAATTCCACGGAATACAGTTCCACCATCATGGAGAAGCTGACAAAGCTGAATATAGACGAAGAATGAGGAGAAGTTCCCATGATCATAACGCTGGAGAAGGCCGCAAGCCTTTTGTTGCAGCAGGATAATATTTTGATACTTTGCCACCGTAATCCCGACGGCGATACCATCGGAAGCGGGTTTGCACTGAAAAAGATGCTGCAGAGTCTTGGTAAGAGAGTGCGCATGGATTGCGAAACCGGTATTCCGCAGAGATATGAGGTGCTCTTTGGCGCCCACGAAGATGACGGCGATTTTGAGCCGGAGTATATTGTAGCGGTAGATGCTGCCGACAGAAAGCTGCTTGGCAAAGCGGTGGAGCCTTATCCCACCGTGAATCTTACCCTTGATCATCACGAGACAAACAAGGACTATGCGGAGTATACCTATGTGGATGATAAAGCTGCTGCGGCAGCCGAAGTGATCTTTCGTCTGGCTCCCATGCTGGGGGCTAAGTTGGATCTCCGCATTGCAACAGCTCTCTATGTCGGCATATCTACCGATACCGGCTGTTTTGTGTATTCCAACACAACGGCACAGTCCCATATGATTGCAGGAGAATTGATTTCCTACGGCATCAATTTGGGTGAGGTCAACAAGATTCTCTTTGAGACCAAAACCAAGAGCCGTGTGGAGATTGATAAAATCGCTCTCAATTCCATGGAGTTTTTCTGCAACGGAGAATTGGCTTTTGTCTTCCTGCCTCTGTCTGCGCTGGAGTCCTCCGGCGTAACCGAGGATGATCTGGACGGTGTCAGTGCTATGCCGCGCCAGATTGAGGGAGTGAAGGTTGGCATCACTCTTCGCGAGCGTGCAGACGGAACTTATAAAGCTTCTGTGCGTACTACAAGTGTCAATGCTGCCGATATCTGCTCTCAGTGTGGTGGCGGCGGACACAAACGTGCCGCAGGCTGCGAATTTAAAACAAGCTTTGAGGAGGCTAAAGCTGCGCTGCTGAAAGCCGCCGAGAAAGTGATGTATGCGGAGTAAACACCTTCGAGGCGGGGAGAAAAATGGATATTAACGGTATTATTTTGATAGATAAGCCCGCAGATTTCACCTCTTTTGATGTAGTCGCAAAGCTGAGAGGCATTGTGAAGACGAAAAAGATCGGTCACGGCGGAACGCTCGATCCGATGGCGACCGGCGTTCTGCCGGTTTTTTTCGGCAACGCCACACGCTGCTGTGCCCTGATGCCGGAAAAAAGCAAGCGGTATACCGCCCGGTTTAAATTGGGAATTTCCACCGATACACAGGATATCACAGGGAAGATCATCCGTGAAAGTGCAGTCGCCGTAACGGAAGAGGAAGTGATTGCATGCGCAAAGAGGTTTGTGGGGAAGAGTGATCAGCTGCCCCCGATGTATTCTGCGGTCAAGGTCAATGGAAGAAAACTATATGATCTGGCACGCAAAAATATTGAAGTAGAGCGTGAAACAAGGCCAATTGAGATATTTTCCCTGGATATATTCCGGATAGATGAACGGGAATATGAGGTGGATGTGGCCTGTTCACCTGGTACATATATCCGGACGCTGTGCAGTGATATCGGTGATTGTCTGGGGTGCGGTGCAGCGGTGACCTATCTGAGAAGAACAGAGTCTTCCGGTTTTGGAATAGAACGGTGCATCACTATAGACCGGGTAAAAGAGCTGATGGAGGCAGGAGAACTGGAGAAACAGCTGCTGCCTGCCGACAGCCTCTTTCAGATATATCCTGCATATCAGCTGAACGAGGCAGACAGTCGTATGCATCTCAACGGTGTACATATCTGGCTGTCGCGGCTGGAAGGAATGCCGGATACAGATGAGTACATCAGGATATATGACGACAAAGAGCGTTTTCTCAGTTTGTCCTATTTGGATCGCGAGCAGGGGCAGTTGGCGCCGGCGGCCTACTTTTTTAAGAGAAACTGAGCGTTTGGTTTCAGAAAGGCATAGATATATGAAAGAAAACAAATATGCGGTTGCAATAGGTGTTTTCGATGGACTTCATATCGGACATAAGACGGTTATTGAGCAGGCAACTGCACTGAGGGAGGAAGGCCTTCACCCAGCTGTGTTTACCTTTTCTATGACAGGTGCTCTGAAAAGGGGCGGTATGTTGGTATCGGATGAGTTCAAAATGAAGTTGCTCCGGGAAATGGGAATTGAACGGATTGAGTCGCCTGCATTCAGCACTTTTGCCGGAATGAACGGTGAGAGATTTGTCACCGAAAAACTGATTGGCGAAATGAATGCGGCAGCAATCTGCTGCGGATATGATTTTCGCTTTGGTAGCGGGAGAGCTTGCGGGACAGATGAACTGAAAGAAATCTGCGAAAAACACGGTGTGAAACTGATTGTGATGCCGAAGGTGGAATTGGACGGTGAAGCGGTCAGTTCAAGCAGAATTCGTGCAGCGCTGGAAGAAGGCGATATGGAAAAGGTAAACCGCATGCTCGGATGGAATTTTTCCTTTGAGCTTGAAGTGGTTCACGGCAGAAAGCTGGCACGCAGTCTGGGGTTTCCCACACTGAACCAGAGATGGCCGGGAGAGAATACCGTGCCGCGTTTTGGGGTATATGGCTCAAAAGCTTATGTAGATGGAAAAAGTTATTCTGCTGTCACCAATATCGGTGTAAAACCGACAGTTGCAGAAAATGGTGAAGAGGGTGTGTTGGCAGAAACGCACATCAGCGGATATTCCGGTGATCTTTACGGAAAAAAGGTGAAGGTGGAACTGTTGAGATTTTTGCGTCCCGAACAAAAATTTGACTCGATTGAGTCACTGAAGAAGCAAATGGGCAGCGATGTAGAGCAGTCCGGAAAACTTTTGAAAGAAAACTGTAAATAAATTAAAAATGTTTCTCTCCGGGGTTTACATTGCGGCGAATTTGTGATACAATAATATGGCTTAGTGACCGTAGCTTAGTTGCGCGGACGATCACCATCCGCTTACTCAGATACAGGTCTTTGCAAAAATATTTTATGAGGTGAAA
>SVMZ01000001.1 GCA_015067185.1 Oscillospiraceae bacterium | reverse complement strand
CACTGAAAAGGGTGAGCTCACGACCAGCTCCGAAGATGTTTTCGAATTCGTCGATGGCGTTCATCCAACGGTCTTTTTGACGCGAAGAATCCTTTCCGTAAACTCTTGAAAGTTCTTTTTCAAAAAGTGCGGTGTTTAAGGTGTTTTTTTTCATATAATCAGGCCTTTCGGAAAAATCTACTTATATATAGAATACCGCGTATAAAAATTCTTTTCAATCATTTATCGTATCTTTTTATGGATTTTTGTTGCAGATAAGGTGGGGATATGTTATAATAGAGGCGAATTAAGGAAGAAAGTGTCGCAAGGTCAAAAGAAACAGAGAGGATGTTGTTTGTTGTGACTGAAACTACCTTCAAATATTCTTTTAAATCACCCATAAGGGAAAATCTTTCTCTTGCCGTTTACAACACCGGATATCAGCGTTGTGAAGCGGGATATTGCTGGGGGCCTGCGCTGCGGGACCATTACCTTATCCATTATGTTGTATCGGGAAAAGGAAAATATTCTGTAGAAGGAAAGGAATTTGAGATCTCGGCAGGAGAGATTTTTTTGGTGTATCCCTCTACAATTATTTCTTATACAGCGGATAAGAAAGATCCGTGGGAATATTACTGGGTGGGCTTCAACGGAACGGAGGCAAAGCGTCTTATCGGTATGACAGCTTTTGAGCGTGAGAGACCTGTCATTGATTACAGCGCAAATTCCGATTTGAAAAGATTGCTTTTCAATATTTATTCCAGCCGCGGAGCAGAGACTAAGAATGAAGCACTGATGCTTGGTCGATTGTATATATTTCTTGCGCGGCTGATTGAACTTGGCGGAAAAGACCAAATTGAAGATACCCTCGGAAAGAGGTATCTCAAACAGGCGATCCAGTTTATCAGTCATAACTACTCCAATAATATTGATGTGGAAGAGATTGCTGCTTCAGCGGGTATTTCCCGCAGTCATTTGTATCGGATATTTATGTCTGAGTTGGGTATGGCGCCCAGTGATTATCTGACACAGTACCGTGTAAACAAAGCCTGTACCCTGCTGCACGAATCTAAATTTACCGTTACAGAGGTGGCGAGCTCGGTAGGTTATGAGGATGCTTTGTATTTTTCAAGGGTGTTCAAGCGGATCAAAGGTGCTTCGCCAACAAAATATCTGCATGAGGAGAAGGTGAAAACGGAGGAGGATAACGGAATTGATCAAAGCGGTTATTTTTGATATGGACGGATTGATGTTTGATACAGAGAGACTGCTTTATCAGGCATGGGATTATGCTGGGGAAAAAATGAACATCGGTAAAGCCGGACATATGGCAGTGGAGACATTGGGAATAAGTACGGCAGATTCACAGAGTATATGGTATGCGCATTACGGAGAGGCCTACAATCAGCAGGAGCTGCGGAGATATACATACGAGTTTATGGAGACATATTATAAAGAAAAAGGGATACCGATAAAAAAGGGATTACAGGAACTGCTTGCTTATCTGAAAAAGAATGGCTACCGTACAGCTGTTGCAACATCCTCATCAAGGGTATCATTGATGCGCAATCTCACTGCTGCAGGTTTAAAAGATGAGTTCGATGCATTTGTCACAAGTGATATGGTGAAGGTTTCCAAACCTTCACCGGATATTTATCTCAAAGCTTGCGAATTGCTGGAATTGCAGCCGGAGGAATGTATGGCTCTGGAGGATTCGCTTAACGGAATAAAGGCAGCAGCAGGAGCAAAATGCAAAGCAATCATGATTCCGGATTTGGTACAGCCGAATGAGGAAACCGAGAAAATGCTTTTTGCCAAGTGTGAGCATCTTGGGAAGGTGATCGAGGTATTGGAGAAGATAAAAAGACAGGAAAATTTGCATTTTGAATAAATCGGTTGACAAAAAGAATAAAAAAAGAAAAAAGCGTTGAATAACCCGGGATAGGGTGTTATAATGAAAAAAATAAATTGTTGGAGGTACCCTAAATGCAGATTGGTGTAACAACATACAGTTTTTCTCAGCTTGTCCGCAAGACAGGTGCAGACTATTTTAAAATTTGTGATCTCGCCAAAGAAATCGGATATTCTTTTATGGATTTCACGGACATTGAGCCGGCTATGGCGGGTGTTTTCGATGATATTGAAGCTGCAAAGCTGATCCGTGCACACTGTGAGAAGATCGGGCTGGAAGTTGGCTGTTATACAGTAGGTGCAGACTTTGTCAATGGTTCCAACGGAGATATGCAAGCTGAGATTGCTGCTGTTAAGCATAAGGTGGATGTTGCTGCTGCTCTCGGTGCAAAGATTATGCGTCACGATTCTACCGGTGGTTTCAAATCTCCCGCTCAGGGACGCAACTACTATGATGCGGTTAAGATGATTGCTCCGGCAATTCGTGAGGTTACGCGTTATGCAGCTTCTCTTGGTATCAAAACCTGCACAGAAAACCACGGTTACTTTATGCAGGACAGCAACAGGGTAGAGGCTTTGATTCTTGCTGTTGATGATCCCAACTACGGCTGGCTGGTGGATGTGGGTAATTTTGCCTGTGCAGATGAAGACAGTGTACATGCTGTTAGTGTTGCTGCTCCCTATGCTTTCCATGTTCACGTCAAGGATTTCCTTTATAAATCCGGCAAAGAGATGGATCCCGGCGATGGTTGGTTCAAAACCAGAGGAGGCAACTATATCAGAGGTACTGTGGTTGGTCATGGTACAATTCCTGTTGTCCAGTGTATTAATATTCTTAAGAAGGCCGGATATGATGGCAAATTGACCGTAGAGTTTGAGGGTATGGAAGAAAATATGGATGCTCTGAAGGCTGCCTATAACTATATGTCCCGAATTGTTGACTGATAAGATTACTGACAGCGACAAAATTGTATAAAAGAGAAAAACGCACAGTTGGCAAATTGAAATGCCAACTGTGCGTTTTTGGTTTATAAAATCAGAATTTAAAGTTCGGATGGTGTTGCAGGTGGACTTTTGGGAGTGGATTTACGTGATAGCAGCAGCTCGGCAATAATACCCACGGCAATGGAAAGTAAAAATATGGTTCCCCATATTGCCCATCCGTAGTGTCCAAACCCGTAGGCATCCCCCTCCGGATTCGGACCAAACAGCATACCTGTGCCAAAACCAAGCCAGAAGCCAATAAGAGTGGTAAGAGAAAAGGCTTTTTTGCCAAACAGCGCAGGGAGAACAGAAACGGTGAGAGCGATCCAAAGCATTCCGCTGCTCAGGAGCCAGCCGTAGAGATAGCTGTGTTTTCCAGCGGGCGAAACAGAAATCAGCCACCCAAAGAAACTGATGTCGGAGAGATCACACCAGATAATGCGCCCCATAATATAAAAGAAACCATAGCCGAGAAGAACAACAAGTGCTGACAACACATTTTTTTGAATGGTATGACGACGGCGCAGAGCCAGTAAGCGACGGTCTTCCTCCAACAGAGCGAGAAGCTGACGGCGCGTTAGAGTGATTGTTTCGTCATCTTTATCCGGGGAAGAAACTGTTTTTGTCGGGAGCAACATATCAGCAGTGGTACCGAAAACTTCAGCCAGTTTCAGCAGATTGGAAGAGGAAGGGAGTGTTTGATCCGCTTCCCATTTGGTGACAGCCTGACGGCTGACGCCAATGATTTCCGCCAGTTTTTCCTGTGAAAAGCCCATTTGCTGCCGGTGTTCGGCAATGCGTTTGCCAAGTGTCATTGTGTTCCCTCTTTTCCTGCGTGATGAGATTATTATATCATGTTCTTTCAGCAAATGTCTATCAACTTTTCGGCAACTATCGGTTGCCGTGGGAATTTTCGGTTGTTATTGCAGGTGATTTGAAGAGAAGCGGAGGAGGGAAACATTAATGGCATTTCAGCATAAGATGGTTTGAAAAGAAAGAGAGAACAGAGCAGCGGAGGGATTGCGCAGGAGGTGACGGAGAACGTCTGCAAAAAGCCTGAAGTGCACAGAAGCCTTCGCATGAACCGCCGAAGAAAGTAATAAGCAGTCTTTGGCGGTTTTGATTATATGAAAAAATTAGAAGCGGTCTAATGAAAAGATGTATATTGTTTTGAGGAGAAACGTGTCCCGGACATAAAAACAACCGCCGGAAAACCGACGATTGTTTTACGGATGAAGAAGTTATCATTTATCAGAGATCGTAGAGGAACATAATAATGGGGAGGGTTACCATACTCATAAGAGTGGTGGCAACAACAATGCGGCTGCCGTAGCGGCCGTCGAAGCCATACTTGGCAGGGAGAAGACTGGTGGCAACGGCTGTGGGGCAGGCTGTGGCAACCATAACGGTGCCGATAATGAACTTGGCATTGTCAAAGAGATTGTAAAGACCGGTCAGTTTGCAGATACCGATCATAATGACAGGGATGCAGATGAGACGCAGCAGAGCAACCAGATAGGTGCGTTTATCGCTGATAGTCTCTTTGAAGCTGACTTGTGCAAGAAAGGTTCCGGTGGCGATCATGGCGAGAGGAGTGTTCAGCGAGGCAATGTATTTTACCACATCACTGGCAATGCCGGGAATTTTGATTTGCGCAAAAAAGAGAATAAAACCAACGGTGACACCGATAACACCAGGGTTGATGAACGCTTTTTTCAAAGAAACTTTTTTCCAGCCACCGCTGAAAAGCGCCACACCCTGTGTCCAGGAGAGAAAGTTGTAAACAGCCACATAGGCGCTGGCAAAGAAAAGGCCTTCTGTGCCAAAGATAGCTTCAACAACAGGAAAAGCAATAAAACCTGCATTGGAGTAGATGACAGCAAAACGTGCAATGTTGATGCTGGATTCGTTTTTCTTGTTGCGAATTACCACATAGGCGACAATAATAGCCAGAATGTGTGCGGCAATCGCAAGTATAAGAGCGAGGAAATAACCTTTCAGGGTCTCCTTATCATAGTCCTGCTGCAGGGAATTGACGATCAGACAGGGGACGACCACACTCATAAGAAAATTGGAAATGTGGGATGATGAGGTTTTATCGAGCATTTTTATCCGGAAAGCGACAAAACCAATAGCCATCATGGCAAGCATAATAATACATTGACGGGCTGTAATAAGTGCAATTTCCATGTTGTATAACTCCAATCAGGGGTGTTTTATTTTATTAAACGCTATTTATTATATCACTGATATAAAAGAAATACAATAGTGTAAATCTATGGAGGCATGAAGAAAAAAAGATTTTTCATCAAAACTGATTCCGATTCTCTTGACTAAAATGGGAAGAGGCGATATGATAGATATAGATATTGTGTTTATTAAACTATTCCGAAAGAAGTGTTTTTTTGAAGATTGAAATATTGTGCGTAGGCACAGAGATTTTGCTGGGTGATATTGTCAACACCAATGCGCAGTTTATAGCAAAGGAAATTGCTGCTCTCGGCATGGAGAGCTACCATCAATCGGTGGTGGGAGACAATCCGAAACGTCTCAAAGATAGTCTGAGCATAGCATTTTCCCGGGCGGATATTGTTATTATGACAGGAGGACTCGGGCCTACCTATGACGATCTGACAAAGGAAACGGCGGCAGAGTTCTTTGGAAGAAGCATGTATATGCATACACCGTCTTTGGAGAGAATTGAAATCTTTTTCAAAAAAATTGGCCGTGATATGACTGAAAATAATAAGAAGCAGGCGATGATGCCGGAGGGAGCTTCTATTTTTGAGAATCACAACGGTACAGCACCCGGTCTTGCTGTTCGGGGAAAACTGATTGATCATCCGGAATGGGGAGAAAAGATTGCCATTCTGCTGCCGGGACCGCCCAAGGAAATGGCCCCCATGTTCAGGGAAAGCGTAGTACCTTATCTGGCTGCACTCTCTGAGCAGGTATTTATCTCCCATGAGATCCATCTTTTCGGCATTGGCGAATCGGCAGTGGAAGCAGAACTGATTGATATGATGGAGACAATGACCAACCCGACAATTGCACCTTACGCCAAGGAAGGGGAGGTGCTTGTCAGAGTTACCGCCTCTGCGGAAAACTGCGAGAAAGCAGAAGAGATAATAAAGCCGACGATAGATACAATCAAAGCCAGACTGGGGCAGTATATTTATGGTGTGGATGTGGGAAGTCTCCAGAATGCACTGGTACAGCTGCTCAGAGAAAAAGGACTCACGATTGCCACGGCGGAAAGTTGTACGGGAGGGCTGATAGCCAAACGGATCACCGATATTCCGGGCTCCTCCGAGGTGTTTGGTATGGGTGCCGTATGTTATGCTAATGAGATCAAAACAAAGCTTCTCGGTGTCAGTGAAGAGACATTAAGAATGTACGGCGCTGTATCTCATCAGACGGCGAGAGAGATGGCAGAGGGTGCAAGGCGTGTCTCCGGTGCGGATCTCGCTGTTTCTACCACAGGAATTGCCGGACCGGGTGGAGGAACCACAGAAAAACCGGTGGGACTTGTTTATGTTGGTGTGAGCACCCCACACGGCTGCGAGACGTTTGAACTTCGGCTTGCCAGGGGTTATTCTGCAGACAGAGAACGGATCCGGTGGTCTGCAGCATCCAATGCAATATCTCTTGCAACAAATGCTGTCAAAAAGCTTGAAAAATAATTGCAAATGCGCTACAATATAGAATAGATCATTTTGTCAAATGTTATTTTAATAAAAAAGGAATGATTTGTAATGAAAACAGCCGTGATGTACGGCGCAGGAAACATTGGCCGTGGTTTTATCGGTCAGGTCCTGCATGATTCTGGCTATGAGGTGGCTTTTATCGACGTCAATATGCCTGTTGTTGAAGCTCTTAACGAACGCAAAGCCTATACACAGCTTATTGTGGATGAAAACGGAACCCGCGAAGTTGTTATTGACAATGTTCGTGCTGTTGATGGCCGTGTACTGGACAATGTAGCTGACGAAATTGCCAACTGTGAAGTAATGGCTACTTCTGTCGGTGCCAAGGTGCTCCGCTTCATCGCTCCTAATATTGCTGAAGGGATCAGACGCCGCGCCGCTGCCGGCCGTGCTCCCGTTAACATCCTTATCTGTGAGAATCTGATGGATGCTGCTGAGTATCTCCATGGGCTGCTGGATCCCTGCTTTGCAGAGGATGAGAAGCATCTGCTTGAGGCAACCGGTCTTGTTGAGGTTGTTATCGGCCGTATGGTTCCCTCCATGTCTCCTGAAATGCAGGCCGGCGATATTACCCGCATTGCTGTTGAGCCCTACTGCGAGCTTCCTGCCAACAAGGATTGCTTCAAGGGTGAGATCCCCTATGTAAAATATATGATCCCCTTCTCTCCCTTTGCTTTCTTTGAAGAGCGCAAGCTGTACATCCACAACATGGGTCACGCTGTATGTGCTTACTTTGGCTATCTCAAAGGTTACAATTATATCTGTGAAGCTATTGCTGATCCTGAGATTTATGAGAAGACAAGCTCTGCTATGCTCAACTCTGCCCGTGCCATCAGCAAGCATTACGGTGTTGATGCCAAGACACTGGAAGATCATGTCAAAGAGCTGCTCCACCGCTTCACCAACAAGGGGCTCGGCGATACCGTTACCCGCGTAGGACAGGATCCCATGCGCAAGCTGATGCCGAAAGACCGTCTGATCGGTGCTATCAACCGCTGTCACAGCGAAAACGAGAACTGTGATGGTATTCTTCGTGCCGTTGCTGCCGCTCTCAAGTTTGATGTAGCAACCGATAATACCGCTCCCGAGCTCCAGAAACAGCTGGCTGAAAAGGGAGCAGAGGCATTCCTCACTGAATACACCGGTCTCGGTGCAGAAGATGTTGCAAAGATTGTCGCTTATTATAACGAATAAAAAATACTGAAATAAACAAAAAACGGAGGTACCTACCATGAACAAGGGCATCGCCATTGCGGGCAACATGATTGTTGATACCGTAAAAATGATCGACACATTCCCCGAAGTCGGAATGCTGACAAACATCCGTGACATCCAGCCGGGTTGCGGTGGATGCGCCGCCAACACCATCGCTGATATCGCTCTCCTCGATAAGACCGTTCCTCTTAAGTGCATCGGTCTCACCGGTGATGACGCTCAGGCTGATTGGCTCTTCAATCTGCTCGGCGGTCTTGGTATCGACATGAGCATGACCAAGCGTACCGATAGGGCTGCCACATCCTTCACCGACGTTATGTCCGCCATGGATGCAGGCACAAGAACCTTCTTCCATAACAGAGGCGCAAACGCTCTGTTTGATATCACCGATATTGATTTCGATAACCTCGATGTTGACATGTTCCACATCGGTTACGCCCTCCTCCTCGACAAGTTCGATGAGCCGGATGATGAGTACGGCACAGTGATGGCCCGTGCACTGGCTTATGCAAAACAGCGCGGCATCAAGACCTCCATGGACGTTGTCAGTGAGAACTCTGACCGTTTCAACCGTATCGTAACCCCCAGCCTTAAATATTGCGATTACGCAATCATCAATGAGGTTGAGGCTTCCCTGATTGCAGGTATCCCCGTACGTGATACCGATAAGAAGATCATCACCGAGAACCTGAAGCAGATCTGCCGCATCTTCTTTGAGAAGGGCGTTGGTGAGCTGGTTGTTATCCACGCTCCCGAAGGCGGCTGGTGCATGGATAAGAACGGCGAGTTCTACGCTGTTGGTTCCGTTGATATTCCCCGCTGCGATATTAAGGGTACCGTTGGTGCCGGAGATGCTTTCTGCGCCGGTATGCTCTATGCCATCTATAAGGGCTTCGATATTCCGTACGCCCTGCGCGTAGCAGGCTGCGCTGCTATCTGTAACCTTACCGAAAAGAACTCCATCGATGGTCTGCGTCCCTATGAGGAAGCAATGAAGATGGAAGACAAGTACGGCCTGCAGGATCTTGCCCTCTTTACCAAATAATCAATAACGAGATAACAGAGAATCTCCCGTCCGTAGCTTTGCGGGCGGGAGATTTTGCAGATGAATAGGTTTCTTTGTAAAGGACGGTGTGAATCAATGATAATTAAAAACGGAAATGTGTTTACCCAAAACTTTAAATTTGAAAAGCTGGACGTGGAAATCAAAGATGATATGATCTGCTCTGTCGGTAGTGCTGAGGGGGAAGAGGTTGTTGAGGCAGAGGGAATGTATGTGATTCCCGGATTAATTGATCAGCATACACATGGCTGTGTTGGCTTTGACTGGAGTGACGGCAATCCCGATGAAATGGCACAGATGGCAGATTTTTATGCTGCAAATGGCGTAACTACGGTTGCGGGAACGGTTACTACCATTCCAATTCCGCGTATGGAAGAGGCTATGAAAGCAATTAAGTGTTTCAGTGATGAACAGAAGATAAACGGCAGGGGGGCCCGGGTAAGAGGGATCAATCTGGAGAGCTCTTTCTTCAGTCATGCCAAAAAGGGGGCACATCTGGAAGAGTATCTGCTCAAACCGGATGCAGAACTGGTTAGACGTTTTCGGGATGCATCCGGAGATTTGCTCAGAATAGTCAATGTTGCACCGGAGATTGAAGGCGGCATGGATTTTATTAAAGAGCTTAAAGACGAAATGGTCGTCTCTGTTGCCCACACCAGTGCCGATTATGAAACGGTATTGGAAGCATATGAAGCCGGAGCAGCTCAGGTAACTCATTTCTTTAATGCGATGACATCCTTCCTGCACAGAGCCCCCGGTGCGCCCGGTGCGGTGTTTGACAGTGAGCTGAATGCAGAACTGATCTGTGACGGAATCCATGTTCATCCTGCGGTAATCCGTACCGTTTTCAAGATTATGGCTGACAGAGTGATTATGATCAGTGATTCTATTCGTGCCTGCGGACTTTCGGACGGACAGTATGTTTTGGGTGATCTGGATGTTACCGTCAAAGACGGTAAAGCGACGTTGGCCGACGGGACAATAGCAGGATCGTCCGCATCCCTGATGAGTGATCTGCGCAGTGCAGTTTCCTTTGGTGTTCCCATGGAGCAGGTGGTGAAAGCGGCAACCTATAATCCCGCAAAGACTTTGGGCATGGCCGATCAGATCGGCAGCATTGCCAAAGGGTATCAGGCGGATATTGTTCTGCTGGATGAAAAACTCAATGTTAAAAAAGTGTATATAGCAGGCAAAGAGATTCAATAAATGCGATAGAAGGAGGAGAAAAAGAATGACAGAACAAAATCTCTCCCCACAGCTCTTTATGAGAGTGGATCTGAATAAGATTGACGAAAACGAAGAAATCAAACTGCCGGAAGGCTATACAATCCGAACCTTCCGCGAAGGTGAAGATAAAGCCGATGAACATGCATGGGATCATATTATTGGTGTTACATTTCAAAATCCGGAATGTACATTTGAAAAATTGATGCGCCCCGATCCGGCATACCGACCGGATAGAATATGGTTTGTATGCTGTGATGATGAGCCGGTTGCTACAGCAGCAGGGTGGTTTCAGGAGAAATATGGGGAAGAATACGGCTATCTGCATATGGTAGGTGCACTTCCCGAACATGCAGGAAAGGGACTTGGTATTGCTGTCACAAAGGCTGCGATGTACAGCATGAAAAAGGAAGGTCGTTCTTTTGCGCTCCTCAGCACCGATGATTTCCGTCTGCCCGCGATCAAATCCTATCTTCGTCTCGGTTGGGAACCCAAAATTGTGGATGACAATCAGTATGACAGATGGAAAAAAGTATATGAGAATCTGCAGTGGAAGGCGGCTCCTCCCGTGAAAGAGTGAGAATGGCTGTTGACAAGCAGTGCCGTGTCGAATATAATGATAAAAAGAGGATAGATACCAAAACACATTAATGAGAAAGCAAGAGGATATTCTCATGTCTCAAGAAAGAATTATGCCTCCGATCGCTATGAAGGTGGATCTTACCAAGTTTGATGAAACCGAACCTGTTAAATTGCCCGAGGGATATACACTCAGAACTTTCTGTGAAAGTGAAGATAAAGCCGATGAGCGTGCATGGGACAGCATTATTGCTGCTACATTCAAGGATCCCGAATGTACCATGGAAAAACTAATGTATCCTGATCCGGCATATGAGCCCAGCAGAATTTTCTTTGTCTGTTATCAGGGAGAGCCTGTTGCCACTGCCGCTGGTTGGTTTATTCCTGAATATGGCGAGGATTGCGGACATCTGCATATGGTTGCAGCACTTCCCGAGCATGCCGGTAAGGGGTTGGGTATTGCTGTTACCAGAGCTGCCATGCAGAGATTGAAGAGAGACGGTAAGGTGCGCGGAAGACTCAATACCGATGATTTCCGTCTGCCTGCCATCAAGTCCTATCTGCGTCTTGGCTGGGAGCCTCAGATTGTTGGCGACAATCAGTATGACAGATGGAAGATCATCTATGAAAAGCTGGATTGGAAAGCTGCCCCTCCTGTGCGTGAAGAATAAGAACGATAAAACCCATTCCGCAATAGTGAGAGCTATTGCAGAATGGGTTTACTTTTTGGTGAACAGCAGGAGTCAAAGAATAACAGCTTCGCCCCAGAAGAGCGTTGTTTCTGTGCCGTCCGGTTCTTTGACAATCAAATTGCCGCAATCATTGATGCCACAGGCAATGGCGGTAATATCCGCACCATTCCGCCTGAAAGAAACGGTTTTGCCAAGAGTATAGGAATGAAGACGATAATCAGCAAGAATGGCGGGATCATGCAGATGATTGGTAAGTGTAGCAATGTTGGAGATAATTTGTGCTGTCAGTAAATTGCGTGAAATATCAGTCTGATCGAGGGAACCGGCGATCTGATTAAGTTCTTCAGGAAAATCCTGGGTAGAGCAATTGATTCCAATACCAACAACAACGCCATTGACCGTGTTCCCAGTGCTGACAGCCTCCGCTAAAATACCGCAGACTTTTTTGTCGTTAATAAAGATATCGTTGACCCATTTAATGGAGGGAGTGCTGTCGGTAAGGGCGGCAATGGCGCGCCTCACGGCCACTGCAGACATCATGGTGATCCGTTGGATCTCTTCGATTTGGCACAAATGAGGAGGGAGAATTAAGCTGAGATATAGCCCAGTGTTGGCGGGGGAGAAAAAGCTTCTGCCGCGCCGACCTCGCCCGGCACTTTGGTGTTCCGCCAAAACGGCAGTAAACCCGGCGGCGCCGTCAAGAATCAGCTTTTTGGCATAATTATTGGTGGAATCTATGGTATCAAAAACAAAAATATCGATCGCTTGCAGCGGATCAGGAAGATGGTTGCGGATACGTTGTTCACACAGAGCTTCATTGATATCGGGCATGGTGTTCCTCCATTCGGGGCATCGTAAGTGCTGCTATGATTATAACATAATTTACATTTGAGTACAATAGAAATCCCGCAGCAAGAGGATGACAGGGAGGGGAGAAGAAAAAAGGGTTATTGAAGAAGATATTGCAATAAAAGGCTTGACAATTTCAGGAGAGTGTTTTATACTAAATGTAAGCGCTTACAGAGGCGATTACAGAAAAAAGAACATAGAAAACGGGAGGAAATACAATGAGCAGACCTGATATGATTGATGTATTCAAACCGGAAAAACATACTGTGAAGGTAATGCAGTTCGGTGAAGGAAATTTTCTGCGTGCCTTTGTGGATTATATGATTGATGTTGCCAATGAAAAAATTGATCTGGATATTGGTGTGGCAGTTGTAAAGCCAATCGACTATGGAACTCTTGATGCTTTTAAAAAGCAGCAGAATATGTATACATTGATTCTCAGAGGTGTGGCAAACGGAGAAACCATCAATGAGAGCCGCGTGATCAGGAGTATCGCGGAAGTTATGGATGCCCGCGAGGACTATGCTCATATGTGTGAAACCGCTTGTCTGGACACCCTGCGTTTTGTGGTTTCCAACACCACTGAGGCAGGAATTGTGTATGATGAGAATGATCGTTTTGAGCTTGAACCGCCGGCAAGCTATCCCGGCAAGCTGACCAAGCTGCTCTATCTTCGCTGGAAAAAATTCTCCGGTGCCGCAGACAAGGGATTGATTCTCCTGCCGGTTGAATTGATTGATAATAACGGTGTAAAACTGCGTGAGTGTGTTCTTGCTTTGGCAAAGCTCTGGAAGTTGGAAGAGGATTTTGTCCGTTGGGTGGAAGAGTGCAATATTTTCTGCAGCACGCTGGTTGATAGAATCGTTACCGGAAACCCGAGAGATGAGCTGGAAGCCCTTTGTGAAAAAGCAGGATATACCGATGTTTTGATGGATATTGGTGAACCCTTTGGTTTGTGGGTCATTGCATCGGATAAGATTGACATTGTTAAAAAAGAACTGCCGCTGGATCAGGCAGGTATGCCGGTGGTGTTCACCGATAATATCAAGCCTTACAGAGAGCGTAAGGTGCGTGTGCTTAACGGAGCTCACACCTCGATGGTTCTCGGGGCTTATCTGGCCGGTTTGGATACAGTGGGAGAGTGTATGGCTGATCCGTTGATGCGCCGGTACATAGACAGTGCGGTATTTGAAGAGATTGTTCCCGAAGTTCCGCTGCCGTTGGATGAGGTGACCGCCTTTGCCAAGTCGGTTATGGAACGCTTTGAGAATCCGTTTATCCGTCATCAGTTACTCTCTATCGCTCTCAACTCGGTTTCCAAATGGCGTGCAAGGGTACTGCCTTCTGTTATTGATTATACCAAAACCAACGGTAAACTGCCGAAGGTGCTTACCTTCTCGCTTGCTGCACTTGCTGCTTTCTATACCGCAGGAGAGAGAGAGGGTATCAAATATGAGGTGCGGGATGACGCTGCGGTGATGGAATTCTTTGCCGAAAATGCCTCTGCCTCTGCTGCCGATTTGATTGAAAAGCTGGTTGCCCGTGAGGATTTCTGGGGAATGAATCTCTCCGAGATCAATGGGTTTACAGCAGCGGTTATCAGCGGGTTGGACGATATCCGCACAATGGGAGCAAAGGCTGCCATTGAGAAATTGCTGGCGGAATAAGCTGTAGACGAAGAAAGAGATAACGCTATGAAAAAGATGAAGATATCCACTAAAGACAATGTGGAAGTGATGTTATCCGGAGAGCAGGCAGGACATAAGTTGGCTGCAGAAGATATCAAAAACGGAGAACAGGTTATAAAATACGGTTATCCTATCGGTGTTGCCACGGCAGATATCAAAAAAGGGGAGTGGGTACACACCCATAATTTGAAATCGGGACTCCATGGAATACTGGAATATCATTACGAGCCGGATTTCTCCGAACTGGAACCTTTAAAAGAGCGGTATTTTATGGGATATCCCAGAAAAGAGGGACGTCCCGGAATCAGAAACGAGATATGGGTCATTCCTACGGTGGGCTGTGTCAATGCGTCAGCCAGAGCGGTGGAAAAATGCTTTGCCCATGCAATAGATGGTATTGACGGCGTATATGCTTTTCCGCATCCTTACGGCTGTTCTCAGCTGGGCGATGACGCAGAGAACACGCTTGATGCACTGGTGGGATTGATTCGCCACCCCAATGCCGGCGGCGTTCTTGTCATGGGTCTGGGCTGCGAAAACACCCAGATGGATAAAGTGAAAGCACGTCTCGGAGCATGGGATGACGACAGGGTCAAGTTCATGATCTGTCAGGAGGAAGAAGATGAAGTGGAGACTGCCTGCGGTCTGGTGGAGCAGCTGATCGCCTTTGCATCCAAAACAAAACGGGAACCCTGTCCCGTCAGTGAACTGCTGATTGGACTCAAATGCGGCGGATCGGATGGTTTTTCCGGCATCACTGCCAATCCTCTGGTAGGACATTTTGCAGATCAGTTGGTAGCCATGGGAGGATCGGTCATATTGACCGAGGTGCCCGAAATGTTTGGTGCGGAAACCATACTCATGTCCCGTTGCCGTACGACGGAGCTGTTTGATAAAACCGTTTCCATGATCAACCGATGCAAAGAGAATTTTATTACTCATGGCTGTGAAGTATACGAGAATCCTTCACCTGGAAACAAAGCAGGCGGTATTTCCACGTTGGAGGAAAAATCTTTGGGCTGCACCTTTAAAGGCGGCACGTCTCCGGTGGTTGACGTGCTCGGTTATGGAGAGCAGGCAAAAGTAAAGGGACTTAACCTGTTGGATGGTCCCGGCAATGATCTTGTTTCTGCGACCAGCGAAGTGATTTCCGGTGCACAGCTCATCCTGTTTACAACAGGCAGAGGAACTCCCTTTGGAGTACCGGCACCTGTTATAAAAATTGCTACCAATTCCAAACTGGCAGCTAATAAAAAGGTGTGGATTGATTTTAATGCCGGGAAACTGATTGAGGGCAGCTCGATGGAAACTGTATGCGGAGAACTGTTTGATTATATTGTCAGCGTGGCTTCCGGAGAACGGCAAACCAAAACAGAACAAAACGGAGCGAGAGATTTTTGCATTTATCGTTCAGGAGTAACCCTTTAACCGTTTATTCTTGTCCGAAAGATGGACTTGTACATAGAGTAAAACGCAAAAAGAAAGGCTGTGTTATTTATGAAGAAAAAGTATGTATTTGCGGGTGCCAGTCAGAGAATGCTGGGTATGTTTGCAACCCCTCTCAAAAACGACTTTGCCGAAGTTGCAGAACTTTGCGGTGTTTATGACATCAATCCGGGACGTGCAAAGTTTGTGGCGGACCGTATCGGCATGCCTGCTTTCGACGATTTTGATAAGATGATAGCAGAAACTAACCCCGATATCGTTCTGGTTACCACCGTTGATGCTTATCACAGCGATTATGTGATTCGTGCTCTGGAAGCCGGCTGTGATGTTATCACCGAAAAGCCTATGACGATCGATGCCAAGCGCTGCAAAGCAATTCTCGATGCAGAGAAGAAGAGCGGTCACAAGGTTACCGTTACTTTCAACTATCGCTATGCTCCCTTTGTAACAAAAGTAAAACAGCTTATTGATGAAGGACTTGTCGGTGATATCTTCAGTATTCACTTTGAGTGGCTGTTGGACAGAAATATGGATGTTCAGGCCCATGGAACCAGCTATTTCAGACGTTGGAATGCCCGTATGGCCAAGAGCGGCGGACTGCTTGTTCATAAGTCTACCCATCACTTTGATATGATCAACTGGTGGATCGGTCAGAAGCCGATGAAGGTATCTGCTTTTGGTAAGCTGAACCTCTACGGCCCCGAAGGAAGCAAACGCTATGCTGACGGTATGCGCGGAACCAACTGCCGTAACTGTAAGTTTGCCGATCAGTGTCAGTTTTATTATGAGCTGAAAGGCTTCGAGAAGGAATTCTATGCAGACAACGAGAAATACGATGGATATCTCAAAGATAACTGTATCTATGCCGATGATATCGATATCTATGATACCATGTGTGTCAATGTTGCTTATGACGGCGGCACCATTATGAGTTATTCCCTCAATGCAACTTGTGCCTATGAGGGGTGGAGAGTAGCTATCAATGGTTCTAAGGGCCGTCTTGAGGCTTATCTCCCCGAAACCGGTCCGGATGTCAATCCTGCTTTTGATACCATTCGTTTCTTTGATCTGAACAACAACGTGACTGAGTATCGTGTAACCAAGGCAAAAGGCGGTCATGGCGGTGGTGATGAACGTCTGCGCAAGATGCTCTTCCTTGAAAATGTACCCGATCCTATGGGACACTCCGCAGGAACCCAGGCCGGTGCTGAGTCTATTATGATTGGCGCCTCTGCTAATGTCTCCATTAAAGAAGGAAGAATTGTGGATATATGGGAGTTGCTTGAAAAATAAGCATGCAATTTGAGTAACTGCTTGCTGTGGTGAATAAAACATATAAACTGACCTCGTGTTATCTGGGGTCAGTTTTGTTTTGTGAAAAATTCTTTTAATTCGAAAAAATTCGCTTTTATCAGAAGTAGGATTATTAAGGAACGGCTCAAAATGTTTTTTCGGAAATATTTTGATATATGCGGTTTTGTTTCATGGATGGAAAATAAAACAACAAAACCGCATTTCTTTTTGAGTGGTGTTATGTTATAATATTTTTACAGAATTTAATTAGTATAGAAGGGAATTGTATGATGAACAGTACAGAACGCGTGCGTAGAACCATATTGGGACAGGAAATAGATCGCCAGCCCATCTACGGCTGGGTTGAGGCTAACCTATCGAAAGAGATTACAGCCGAGTTTGGTTCTGTTGCAAATTTCGAAGATCACTATGAATATGATATGTCTCATGTTTTTGGAGGACCAGATTCTTTTAACCGGGAACTGCTTAAAAATATCGAAGAGGAAGAGGGGGAAATCTCTCCGGAATACCTGGTGAATGCAGATTTTTTTAAAACACCCGATGATCCCGAAAGTTACCGGAATATTGCCGATGCCCTTGCTTTTCATAAAAAACGGGATCGTTTCTGTTATGTTCAGACTCCCGGTTTTTTTGAACACTTCAACGGTGTTTTCGGTATCGAAAACCAGTTGCTCTATCTGGCCATGTATCCCGATGAATTGGCAGAACTCTACAGCCGTCAGGCAGAGTGGACCATCCGTTTCGCTCAGCACTGTATCGATCTTGGTGTGGATATGATTCACATTTCCGATGACTGGGGAGCTCAGAATGATATGATGTTCAGTCCAAGGCTATGGCAGGATCTGATTGAACCCAACATGAAAAAGGTGATTGACTATGTGCATTCCCGTGGTGTGTTTGTCAGTCTCCACTCCGATGGCTGCGTCAAAAAAGTGGCAGATGGCATTGCTGATCTGGGGTTCGATGTGGTGCATCCCTGGCAGGAAAGTGCCGGTATGTCCTATGATCTCTATCTCGAAAAATATGCCCATCGTTTTGCCATTCTCGGCGGGATCTGTGTGCAAACTAACCTTGGGCTGCGTCCGAAGGAAGAGCTGGAAGCGGAGATCCGCCGGGTGTTTGCTACCCTGCGAGGCAAACGTTGGATGTGCTGTACCACCCACTATGTCCAAAACCACTGTTCCATGGAAGATCTGCGCTTTGCCTATGATCTCATCTATCAGCTAGCCAGAGAATAACTGTGTAAAGCGAATGTGGTCACTAAAAAGAATAGAAAAAGGGTAATGTATCATGAAAATGAAGGAAAGCAGCGGTAGAATAGAAGAGGAAAATCATCCCTCCAAAATGGAAAAAGAGCCATTGATGAGTGGGAGTCCGATATATCAGAACTGCGTGGTCTGCACCACACGGTATCAGCAGGGAATGTCACTTTCTGCCCTGCATTTCCACGAATTTATTGAGGTCAGTGTGGTGACAGAGGGGAGAGGAATTCACCGCATTTGGAATGAAGTTTATCCATGCACCAAGGGCGATGTATATGTTTTGAACACAGGAACCCCTCACGGCTATTTTGCCGACGGAGACAATTGTCCCACGGTCAGTAATATTATTTTCGATCCTGCCGATCTTCTGACCGGTACACCTGCTAATCCTGCAGAACATCGTTTTTGTTTCGGGATTTTTCAGAACAGAACGGATGTTGCCCATATCCGGATGAACAGCAGACAGCTTACATGGCTGTGCCGGATATCCCGGACATTGCAGCAAGAGGAAGAGGAGCAGTTGCCGGAGTGGCAGGGTGTTGTAAGCGCGGAGATACAGCATCTGCTGATCGGTTTATACAGAATCCTCTCTGAGCAGGGACCGCAGAAGATGCCTGTAAAATCGGCGGAAAAGGCGATGGTATCCGAGGTGATACGCTATATCAGAGAGCATTGTGCGGACAGCAGCATGACTACAGAGAAGATTGCTGCCAAGCTCTATTGCAGCAAGGCAACAGTCAGTCGAACCTTCCACAAAGTAACAGGGGAGTACCTTGCGGATTTTATCCGCAGCGTAAGGCTGGATCAGGCCTGTCGTCTTCTTAGAGAGACGAATCTGGATAATAAAGAGATTGCCGCTCTCTGTGGTATAAGTGATCTTTCAACCTTCTACGCCCGGTTTAAAGCGTGTTTTTCTGTTACGCCGGGGGTCTACCGTGAGGAATGGCGGAGAAAGGGATGACACGGAGAAATAAGATAGAAAAACGGACACAGGCAGACTGATTTGCCGTGTCCGTTTATGCTTTTATATTGTTCTGAAAAAAGAATATCAGGGAATTATCCAAAGAGAATCTTGCAGGTAAACATTTTCTCGCCGGTCTCATTTACGCCTTTGATCAATGCGCCATTCTCTTCGCGGTTACAAAAGAGGGAGAGAGAAACGCCTGCAAGCACCTCTTTGTGATAGTCGATCTGGAAAAGCCGGATCGATTCGTTTTCTGAGGGAGAGAGAAGATCTATAATATAGTTGGCGTACTTGGTGTTGTTGACATGCCCGTTGGTATCAAGCTGGGAATAGCCCGGAGTCACAGTAATGCCCGCGGATATCGGAATAAAATCATGGAGTTTGGCGGTCTTTTCCTCAAAGACTTTTCGGGTTTCAAAGCCTTCGCTGAAGGGATAAACGTCTTTTACAGCCACAATCTTTCTCTTTTCACTGTGAACCAGCACCCATTCTGAGGTGCCCCGGATCAGCTCGGTGCCGTCGGCAGCTGTAATCAGATATTCACGCTGAAAACCCAAACGGGAGGGAACAAGGGGCCAGGTCTTTGCCTGTACGGTAGTGTGGGGGAGAACCTCGCCGAGAATTTCATATTTGACTCTGACCAACACCCATAGAAGCTGCATAGCATTCATCCGGGATGAACCAATGCCGAGTTCTTCACTGTGAGCACCGGCAGATTCCTGAAAAAGATCCAGCACGGAAGAGGGAAGAATTTTCCCCCGGCAGTCAAAATCGGTATTTCTGAGGTAGTATTCCGTCTCAAATTTTGTGTTCATGAAAGATCTCCTTGGTTCGAAAAGGGTTTATATTGAAATTATAACACGGAGATGCAGTAAAATCAATTTTCAGGAAAATTTGTAAGTTTTTTTAGGAGAATAATTCACAGATAAGTAATGAGAGAATGGTGGGTTTTACCTTGACGATAACAGGGGATTATGCTATAATACAGATGAAATATGTTAGCAAATGTTTTGAAACATATCACAATATAACATTATGGAGGTAAAATCAATGGAAGGTTTTGAAAAACTGGTCGAAATGTCCAACAGATACGGTTCCAACAGTGAATACGTTCTGGCTGGCGGCGGCAACACCTCATACAAGAATGACGGTATCATGTATGTTAAGGGCTCTGGCACATCCCTTGCAACCATCAAGGCAGAGGGCTTTGTTGCCATGCAGATGGATAAGCTCACTGCAATGCTCGATAAGGAATATCCCGCAGAGGATGATGCACGTGAGGCAGCAGCTCTTGCCGATATGATGGCAGCAAGACTTCCCAACGAATATGCAAAACGTCCCAGCGTTGAGGCTATTCTCCACGCTCTTTTCCCCCAGAAGTTTGTTCTCCATGTACATCCCACCCTCGTCAACGGTATGACCTGCGGTAAGGATGGCGAGAAGATTGCCGGCGAGCTCTTCGGCGATAACTTCGTGTGGATCCCGGTAACCAAGCCCGGCTATATCCTCGCCTGTGTGTGCAAAAAGGCCATGGATGCCTATGAAGCCAGGAAGGGCACCGTTGCCAATGTGATTATCCTCCAGAACCACGGCATCTTCTTCGCAGCCGATACTGTGGAAGAGATTGATGCTATTGTTGATGAATACATGACCAAGCTCTCCGCTAAAGCTGCTGCTCCCGATCTCAGCGAGGCAGATTTTGATGCAAACCTTGTCTGCAAAATCATTCCGCAGCTTCGTATGCTCTACAGTGCAGAGGGTAAGGCTGCTGCTGTTTTCTGCACCAATGCCGCTGTCAAGAAGTATGTCGGATGCGGCAAGTGCTTCAGCGTATTTGACAGATCCTATTCTCCTGACCACATCGTTTACTGCAAAGCTCGTCCTATGTTCCTCAAGGCCGATGCCGATATCAAGGCCACCTTTGATACCTTTGTTGCTGAGAATAAATATATGCCTAAGATTGTTGCCATCGAGGGACAGGGTTTCGTAGCCATTGGTGCTTCCCGTAAAGAGGCGATAACTGCAAGAGATATGTTCATGGATGCCGTAAAGGTTACCGAGTATGCTCAGAGCTTCGGCGGACCCAACCAGCTCCCGCAGGATTTCATCGACTTCATCGTCGGTTGGGAAGTAGAGAGCTACCGCTCCAAAGCCAGCCTCGGCAGTGGCTCTGAGAAGCGTCTTGCCAACAAGATTGCTATCGTAACAGGTTCCGCACAGGGCTTTGGTAAGGGTATTGCCGAAGAGATGGCAAAAGCCGGCGCCTACCTCGTTATCGCCGACCTCAACTATGACGGTGCTGCAGCAACCGCCAAGGCCATCTGTGAAGCTGTTGGTGCAGATATCGCTGTTCCCTTCAAGGCGGATGTCAGCAGCGAAGAATCCACCGAGGCTATGGTCAACTGTGCCGTCCTTAACTTCGGCGGACTGGATATCTATGTAAACAACGCCGGCATTGCAAAGCCCGGCAGCCTGGAAGAGATGGATCTTAAACTCTTCGATCTGATCACCAAAGTTAACTATCACGCTTATTACCTCGGAACCAAATATGCTTCCCGCGTCATGAAACTCCAGCACGCAATGGCTCCCGAATATTATGCGGATATCGTTCAGATCAACTCCAAGTCCGGTCTTGCCGGTTCCAACAAGAACTTTGCCTATGCAGGTTCCAAGTTCGGCGGCATCGGTCTTACCCAGAGTTTTGCTCTTGAACTTGCAGATTATAACATCAAAGTCAACTCCGTCTGCCCGGGCAACTATCTTGATGGTCCGCTGTGGTCCGATCCCGAAAAGGGTCTCTTTGTCACCTACCTCAAAGCTGGTAAGGTTCCCGGAGCTAAAACGGTTGCCGATGTCCGTAAGTTCTATGAGTCCAAGGTACCCCTCAAGAAGAGCTGTAATCCCATCGATGTTGCACGCGCTATCTTTTATTGCGTAGAGCAGCTCGGTGAGACCGGTCAGGCAATCCCCGTATCCGGCGGACAGGAGATGCTCAAATAATTTGTTTTCGGTTCAGGCAAAGAGAATCCTGTTATTATAAAAAAGGAACAGACGGAGAAATCTGCGGAAAAATCGGCGGATTTCTCCGGGTTTGGAGAAGATAAAAATGGAATACCAGAAGCTGTATGAAGGTCTTAACGCGGCAACCGCCCGTGAGAGACTGGAGAACCTCCATGCTATTATGGAGATGCACAATTCCGGCGAGATTGAAATGCCGGAGAAGACCAACAACGTCAACAACCACATCCACACCACCTATTCGTTCTCGCCCTATTCTCCCACCATGGCTGCCTATCTGGCATGGAAGAACGGCCTGACTACCGCTGGCATTATGGATCATGATTCTGTCGGAGGCGCCCGTGAGTTTGTGGAAGCGGGACGTATTATCGGTATCGCCACTACTGTTGGCTGCGAAATGCGCTGCTCTGTCAAGAATACCCCGTTTGGTGATAAGCTGATCAACAACCCGGATCAGAAATCTGTTGCCTATCTTGCTCTTCACGGCATTCCTCATCAGAACATTGCAAAAGTAGAAGAGTTCCTCAAACCCTATCGCGATCAGAGAAATATCCGCAACCGCAAGATGACCGATAATCTCAACAACATCCTTGCTCCCTATGGCGTGAGTCTGGATTTTGACAAGGATGTGGTTCCTCTGTCCAAATCTGATGAAAACGGCAGCATCACCGAGCGTCATCTGCTGTTTGCCGTCTCTGCAAAGCTTATCGAGCGCTTTGGCAAGGGTACTGCTATCGTCGATTTCCTCAGAGACGAGATGAAGCTGTCCCTCTCTGCCAAGATCATCGGTATGCTCAGCGATGAGAGCAATCCCCATTATCAGTATGATCTTCTCGGCGCCCTCAAGGGCAACCTGGTGGAGAAGTTCTATATCCCGGCAGAGGCTGAGTGCCCGGATATCACAGCTTTCGTTGCACTGGCCAAAGAGGTTGGCGGTATCTCCGCATACGCCTATCTCGGCGACGTGGGCGATTCCGTTACCGGTGATAAGAAGACCCAGAAGTTTGAGGACGACTTCCTGGATGAATATGTGGCATATCTTGCAGAGATTGGCTTCAATGCTATTACCTATATGCCCACCCGCAACACCCTTGATCAGCTCAAGAGAGTGATGGCTCTCTGTGAAGAGCACGGGCTGTTCCAGATTAGCGGTGAGGACATTAACTCTCCGCGTCAGAGCTTTATCTGTGAAGCACTGTCCCGCCCCGAGTTCAAACACCTTATCGTCTCCACCTGGGCGCTCATTGGTCACGAAAAGCGTGCCACACTGGATCTCAGCGATGGCATGTTCTCCGAGAAGACAATCAAAGAGTGGCCCTCTCTCTCCAAGAGAGTCAAGCATTTTGCTGCCCGCGGCCAGATGTAATTATAAATAAAGTGAAAAAACAATATCGGTACGCTTGACGTATATGTTAGAAAATGTTATAATCAGTTATGTTAATGGAGGAGGTGGCTGTTATCAATAACCTGAGACGTGATGAGATCAAAAAGTATATCGAGAACAAGGGTATCGTAACGATAAAAGAGTTGTCGTCTTTGTTTTCATCGGTCAGCCTGATGACCATCCACCGAGATCTTGATACGCTGGAACAGGAAGGCTGTATTATCCGGGTCAGGGGAGGAGCCAAGTATATCGGTGGTTCTTCAGACCACGAACCGGCATACGAGTTGCGTGCCACAAAGAACAAAAAAGCCAAGGAGATCATCGCCCAAAAGGCGGTCAAGCTTCTCAGCGGTGGACGTGCCGTCTTTCTGGATGCAGGCAGCACAATGATGGAACTGGCCATGGTGATTCCGGATATTCCGGCAAGTATTGTGACCAACGGTCCCAACATTGCCATGGAGTTGGCCAAACGTCAGAACGTGACAGTCAATCTCTGCGGCGGCACCCTGAACAGGACTAATATGATCCTTACAGGTTCAGCTGCTATCGAAATGCTTTCCCGCATCAACATTGATATTGCTTTTATTGTGGCAAGCGGATATTCTGCCGAAGGTGGTTTTACCTGCGGCAAGGAGGCAGAGGCCTTTGTCAAACACGAGGTCATCCGTAAGGCAAGAACCGTCGCCATGCTGCTGGATAATTCCAAAATCGGAGCGATGCTGCCATTTACCTTCGCCAACATGGAGGATATTGACTATCTGATCACTGAGGCGGAGATACCGGAGCAGACAGCGGAAGAAGCCGCAAAGTACGGCGTAAAATTGTTGTAAAATATCGTTTTTTTCTGCCGGGTGCCGCAGGGCGCAGGGCAGGGGAGACGGTACTCACCCTTTAAGTACGGCTGTCCACCGGCGAGGGCGGCGGAAAGTACGGTAAATACCTGTATCGTCGGAGAAAAGGAGTTTAGTTATGCTTACAAAAGCGCTTCGCATCTACGGCAAAGAAGACCTGAGACTCGAAGAGTTCGAGCTCCCCGAAATGAAAGACGACGAAATTGTTGCCAAGGTCATTTCGGACAGTATCTGCATGTCCTCCTACAAGGCTGCCATGCAGGGTGCAGATCATAAGCGTGTTCCCAACGACTGTGCAGAGAACCCCACCATCATTGGCCACGAGTTCTGCGGCGAGATCGTAAAGGTCGGTGCCAAATGGGCGGACAAGTTCGTTCCCGGACAGAAGTTCTCCATCCAGCCGGCTCTCAACTATAAGGGCTCCCAGGATGCTCCCGGCTATTCCTTCCGTTACATCGGCGGAGATGCCACCTATGTTCTCATCCCCAACGAAGTTATGGAAATGGATTGCCTGCTTCCTTACTCCGGAGACGCTTTCTTCAAGGGCTCCCTTGCTGAACCGCTCTCCTGCGTTATCGGAACCTTCCATGCCATGTACCATACCAAACTCGGCGTATATACCCATGATATGGGTATCGTTGAGGGCGGCAAAATGGCTATCCTCGCAGGCGTAGGTCCCATGGGTCTCGCTGCTATCGATTACATCATCCATTGCGACCGTCGCCCCAGCCTTCTCGTTGTCACCGATATCGACGACGCAAGACTGGCTCGCGCCGCATCCATTCTCTCTGTAGAAGAGGCTGCCAAGAATGGCATTGAGCTGCACTATGTCAACACCGGCAAGGGCGATCCCGTTGCTGATCTCATGGAGATCTCCGGCGGCACCGGCTATAACGATGTTCTTGTATTTGCTCCCGTTGCTCCCGTTGTTGAGCAGGCTGACGCAATCCTCGCATTCGACGGCTGCCTGAACTTCTTCGCAGGTCCCTCCAAGAAGGACTTCTCCGCAAAGTTCAACTTCTACAACGTACACTACAATTACACCCATATCGTTGGCACCAGCGGCGGCAATACAGACGATATGCGTGAAGCTCTTACCATGATGTCTGAGGGCAAGCTCAATCCGGCTATCCTCGTAACACACATCGGCGGTATGGATGCAGCTAAGGAGACCACCCTCAACCTGCCCTCCATCCCCGGCGGCAAGAAGCTCATCTACACCCACATTTCTATGCCTCTCGTAGCTATTGCGGACTTCGCAAAGCTGGGTGAGACTGATCCCAAGTTTGCAAAGCTTGCTGAGATCACCGAGCGTCACAACGGACTCTGGTCCTATGAGGCTGAGGAATATCTCCTTGCAAACAGCGAATCCATCTGAGCAAACATTGTTTGATTTTTAAGTTTATATATAGGAGGTAATTGTCAAATGGCTGCAGGAATTCTTATGCCCAAGGCCGGCATAACAGTCGAGACCTGTATCATTACAAAATGGCGCAAAAATGTAGGCGACACAGTCAACGTAGGCGATATCATCTTCGATTACGAGACTGATAAGGCTACCTTCGAGTGCGAGTCCACCGAGAGCGGTGAAATCCTTGAGATATTCTTCAACGACGGTGACGAGGTTCCCTGCCTGGTAAACGTCTGCGCAGTTGGTAAAGCCGGAGAAGATTGCTCCGCTCTCCGTCCTGTTCTGGATGGTGACGAGACTGCTGCTCCCGCAGAAGCATCCGCTGCCGCACCCGCAGAGGCTGCTGCTCCCGCCGCTGCCGCTGTTGAAGCTGCTCCCGCTGTACCGGTAAGTACCGGCGACATCAAGATCTCCCCGCGTGCAAAGGCTCTTACTGAGAGCAAGCACATAGATCCCCATTTCGCAACTCCCACCGGACCCTACGGACGCGTAATCGAGCGTGATATCCGTGCTCTCATCGAGAGCGGCGTAGGCGCAACCGCTGCTGCCTTCGATGGCGCAAGCGCAGCTGGTATGGCTACCGGAACCGGACTGGGCGGACGCGTAAGCGTTGGCGATCTCAATGCTCCCGCCGCTCCTGCTGCAGCACCCGCTGCCGCTGCAGAGCCCGCAGTAGAGTACGAGGATGTCAAGTTCAGCTCTATGAGAAAGGCCATCTCCAAGTCCATGACCGTTTCTCTTTCCACCATTCCTCAGCTCACCCACAACACCAGCTTCGATGCCACCGAGCTCATGGCTTACCGTGCAAAGCTCAAGGCAAACGCAGAGAAGCTTGGTCTTCCCAACATCACCCTCAACGACATGGTTCTGTTCGTTGTCTCCCGCGTTCTGCTTAACTACAAGGATCTCAACGCCAACATGCTCGATGATAAGACCATCCGTCAGTTCAAGGATGTTCACCTCGGTATGGCAGTTGATACCGACCGCGGTCTGATGGTTCCCACCATCCGCTTCGCAAACAAGAAGTCCCTCGCTGAGATCTCTGCTGAAGCTAAGGCTCTTGCCGCACAGTGCAAAGCCGGCAACATCAGCCCCGATCTCCTCTCCGGTGCAACCTTCACCATCTCCAACGTTGGTTCTCTCGGCATCGAGAGCTTCACCCCGGTTATCAATCCGCCTCAGACCGGTATCCTCGGCGTAGATACCCTTATGACCAAAGTTCGCATGGTCAATGGCGAGCTCCAGGGCTATCAGGCAATGGGTCTCTCCCTGACTTACGACCACCGCGCACTGGATGGTACTCCTGCCTCCAAGTTCCTGCGTGATGTTGCATTTGGTCTTGAGAATTTCTCTCTGTTCCTCTCCAAGTAATTGAAACAGATCGCTCCCTCTCGCCGTGGTGAAACAATCCGCGGCAGGGGAGGGAATATACACGAAAGGCAAGGTCTTACAAATGGAAGTATTTGATCTGATCGTCCTCGGCGGCGGCCCGGCAGGATATCTTGCAGCAGAGCGTGCCGGTCATGCAGGACTGAAGACCGCAGTTGTTGAGAAGCGTGCCCTCGGCGGTGTCTGCCTCAATGAAGGCTGCGTTCCCTCCAAGGCATTCCTCAACTCCGCAAAGTATTATAACCATGCTCTTCACGCTGAGCCTTACGGCGTTACCGTAACTGGTGTATCCATCGACCACGCTAAGGTTGTTGAGCGCAAGAACAAGGTTGTCAAGCAGCTGGTAGCAGGCGTTGGCATGCAGATGAAGCGCAACCACGTTACTGTTATCGAAGGCAACGCTGTCATCGACGGCAAAGGCGATGAAGGCTTCAACATCAAGGTAAACGATACTGTTTATGCTGCCAAGAAGCTCATCATCTCCACCGGCTCCACAGCAGTTGTACCGCCCATCCCCGGCGTAAAAGAGGGTGTAGAGTCCGGTTTTGTTATGACAAACCGTGAGATTCTCGATATGACCACCGTTCCCGAGAAGCTCGTTGTTATCGGCGGCGGCGTTATCGGTCTTGAGATGGCAGCATACTTCAACAGCATCGGCAGCAAGGTTACCGTTATCGAAATGATGAACAAGATTGCCGGTCCCACAGATGCTGAGATCTCCAAGATCCTTCTCAACAACTACAAGAAGAAGGGCGTAAACTTCTGTCTCTCCTGCAAGGTAACAGCTGTTGGCACAAACAGCGTTTCCTATGAGGAAAACGGCGAAGTCAAGACCGTAGAAGCAGACAAGGTTCTTCTCTCCATCGGTCGTCGTGCCTTCACCCAGGGCATCGGCCTTGAGACCATCGGTGTTCTCACCGAGCGCGGCGCTATCGTCACCGACGAGAATATGCGTACCAACGTTCCCGGCGTATACGCTACCGGTGACGTAAACGGCAAGTCCATGCTGGCACACACTGCTTACCGTGAGTCTGAGGTTGCTGTCAACCACATCCTTGGCAAGAAGGATAAGATGCGCTACAATGCAATCCCCGCTGTTATCTATACCGATCCCGAAGTTGCATCCGTTGGTGAAACCGAAGAGACTGCAAAGGCAAAGGGCATGGATGTTCAGGTGGCTAACGTTACCATGAAGTTCTCCGGCCGTTATGTTGCCGAAGTCGAAGGCGGAGACGGCATCTGCAAGCTGGTCGTTGATAAGAAGTACAACCGTCTTGTCGGTGTACATCTCATCGGCAGCTATGCTTCCGAGATGATCTACGGCGCTGCCATCATGATCGAGACAGAGCTCCGTATCGATGACATCAAGGAAATCGTATTCCCGCATCCCACCGTATGCGAAGTTATCCGTGAGGCACTCTTTGAGCTGTAAGCTTTGAGAGATTAAAATGTTATGCAATCCAAATTTAATATAGGAGGAAATATCAATGCCTAAATCCCAATACGTAGATCCTGCCGTGATGCGTGCACCCGGTAAGATCACCTTCAACGATATCCCGATGAATCAGTACAACAAGACCATCGAGGAAGAGAAGGCTAACTACACCACAGAAGACTTCATGCGCATCTACCGCGACATGGCTATCTGCCGTGAGTTCGAGACCATGCTGTTCCAGATCAAGACCCAGAGCACCTATGGCGACGTTCAGTACACCTATCCCGGTCCGTCCCACCTCTCTCTCGGTCAGGAAGCCAACGCTGTTGGTCAGGCTTACATGCTCGACGAGAATGACTTCATCTTCGGTACCCACCGCAGCCATGACGAAGTTATCGCTAAAGGCCTCTCCGCTATTCACAAGCTCGACGAACAGACCCTCATGAAGATCATGGAGACCTTCGATGACGGTAAGGTTCTTAAGGCTATTGAGAAGTACACCGATGCCACCAACGTTAAGCAGATGGCTATCGAGTATTTCATCTATGGTATCACCTGCGAAATCTTTGCTCGTGAGACTGGTTTCCACAAGGGTCTCGGCGGCTCCATGCACGCTTCCTTCCTGCCCTTCGGTATCTATCCGAACAACGCTATCGTTGGCGGTTCCGGCCCCATCGCAACCGGTGCTGCTCTCTATAAGAAAGAGAACTACAAGAAGGGTATCGTAGTTGCTAACGCCGGTGACGGTGCTGTTGGCCGTGGTCCCGTTTGGGAGTCCATGAACTTCGCAGCTATGGATCAGCTCAAGCAGCTCTGGGAAGAGAGCAAGCGCGGCGGTCTCCCGATCCTCTACAACTTCAACAACAATAACTATGGTATGGGCGGCCAGACCCGCGGCGAGACCATGGCTTATGAGTTCCTCGCACGTATCGGCTCCGGTATCACCCCGACCCAGATGCACGCTGAGCGTGTTGACGGTTATAATCCCCTCGCAGTTATCGACGCTTATCGCCGCAAGAAGCCCCTGCTTCTCAACGGTGAAGGCCCCGTTCTCCTTGATGTTCTGACCTATCGTACCGGCGGTCACTCCACCTCCGATGCTCAGGTTTACCGTACCAAGGAAGAGGTTGAGGCTTGGGCAGCTCTTGACCCGCTGGTAACCTATCGTCAGTCCCTCATCGACGCTTCTGTCGCTGTTGACGATGAGTTCGAGAAGCTCCTCCAGTATTCCAAGGATCTCCTCCACAAGACCACCAAGCTCGCTGCTGACGAGAGCATCTCTCCGTATGCAGATCTCAAGAACGACAAGCAGTTCATTGAGAACCTCATGTTCTCCAAAGAGAAGATCGCTAAGTTTGACGACCGTGAGCCCGAAGTTCTTGCTCCGAAGTCCGAGTGCCCGCGTGTAAAGCAGATCGAAGGCAAAGAGCGTTATGTTGGCGGCGGCAAGAAGGTTTCCAAGCTGAAGACCTTCAACTACGGCGATGCTTTGTTCGAAGCTATCATCGATAAGCTCTATGAGGATCCGACCCTCATCATGTACGGTGAGGACGTTCGTGAGTGGGGCGGCGCATTTGCTGTCTATCGTGGACTTTCCGACGTTATTCCTTATTCCCGTCTGTTTAACTCCCCGATCTCCGAGTCCGCTATTGTTGGTTCCGCTGTTGGTTACGCTATGGCCGGCGGTCGTGCTCTTGTTGAGCTCATGTACACCGACTTCCTCGGCTGCTGCGGCGACGAAGTATTCAACCAGATGGCTAAGTGGCAGGCAATGAGCGCCGGCTGCGTCAAGATGCCCGTCGTTCTCCGTCTTCCCAACGGCTCCAAGTATGCTGCTCAGCACTCTCAGGACTGGGTTGCTCTTGCTGCTCACGTTCCCGGCCTGAAGGTTTACTTCCCGGCAACTCCGTACGAGGCTAAGGGTCTCCTCAACCTCGCACTCAATGGTTCTGACCCCGTCTGCTTCTTCGAGAGCCAGCGCCTCTACAACAACGGCGAAGAGTTCCACGAGGGCGGCGTTCCCACCGGTTACTATGAGCTGAAAGAGGGCGACCTCGACGTTATCAAAGAGGGTACCGACCTCACCATCCTCACCATGGGTGCTACACTCTATCGTGCTATGGATGCTGTTAAGATCCTCGAAGAGAAATACGGCGTATCCTGCGAAGTTATGAACATCTGCAGCGTTGTACCTCTCAACTATGATCAGATCCTTGCTTCCGTCAAGAAGACCGGTAAGGTTCTCCTCACTTCCGATGCCTGCACCAGAGGCTCCTTCCTCAACGACATCGCTAAGAACATCACCGATCTCGCATTTGATGATCTCGATGCACCTCCCGTTGTTGTCGGTGCACGCAACTGGATCACTCCTCCGTTTGAGTTCGATGAGTTCTTCTTCCCGCAGGCAAGCTGGATGGTCGATGCAGTTAACGAGAGCATCATGCCGCTTCCCGGTCATGAGCCCACCGCTAACTACACTCCCGTTGAAGCTATCCGCCGTGCAAAAGAGAGCGTATAATCAACCGATAGCTATCGTTTGAGGGAGCTTTCCCAACAGGATAAATAATGACACCCCCGAAGACTTTGTTCTTCGGGGGTGTTTTTGTGTGAAAGATAAAAAAAGAAGCTCCCGAACCTGTCAGCAAAATCCATGTTTGTTAACAGGTCCGGGAGAAGAGAAAAAACTTTTAACAAAAGGGAGAGGAGAATTACTGTGCCTGTGAAATAGCGTCTCCTTTAGCAATTTCATCATACAAAGCCTGCAGACTCTCTTTCTGCCAATCTCTTGTAGAACCGTTGCCCATAGTCATCATAAATCTTCCGTCTGGACGGGAGAAAGTTTCAATAAGATAACGGGCCTCGATAGCAACTTCGTTCGGTGTTCCAAAGGGGATGATCCTTTGTACATCGAAACCAACCAGAAAGCAGATACGACCGCCATATTTTCGAGCAATTTCTTTTTCATCCATAGTATATTTCTGAATCGGATGAATGACATCCAGACCAATTTCAATAAAATCTTCAAGGAAAGGTTCAACGTTTCCGCAGGTATGTAGCCAGAAATGTATCCCCAACTCATGAGCCTTATCGATCATTTGTTTATAGTAGGGTTTAAAGAAGGTGCGGAAAAATTCCAGAGAGAAAAAGGGCCCGGTCTGAGTTCCGATGTCATCAGAGGTAAAGATGGCATCTACATTGTATTCTTCCTTTGCTCTTTCCATGGCACGAATATAAAAGTCCGTCAGCTTTTGATAAAGCCGATGAACTTCTTCCGGGTATAAATAAAAATCCGTCAGTGCGTTCTCCATACCGCGAATAGACCAGTGCCGTTCAAACAGACAGTAAAACCATTGGCCGACAATATATTTGGAATGATCCAGCGGTTTATCCTGAAGAAGGGAAGGGGAGTCGGCAGAGGGGAATTTTTCAAACATCTCATTCACAAACTCTGTATCTTCCCAGTCCTCTATGTAGATACAGCTGTCAAGAGCACCCTGAGCCGCTGTGGTCTTTCCTGCCGGAAGCCAACAATATTCCGGATCCTCCTGGGTGCCGGTGCTGACGGAAGGCATATGCATTTCGCAAACGTCAATATCATATACCTGATGGTCACGCCACACTTGCATTTCCTGTTTTCTCTCTTCAAAGCTATCCGGACGAACCCAGAAAGAGCACAGATTAGGAATTCTCTCTGTAGTGCGTTTTCCATCAATAACATTTTTTACTTCTTGTTTGGTCAGGTGTTTCATAGCTGTGCCTCCATTTATCTGATAAAGTTATTATAGCGCATCAGTCCTCTTTTGTCATCACAACCGAACTTGACAAAATCGCTTATTTACTGTATATTATTGCTATTGAAAGGGCGGTGTAAGCGAATGAATTTAATCCGTTGTAGTCAGGTGAACCTGGCCTTTCACCAGAGCAAGCTGCTCGGTCCGGGAGTTCATTCTTACGGAGAGAGAATGGTGGAAGAATACGAGTTTGATTATATTCTGTCTTCAGACAGTGGAAAAATGATAACAGAGGGGGAAACCGTACCGCTGCAACCCGGGATGTTTTTTGTGCGTAAACCGGGGACGAAGGTAGAAGGGATAACTCATTATTCTTCTTGGTATGTGCGCTTTCGGACAGAAGATCCTTTTTCTCTTCCTGTTTTTTATTGCCATCTTCCGCTGAGTCTCTGTAATCCGGTATTTCAAAAAATCTATGATCTGCATCTGTATCAGCCAAAGGATTATCAATACCGAATTGATTACCAAATGAATACATTGCTCTATTATCTCTATCAGGAAACTACGTTCAGCAATAATACCGTGCCGGAGAATCACCCACTGGCTAAAATTTGTAAAGAAATGGAGCATTCCTGGAATAAAAAACACTCGTTGGATTATTATGTGACCTTGTCAGGTTACAGTAAGTCACGTTTTTGCCATCTTTTTAAGGAGGTCTATCAAATTTCCCCCATTCAGTTTTTACAGAGACAGCGGCTGAAAAATGTATGCTGTCGGTTGATCGAAACCGACCAGTCGGTCAAGGAGATCATGATAGAGAACGGTTTTCGGAACGAGCAGAGTTTTTTCCGAGCTTTTAAGGAGTATACCGGCGAAACACCGTTGTCTTACCGGAAGAAGCATCGATTTTAATAAGCAGCCGAAAGCAGTTGTCAGAAATCAAAAAATGCTCTGCCTGTGTGGCAGAGCATTTTTTGGCTGTTTATCATGATGAAAATTACAGAGACACATCCACAAAACCGGAGAATGATCGGAAAGGGGGAGATAGTAATCCGGTGTATACCGTTCAAAGCGGCGGACAAAATCCGCAGGAGCAAACTTCACCATGATGTGGTCAATGGCTTTTTCAAAAGGAGCCTTCACATAAGGCTTATAGCCATCGCCGAAGCAATAGTGATATCCCCAGTCTGAGTCGGCAAATTCTGTGGCAATGTTGTGGGCATGGAGATAACAGCGGCTCAGAGCACTCTGAATTACCGGCTTGGTGTAAGCAGCATTGAAATCACCCACCAGAACAACGGGACAACCGTATTCGGAATGGAATTTTTCCAGGCGGTCCATAGCCATATTTAGTTGGTAGGCACGGGCTTCATCGGAGCCTACCTGATAGTTTTCTGAGGAGGGGGCGCTGCTTTTCCACCAGAGATGGGTGGTCATAAAAATCAGTTTTTTTCCGTCTGTTTTGTCCCGGAATACGGCAGCACACCAGGATTTGGTCCCGTCGTTGTTGAATTCACCCTCCCAACCGGGAATTTCTGTTGGATACAACAGAAATTCGGAATCCAACAACTCCAGTCGATCCTGACGGTAAAGGATAGGGGTATCTCTTCCCCAAAGCAGGGCATATCGCAGTCCTTTATCGGCCAGACCGAGGATGATTTCATCAGCCATAACAAAAGACATTTCCTGAAAGCCAATGATATCCGGATGGGTATCGGTATAAACACGAATTATTCCCTTGGCCCGGGCAGAGGCAGAACAATCTTCGCCCTTTGCTTCCCAGGCAGGAAGATTGCGGTCACATTTCCAAACGTTATGACTCATGATGCGAAGAGTGCCCATGCGATATTACCTCCGGATATTTTAGAATAGTATAATTGCATTGTGTAGCAATTGCTTTTGAGAGGCAGAGTGTCCGCATCAGCAGAGAAGGAAAGCTTTGTAACCAAGGATATTGCCCGTTTCAAAAACAGTTCTTCCGTCTTCTGTGCGACAGGCAACCTCCTTGAGGTCAGGAAGTGACTTGACTTGGTAGCAACCGGAGACCGACACCGTTGCACTCTTCATATAGGTGTGATCCTCTATAATACCCCGTCCCATCTTAATTTCAGGATAAGTGGATTTGACATGAAGAACGAGAGCGGTGGGGTTTTGTGTCAGGGATACCACGGCAGATTGCGGCATGCCGCTCACCTGAATGAGACGGTCGGGAAGAAGAACATCAATCAGTTCTTTCACAAGAAGCTTATGTTCTGCGAGGAACATATCGCTGTAGGCCTTGAAGAGATCAAAGCAGATGCAGGCGGTGTTGCCTTTGGTAACAACAGCGGAATAATCGGTTTCTTCTCCCTGAGGACGGTAGAAGTAGGACTGTCTTCCGTCCCAGATGAAGTTAAAAATGTTGCTGATATATTTGGCTTTTTCCACACCGTCAATGTTTTTTATGAGTTTGCAGGGGGCATACATAGCCCAACGCATATCATTGGCAGGGGTGGTGAAGTAGGCGTTGTCTGCGGGATCATCGCCGATAAGGTCAACATAGTCCAACAGTCCGGCAGCTTTTCCAAGTTCCAGAGCAGAACCGGCAAAGATGATCTTTCCGCCGCATTTTTCAAAGTCCTGAAGTTTCTGCTTCAGGGTATCGTTGATACCGACATCCTCACAGATGAAAAGCAGTTTGGCAGAAGAAAAATCGCCGTCCTGCGTGTAAATATTAAAGAGAACCTTGAGCTCTTTGAGGATTCTTATTGCGCCCTTGGTGCAGAGAGTCGATTTGTATTCAATATTGGGGATCAGGATGGCTGCTTCAACAATATTTTCGGAATCATCTGTATAGGGTTCATACTGCATCTTTTCTTCAAAGACTGTTTTGACACGTGCGGCAACTTCTTTTTCAAAGCCATCCACCGGATGCATATGATCTCCGAAGGAAAGGCCAAAACTGTTCATCATTGCATCATAGAGATCGTTTTGCATGGCAGCAACAGGTTTAATTCCGCCAAAATCGCCCCATTCATCCTGGAAACGGCCGCTCATGTAGAGGCGGTCTTCATAGAGGGGACGGGTATAGGCAGCGATGGAATCAAAATAGTCATAACCCCAGCTACCGCCGCCGGGAAGACATTCAATTTCAGCATGCGTAATCAGTTCGAAGCTGCGGGGCAGACCGTTAAAATAGAATTTTAAATCCGGTTTGTCAGCAGCAGCACGGATTTCGTGGCAAAATTCATCTCTGAGCATATACTGGTAATCCATCACAGCCTGATGGTCGTGAGGATCATAGCCCCGTGCTGTCATATCGGCGATGCATCTTGGGCAGTAACATTCTCTTTTTTCTACACAATCGCAAAAGACACCATCGATGTCATAAGCTGCAATTTCTCGGATTTCTTCAAGAAGATGGGCGCGGTAACCAGAGTTATAGCACATTGTGCGGAAGAAGTTACTGTTTTTGTTGTCTGCATAAATTTTACCATCTCTCATAACTTTCAGCCAATCCAGATGGTCGGCAGCAAGATCGTGGTCCAGTCCAATGTTGATATAGGCAGTAACACCGATATTGCGTTTGTGGCAGGCATCCAGAATTTCTTTCAGAATATCGCGGTCGCCAAGGCCGGGATATTTTTTGCCGACTTTGGTGTTATAATAGCTGAAGCCCATGTTGCAGCGGGCAGCAAAGTTGATATATTCCACATGGGCATCGGCAAGCTGTTCTGCGAAGAATTCAGCATCAAAGTTGGAAAGGAGATTCGGAATTCCGGGCGGCGTATGAAAATCAAAATGCAAGGCACGTCTGAATTTGGGGCCAATTGTTTTTTTCATGGTAATACCCTCCTTTTGAGGATATTATAACAGATAAAGAGACAATTTAACATATCGATTTTGAAGAGGAATCTTTCATTTTTGAGATTATATTTGAATGATTATAGGTGAAATCTATTGGAAACAGGGAAGTGCTTGACAGATTTAAGTATGCTTGTTACAATAAGACGGAGGAGGGGATAAAATGCAGTGCGCATCCGTTATGGATTTTAAAGAATGCTACACGCCGGAAAGATGGGAATTTCAAAACATAACAAGACCTTTTTCCATCCTCTATTACGTCCTCGGCGGCAGCGCCTATTATAAAATAGAGGGAGAAGAGCACCGTTTTCAAAAAGGACATCTCTACATTATGCCGGCAAACAGAGTCTTCTCGCTGAGAGAACTGCCGGACGATAAGTTTTATTCTCTCTATCTTCATGTATTCACCTTCCCGGAGATCAACACATTGATAGAGATTGATACAGCGCAGGACAGGTTTCTTTTTGACACGCTGGAGATGATACGCAGGTATATCCGGCAGCCGGATAAGATTTATGTATACAAGTTGACAGAGATGTTGATCTCTTATATTTCGGAGAAGGAAGAACAGACAGGGGTGCCGCTACACAGGCGGATGAAAAAATATATTGATGATCATTTTGTCGAAGCATTTCATGGACATGCGTTTTCGGTGCAATTTAATTATTCGGATTCCCATTTGGTGAAGATATTCAAAGGGGAATACAATATAACTCCCAAGGAGTATGCGAGACAGCTTGTGACAAGAGAAATCATTTTGCTTTTGAGAAAAGAAATGTCTATTGCTGAGATTGCCTCCCGGCTCCAATTCTCTTCACCGGAAAATCTGTGCCGTTTTTTCAAGAAACAATATGGCATTTCTCCTACGGAATACAGAAAAAAATTCAAAGATTTCCCCTTTTAAATGCGGAAAAACAATAACCTCCCCGGTTTGTATCGGGGAGGTTGTTTACTGTAAAGAGAAAAGAGAGAATCAAGAAAAATCAAAGCTTTTCCAGAACCATAAATCCATAGGGTCTGAGCTCTACTGTGCCGCTGTGGATGTTGCCGGTGGCGAGATCACGGTAGCTACCGTCAAGCTGTACCGAACCTGCACGGTGCTCTACTTCGGCAAGCACCAGACCGTTTCTTTCGCCAATCCGCTCAATGGCAAGCACGTTGCTGTCGGAGGTAACGCCGGGATCAATACCGGCTTTGGCGTAGGCGTAACGGGCAATTTCTGCCATGGCGGCAGCATCCGGCTGGGTACCAAGAACGATCACGCCGCCCTTGCCGACGGGGCAGAAGGCCGCCGCTGTGAGGCCGTCCAGCGGGCTGGGCTCAATATCATTGCTGTAGTAGGTGGCGAGAGATTCCATTCCGTCAGTGAGTGTAAACACGTCTGTCCAGACATCGGTATCTCCAACCAAACCGGAATTCCATACCACCTTGGCGGGAATCGAGGCGGCCGACATACCAAAATCGTTATAGATACCGGTGATGCGCTCCAGAATGCCATAGGGTGAATCGGGATATTTAGCCAGTTCACTATTGCGGATGTCGGTGAGCGGTCCGGCGATCCAGATACCACCGTCGTTGATCCATTTCTCAAGACGAGCGGCAAAGTCACCCTCCTCCAGCGTCATAAGATAAGGAGAGTAGAGAACCTTGACGTCATCCAGGGGCATGCAAGGCTCGATAACCTGCGGCAGCATGCCAGTACCGAAGAAGGAATGATAAGCCTCGGTAATTTTTTTGATGTAATCAAATTTTTCCACAGTTGGGGAAGCGATAAACATGATGCCGGTGTTGCAGGAGGCCGTCATGGCAAAGTCGGGACGGCCAGCCTTGGTGGAGGCAAGAAAGTCTTCGGATTTATCGAGCAGTGCGGAAACCTGTTCAATCTCGTTAAAGTTGTAAAGGGGACGACCTTGGGTGGTGATGACAGAGCCGTGCATCAGCTCATGACCGGAAGGATGAGAGCGCCACAGCCAGTAGCAGTTCATTTCGCTGCCGAAAGCAAAGGGGAGCAGTGTATTGATGCGGCAGAAGCCGAGGGGATAACGGGCAGCAGGAATTGCAGCACTGCCGTTGAAGCTGGTGGAGGTCTCGGTATTCCAGAAGGGAACGTCCGGTTTCAGATTCTGGCAATAGTTAAACCAGAAGGTGGAGACCCAAAGATTATCCAGTGTATTGTAGTGATTAAACTGGATCACATCCAGCGGAGCCGTGGTTTTTGGATGGCTCTGAAGGAAGAAGGGCATCATATCGGTGCCGATGGGAGCGGTAACGCCGTTGGCACGCAGGGTCTCTGCCTGAATCCGCATAAAATCCGCATGAGAATCGGAGTTAAAAGAGGTGTATTCAGAGATAAGAGAGGGATTGGACCAGGTGCGCTCATCGGGATGGGGGATATCCTCGAAGCTTTCATATGCCTGACTCCACATGTTAAGGTTCCATGCTTTGTTCAGGTTTTCAATACTGCCGAATTTTTGACGCAGACGGGTGTGGAACGCTCTCATACAATCGGGGCAGGAGCAACCGCGATCAAAGGTAGCAATCTCGTTATCCAGCTGCCAACCAATGACGGCTGGATCGTTGGCAAATTCTTTGGCCAGCTTTTCTGCAATACGACAGGAGTATTCGCGGTAAACGGGTACATTGGAGCAGCAGTGACGGCGTGCACCGTGCTGCTTTCTTCTGCCGGACTCATCAATGGAGAGTGCTTCGGGATACTTTTTGGTAAACCATGCGGGCGGGGTGGCAGAGGGGGTACACATAATGGTTTTGATGCCGTTTTCTGCCAGTGTGTCAACAATTGTGTGAAGCCATTCAAAGTCATAGACACCGTCATGGGGTTCCATGCAGCTCCATGAGAACTCTGCAATTCTCATTACATTGAAGCCGCCTTTTTTCATAAACTCGATGTCCTGTTTAAGGGTAGGGAGATCCTTGCCGTATACTTCCGGATAAAAAGCCGCGCCGAGATAAGTTTTTTTCATGGTGATTCCTCCATAATTCCGAATGAGGTAAAGCAAAAAGATTGAATAAAATAGGCTTGAAAAAATGCAGAAACAGATGTATAATTGATAAGGTTTCAAATTTACCTATATCATCTGAATTTGGTATTATTATAGCATAGGCCGCCTGTGGTGTCAATTGAGGCAGGATATTTCCCTGTCAGAGCCTGCCGGGGAGGCTTGCTTTTGGAGGAAACTGAACATGGAAACAGCAATAAAGAAAAAACGTTGGCTCACAAGGGATAAGAGCTACTACCGCAGCCTGATTACTCTGGCCTTGCCGGTTGCGGCGCAGAACGCCATTGCCTTTTTGGTTACCTTTGCAGATAACCTGATGGTCAGCTCTCTCGGTGATGCTGCCGTATCAGGAGTTTATTTTGCCAGCCAGATTAATACCCTGATGCAAATGTTCACTACCGGCATCGGTGGCACGATCGTGATTCTCTCCGCCCAGTATTGGGGTCAAAAGGATACAGCCCGGATCAAAAGTATTGTGTCGATTGGAACACAGTATGCTATCATTGTGGGGGCCGTTATAACCGCTGTCTGTGCCATTTTCCCGCGGCCGATCATGCGCCTGTTTACATCCAGTGAAGTAGTTTTGGAAGAGGCTGCCATCTATCTGCAGATTGTCTGTGTCTCCTATGTGTTCTTCTGCATCACGCAGGCGCTGATTTATACCATGCGCTCTGTTGAGATCACCCATATCGGTATGACCGTTTCTCTCATCTCACTTTTCGTCAATATCGGTCTCAACGCCCTGTTTATCTACATTTTGGAGATGGGGGTTGCCGGTGCCGCATGGGCAACCGTAATTTCTCGTATAAGTGAGACAGCTTTTATTGTTGCCTACATCTTCCTGAAAGAAGACAGGTTGAAAATGAAGCTGGGAGAGTTCCTGAAACACGACAAAACACTTCGGAAAGATTTTATCAAGTACGGTATCCCTCTTGTTGCCGGAGAAATTGTCTGGAGTATCAACATGATGGGCAACAGCATTATCTTTGGACAGTTCTTTGATGAAACCGTATCCACCGGTGTGTCCGTTGCCAACACCATGGGAAACCTTGCCTATATCACCATTCTCGGTCTTGCTTCCGCCGTTGGTATTATCACCGGTAAAACCGTAGGTGCCGGTAAAACCGAGCTGATGAAGGAATATGCCCGTACCACACAGATTATCTTTCTTGGTGTAGGTCTTTTCTCAGGTTTGTTGGTTTTCCTGCTTAACAACCCCTTTGTTATGCTATACTCCGCTGTTCCCGGTGCCGGCATCAGTGTTGAGGCTGCTGCTCATGCCATCACTATGATCAACGTACTCTCCATCACCATCATCGGCTCCAGCTATCAGATGCCATGTCTCTTCGGTCTGGTGAAATCCGGCGGTGATATCTCCTTTGTTTTCAAAAATGATACCATCTTTGTCTTCGGTGTGGTACTACCCTCTGCGCTGATTTCTGCCATCCTCGGCGCACCCGCATGGTGGGTCTTTGCCTGTCTGAAGGCTGACCAGATTCTCAAGTGCTTTGTTGCAGTGGTTAAGATCAATCGGTTTAATTGGATGAAAAATTTGACACGGAATCAGCCTCAGAAAATAGCGGAATAAGATCATAAAAAAGTAAGCTGCCGGAAACTTTCCGGCAGCTTTTGTTTTGAAGGAAATAAAGGGATGAACAAAGGGAGAGGGCAGTTAACGGATGTTAGTTTGCTCTTCAAATGTTTTCTGTAAATCATGCGCCAGTTTTACCATAATTTTGGAATCAGGCTTTACAATCTGTCTGTCATAGGTCATCATACCGTTGGTTTCGTCTTCCACATCGCTGACCTGTGTCATAACAGCAGCGCAGAGACCTTTTCGGATCATAGGAATGATTTCGTCACGATAGAGATGATCAAAAGCATCCGTCAGTTCTGCGGTGTTATTGAAGAAACGGTAGCCATAGGTGTTATCAAGGTTGAAGGCATGCCCGGGCAGCTTGCAGGAATAGCCGCCAAATTCAGACAAGACCATAGGACGATTGGGGTCATCTGACATGGTGGCGGAACAAACCTTTTTGAAATAAACATGGTCGCTGGTAACATCGCTCTTTTTTTCGATAAACCAGCCGGAGGTGGCATCCCATATACGGGTCGGGTCAACAGAACGGAGGTTGTCATAAAGCCGATCGGCATCATACTGTCCCCAACCCTCGTTGAAGATTGTGTAGTAGCATACACAGGGATGATTGTAGAGGTGGTCAATGGTTGCGTGAGCAGTTTGTTCAAAAAGCTCTCTGCGCTTATAGGAGGCACGGAGGAAGGGAAGCCGTTTGATACCAATGGTAGGCAGGGCCGTATCCCTAAAGAAGCTGTAACGGCCATTGTTGACCATATCCTGAAATACAATCATTCCATACTTGTCACAGTAATAATAGAAAAGCTCCGGCTCGATCTTAATATGTTTTCTCAGCGTATTAAAGCCCAGTTCCTTGCATTTTTGAATATCGTTGATAAATCCATCAGGAGATGCCGGCAGATAGATACCGTCGCTGAAATACCCCTGATCCAACAAGGCGTGGAAGAAATAGGGTTTGTTGTTAAGCAGAATATAGGCTCTGTTGTTTACAGTGCCTACAGAGATGGTTCTCAGAGCAAAATAGGAGTCTATCTTATCCTCGCCGCAAATTAGGGTAAAGAAGTACAGATAAGGTGTTTCGGGAGTCCAGAGACGGGGAGAGGGAATGGAAATGGTAATGCTGTCACCGGTATAGTTATATTCCCGATCACCTTCAGGAAGATGAAGAATCAATTGCTTAGCAGCAATTCCTCCATTGGTATCAATTGTGACGGTTTCGAGAGTGGGGGTAATGCGAAGGAAGGTGAGATATTCTTCAGGAACCGCCTCCAGCCAGACCGGCTGCCAGATACCGCTGATTGGTGTATACCACATTCCACCTCGTTTTTTGCGTTGCTTGCCATAAGGGAGCGTGGTGTCCAGTTGGTCGGTGATCTCTACTACAAGATGGTTTTCTCCAATGATAATAGCATTGGTAATATCAATGGTAAAAGGAAGATAGCCGCCTTTATTCTCACCCATTTTATAACCATTGAGATATACTGTAGTATTTTGATCGGCAGCACCAAAATGGAGTAAGACACAGCCATTGGCAAAGGTGTCGTCCAACAGGAAGGTTTTGCGGTAGAGATAGCTTTCGTTTTTACGGAGAGAACGTTGAATACCGGACAGACGGGATTCAGGAGGAAAGGGAACGAGAATGGTACCCAGAGGGGTTTCGGAATCGTATTTTTTAACGGAGAGTTCCCATTCGCCGCAAAGAGAAAGATAGGAATCTCTCTTCATCTGAGGACGGGGATATTCATCCCAGGCAGCAGATGAATCGCATTCAAAGGGAGTAGTGAGTTCACAGAGGCGAGGTTTCCGATTTTTTTGAATCAGAATGAGTATAATGGCAAGTAACACTGCAACAGCAAGTGCTGCAAGAAAAATGTTAGAGTTGGGAACAAAGGATGTGGTTCCATCATTGTTAAGAATGGTTTCTGCATTGGCAAGAATAGTTTTACCGATAAAAGGACCTGCTACACCGGGAATAAGTACCTGAGAGAAGATACGGATCCCCTGAAAGCGCCCGGCTTTTCCGGAGGGGGTAAGATCACGGATTTTGGCACCGAATACGGCCATACCGGAAAGATAGCCGCACATCATAAGCAGAGAACCAAGGAATACAGGAAGGGTGGAAGAGGTGAAGAAAAGAAGAATATATCCGCAAGACAGCCAGAGTAGTGAGAAGATAGCGGAAAAAGAGAATCCTTTTTTATCATAGACTTTTCCCCAGAGAGCCGTGACTACAGATGCAAGAATAATAGCGGGAGCCATAACAAACACATAGTTACTCATGCCGAGAGAAACTTCGTAATAGATAATGAGATAGGGCATGAAGATCTGAATGGAAATATTAAAAAGAATAAACGCAGTCAAATACAGATACAACTGAGGATATTGTTTTATTGTTGAAGGGAGAAATCCATGGATCACGTTGGAAAAATATCCGGCCTCTGTGGGGGCGGTGGGATTGTCTTCAATCAGGAAGAAGCTGAGAATACCGACCGCTGTAACGATAATACCAATAATGGTAAAAATCTGCACCCAACTGTCGGAGCTGTCAAGATTAAAAGACATGAATCCGCCAAATACAGCGAGAATGGCCACTAGGGGCATCATGGCATTGATTCCTTCTGCAGCACCGCGGTTAGAGGAATCGGCGCTATCGGTGAGCCAAGCATTAAAAGCAGCATCATTGGCACTGGAGCCAAAGAAGGTCATTACGCAATCCATGACAATGACCAGAGAAATGCCGACAGAGGCAGCTGAAAGAGCCTTAGGAAACAGAGATTCGATAATATCGATGCGGAGAAACGCAAAAGAAAAGATGGAGATACCCCAGGCAATATAACCTGCACAGATGAAGATTTTTCGCTTTCCGATTTTATCAGACAACGCACCAACCAATACGGTGGTAAGAGTGGCAGCAACAGCGCTTGCGGAAACCATAGCGGAAATATCGGCGGCAGAGGCATGGAACATCTTGTAGATGAAAACATTGAAATACATATTTTCAACTACCCAAGCAATCTGTCCGATGAAACTGAGTAGAGTCAATGCACACCAAAAACGAGGAGAAAGTTTCTTTTTCATGTGAACAACCTCTTTTATCAATGACGATAGGCTTCTTCGGGGATATCCATTGTCTGTATTGTGACATCTCCGCCGATACGGGAGTAGATTCGGTAGACAATCTCACGGCAAAGTGCAGCGTCCACGACACGGGTTTCTGCATTACCAATCATGCCGAAATGCTGTACACCCATCTCGTTAAAGGCTTTGTCGAAATTGGTATAATAAGCAGAAACAGTTTCACAGTGAGAACAGGCGTGGTTAACCATGGAACCGTGGATGGTATTTCCGTCATAATCAATAATCGTAGTATCAAAGGGGATTTCCGCCAATCTGTCGGGGAGATCGATGAGTTCATCCACAGAATGGATGAAGGTGTTTTTATCGTTTCCCACACCAATGAGAAGAATCTTGGTTTTAATATCAACAAGTCTTGCCCAACAGGAAGTGGGAGAAGCCGGTGTGGTTTGTTTTTCCTCACCACGGATAAAATCAGCAGCATTTTTACCGTGAACCCATATAGAGTGGGTGGGATGGAGAGAACGGATTCCATCTTTCCGGAAAGCCGCTACAGTTGGGATAATTCCAATACAGGGAACGGTCTTGTTGACATCGAAAATCGGCTGTGTTCGTGTGACATTATTCCAAGTATGGGTGGGAACAATAAATAATCCGTCGGTGAGATATTCACAGAAGGCATCAATCAAACCGTCGGCGCCATTTTCTGTTTCACCAATGGCTTTCATGGAAGAATGAATTAAAACATTATCGGTAGGGGTAATGCCAAGTGCCTGTATTTGTTTTTTCAGATGTTCTTTGGTAAACACGGGAAAAACTCCTTTCGAAGAAGAAAGCCTGTTCTCATGTAGGGAACAGGCTTTTTAATTTTATGAGAATGTTATTACTCAGCAGCAGTCTCGGCCTTTGCCAAAGCGGCCTGGTGTTTGACAACACCTTTGGTCATCCATTTGCCGCGTCTGTACCAGAGATAGGTGATAATGGCACCCATGACCCATACAGTAAGGAGAGAGAAGAAGAGGGCATCGGGATTTCCGTTAGGCCATTCCTCAGATCTTGTGAGGAATGCAAGAAGATAGGCAAGGGGAATACGGATAACAACAGTCGTGATGATGGAGATCCACATGGAAGGCATGGTATCACCGGCACCGCGCATGATACCGCCGTAGACCTGGGTGAAACACATGGCAACGTAACCCACAGCCAGAATACGCAGCTGGCGGACACCAAGATTGATGATATCATCCGTTTCTGTAAACATGATGATGAGATATTTTCCAAAGAGAAGAACACAGGCAACCAGAATAATAGAGGCAGTCAATGCAATTTTAATAATATCTTTGGAGCCCTGTTTAACACGATCCATCTTGTTAGCACCGATATTCTGTCCAATAAAGGTGGTGATAGCCATACCAAAGGTAAAGTTCGGCAGCATGGCAAAACCATCAATACGCATAACGGCGGTAGTACAGGTGACAACCTGATATCCCATGCTGTTGGTGAGGGACTGTACAGTGATCATAGCGAGAGAGAAAACCATCTGGGTGATGCCTGCAGGCAAACCCAGCTTGAGGAGATCCAGGATGATGCGTTTGTTGGGAATGAAATTACGGGCATGTACAGTAACTGTCTTTTTAAGTGTGAGAAGGCGGAGAATACAGAGAAGAGAAGAAACACCCTGAGAGATAACGGTTGCCAGAGCAGCACCGGCTACTTTCATACCGAGACCGGCAACAAACCAGACATCAAGGCCGATATTGAGCAGGCAGCAGACAATCAGGATAAGCAAGGGAACAAAAGAGTCTCCCAATCCGCGGAGGATACCGGAAATAATATTATAAAGACCGATTGTAAGAACGCCGTATGTATAGATGACAAGATAGTTATTGGCCATGTCAATGGTTTCTTCCGGTGTTTTAATAAATTCGAGCAGTGAATAAGAAGTTGGAATAAAAATCAACATCAAGAGAAGAGAGGAAATAATAACCATGGTAATAGAGTTGCCAACGGTGAGAGAAAGCTTATCGTTCTGTTTGGCACCAAAGTACTGTGAAACCATAACACCAGTACCGGTAGAAAGTGCGATAAAGAGAACGCAGATCATATTGACGATCGGCATGGTAGCGCCGATAGCAGAAAGAGCAGTGTCCCCGACATACTGTCCGACAATAATTGAGTCAGCTGTGCTGTAGAGCTGCTGTGCGAAGTTTCCAATGAGCAGCGGAATAGAAAAAGTGAGAAGGTTGGACATGGGTTTTCCGGTGGTCATGTCCTGAGCACCGAAAAACTTATTAAGACGATCCAGTAATTTCATTAATACAATTTCTCCTTTAGTCATGAAAAGTTGTATATCGACCCATTATGATAAAACTACTTTATATTATAATACGATAAAAAAAGATATGCAATGTTTAAAAGCGACAAATTATAAATATCAGCACTTTGCAGTAACAGTTTGATTGAAAACTAAAGTTTTTTGCTGTAACAGACAGAGCGATATCTATTAAACGAGAAGAGTTGATGAAAATTGAGTGGAGAAAGAAAAGCTTTTTAAACAAGTAGCGAAGAGAATAATTGAAGATTTAATGTAAAGTGGATAAAAAAGATGAAAGGGGCGAGAGATATTGCATTTTGTAGTTTGGATTGTTAAAATATAGATAATGTTATATGGAGGGATATATTCAAATGCATATGGGGCCTTTTTGTATGTAATGGAGGTATTTTATGAAAAAAGAACGCCTGGGCAGCAGGCTTGGTTTTATTCTTTTGAGTGCGGGCTGCGCAATTGGTTGCGGAAATGTTTGGAAATTTCCGTGGATGACAGGACAGTACGGCGGTGGTGGTTTTGCATAATATCTGGGCAAATTTCCATCCTTTCCACGCCAAAAGCAATATCAGCGATATATGGGATTTCTTGGTTAACAACAATTTACTTCCGCTTGCTTCTTTGGTAGTTGTCCTGTTCTGCTGCAGCAAACGCTATGGATGGGGCAGGAAAAAATTTTTGAAGGAGGCCAATACCGGAAAAGGTCCTAAAATCCAGAATTGGATGCGTCCCGTCTTTATTTATGTGGTTCCTGTCATCATTGCCTTTCTCTATGTCTGTGGCATGGTAACATTTAAATGGAGATAAATTCATCATCTATAAAGCATTAAAAGATTGTGGTGCAAAGAAAAGATGAGAAGTAAGCAACAAACTGATTTCGTTCTTTCAGCGAAGTCAGTTTGTTTTTATTAAAGGAGAAGAATTGAAGAATAATATAATTGACTATAGAAGCAAGGAGCTTTGCATTGGTCAGATTTATTTATAGGAGAGGGAAGCTGCCGCTGTAAAATTTGTTTGTTTTTTTAATATAGAAATTGAATTTACAGTGAGAGAAACACTTGATTGAAAGGAAGTTTTATGCAATAAAAAAGAGGATACAAAATAAAGTCCCCGTCTTGCGACGGGGACTGAAAATGTTTATCTGATACTTTGGGATTATGCAACGGCAGCAGTGTTATTTTTGCGACCAATAAACTGGAGGGCAACAACAAGAGCAACCAACACAAAACCAATAACATCGGTAACAAGGCCGGGGTAGATCAGCAACAGACCGCCTGCGGCACTCAATACACGCTCATACCAGCGCATATTACGGAAGAGATATCCTTCCAGAGAAGCGGCGACACCGAACATACCGATCAAAGAGCTGATGCAGATAAGAATAACTTCACCTACAGAGGTATCTATAAACAGCATTGCCGGGTTGAGGGCAAAAACATAGGGAACGATAAATGCACCGATTGCCAGTTTAGTGGAGGTGATAGCTGTTTTCATCGGATTTGCCTGGGCGATAGCCGCGCCGGCATAAGCAGCCAAAGCAACCGGAGGTGTGAGGTCTGCCACAATACCGAAATAGAAAACAAAGAAGTGGGCTGCAATCATCGGGACACCCATCTGTACCAGAATAGGTGCGCAGGTGGCTGCCATAATGCAGTAGTTAGCGGTTGTAGGAACACCCATGCCCAGAACAATGCAGCAGAGCATGGTAAGAACCAGAGCAATGATAACCTGATTTCCTGCCAGTGCAACAATACCGTTGAACAGCATATAGGCAAGACCGGTAACACCGATAATACCTGCAATAATACCTGCAACACCACAGGCTGCAGCAACGGTGATCATACCCTGTCCGCCCGCAGCAAGCGCTTCAAGCAGACGCTTGGGAGTGATGCGATGTTCTTTATTGAACAGACTTACAACGATGGCTACAACAATGGCAATGGCTGCTGCGTAAGCAATGGAACGGGTGCTGGTGCCTACAAGGTAGATAAGGAGAATCAAGGGGAGAAGCAGATAAGTCTGTTTGAGAAGGGGCTTCAGACGGGGAAGCTCTTTTTTGCTGAGACCTTTGAGTCCTTCTTTTTTAGCTTCCAGATGAACGGTAATAAACACACCTGCGAAATAGAGAACAGCGGGCAAAATGGCTCTTACAACGATATTGGAGTAGGGAACACCAACGGTTTCGGCCATTAAGAAGGCGGCTGCACCCATGATCGGAGGCATGATCTGTCCACCTGTGGAAGCAGAAGCTTCAGCTGCTGCGGCAAATTCCGGTTTATAGCCGGTGCGCTTCATTAGAGGAATGGTTACAGCACCGGAACCAACAGTGTTGGCAACGGAGGAACCAGAAACCATACCTTCAAGAGCGGAAGCAACAACTGCAACCTTTGCAGGTCCGCCGGAGAAGCGTCCAACAAGAGCATTAGCAATCTTGATAAAGAAATCTGCGATACCGGTACGCTCCAGAAATGCACCGAAGATGATGAACATTACGATGTATTTGGAGCAGACATTAATCGGGGTAGAGAGAATACCTTCCTTAGAATAGAAGAGCACACGAACATTTTCCATAACGCGTGCCAGAACACTGGGGTTGGTGGAACCAAAAATTAAAGCATATACCAACAGAACGCCGGCAACAATCAGAATGGGAATACCAACACTGCGGCGGCAGAGTTCAGCCAGGCAGAGGATACCCACAATACCGATGATCATCTCAAAGTTATCGATTTTGTAGCGCTCTACGATCTCTTTTGCATTGATGCAGTAATACAGGAAGGAGCCTGTACCGGCCAGCATAATGATAATATCGTACCAAGGCATATAATTTGCTTTCTGCATACCCTTTTTAGCAGGAAACACAAGGTAGCCAATAAAAATGATGAATGCCATGAAGGAGGTGAGACGGATCTCATCCAGCCATGTGGCAAACAGTGTAACATAAATACAAAAGATGGAAAAGGTAGCCAGAATGCAGGTAACGACCCATTTGGGAGCTCCTACCCACACACGGGTATTGGACTCGCGGTCATATTTTTTCATGACCGCATCAATATCCATTGGTTCCTGTGCCTGAATTTCCGGGGCAGTTTTTTTCTTTAAAAGACCCATAGGAACACTCCTTTGATTTTAAACAAGAATTGGCTGCAGGGATTCGGCTGCAGCCAATTGAAAAACACAAATCAATTATTTGGATTCAACTGTGATGCCTTTTTCTGCAAAATACTTGGCAGCGCCCTTGTGGAAAGGAGCAACCATGCCCGTTGTGGCATTCTCGAGGGAAAGCTCAGCACCCTTTGCATGTGCGGCTGTGATAGCATCGACATTATCAAAGATAGCCTTGGTGATATTATAAACATCATCTTCGGAAGCAGATGCGCTTACGATAAGAGTTGCTTTAACGGTAACAGTATGGATATCTTCTTCCAAACCATCGTATGTGCCGGCAGGGATAACAAACTCTGTGTAATGAGCATACTCTGTCATCAGTTTTTCACCAATTTCGCCATCAACAGGAATTAGATATGCTTTATTGGTTGCGAAAAGCTCGGAAACAGCAGGGGTGGGAGGGCCAGCTACAATGAAAGCAGCATCGATTTTGCCATCCTTAAGAGCATCGGTAGAGTCATTAAAGGATTGATACTGGGGGATAATATCGTTTTCGGTGAGACCTGCTGCTGCAAGGACGTCAATTGCATTGAAATAAACACCAGAGCCAGAAGCGCCGATAGAAACTTTCTTGCCTACAAGATCAGCAACGCTCTTAATTTCGGGGTTCATTGTTACAATCTGAACGGGTTCTTCATAGAGAGCGCCAATAACACGGAAAGAATCAACGGGTCCTTCAGTTGAGAAACTAACAGCACCGTTTATAGCGTGACCGATAACATCAGATTGAACGGTAGCGAGCTGATAGTTTCCGGCATCGATACCGAGGATGTTAGCCTTGGAACCGTCGGTGGAAACTACGTTAACAGTAATGCCGGAGGAAGTTTTAATCTGATTGCCGAGGATGCCGCCGTAACCGTAGTATGTACCGCCGGTACCGCCGGTACCCATAGTCATAGTGGTGTTGCCGCAAGCTGTGAAGATCATCATGGACAGCATAACGGCGAGTAAAACGCATACAATCTTTTTCATAGCCTTGATTCCTTTCTAAATAAATGCGAAGTATTATAATTAGACTATATTATATCTGGAAGTATAGTCGTTGTCAATTATTCAGGGGATTTATTTCCAAATTGTTTACTTTTTTTGAAATGAACAATTTATTTAGTTGAAAAATGGGAGAATAAGGGACAATCAATCAATAATACGAAGAATATTTGCAACCTGTTTGGTATGTTTTTTCAGGAAAGTTTTATCATCGCATACACGGCGGACATTCCATACACGTTCAGACATGGCGGCAAGGTTTTCTATGATCAGGAAGATCTCCTGGGCATAGCTGTAGCACCAGGAACAGAGCTGAGCGCCCATAACCTGATCGGTGGGAGCCACAGTGATAGGATTGAGATAAGCTTCAGAGTTCGGCCACCAATGCTGCCAGTTGTAGACATTCCATGCCATAATATCTTTTGGAGTCCAGCGCTGAATGGTGCTGTTGACAATGTAGAGCGGCTGCCAGGTGCAGTTGATGACTTCAAATCCCTCTTCCAACAGATCCTGAACCAGATGATAGTGAGATTCCCAGGCAATAACAATGGTCTTTTGAGGAATATACTGCACACCTTTTTTGGGAAAACCTTCCCAAACGATAGGGGTACGGCCAATATCAAAGACATGCTGGGCAACACGGCCGACAAACTCGCTGTAAAGCTCATATTCATCTTCGATACCGTGCTCACGCATATATTCAAGACAGGTGCTGCACTGGTTCCATGCGGCAATGGTAGCTTCATCGCCGCCGATGTGAATATAGGGGGAATCCGGGAACATCTCGGCAATCTCTGTCAGAAGGGAGGTAACGGCTTCAAAAGCTTTTGGACTTCCGGCGCAGATAATTGTACCATCATCCAGGATATTTCCGTTCTCAGCAACGATAGAGACGCCTTCGCCCTCAATGTGGTTGGCAAATATTTCGGGATAGGCACGGATCATGGAGGCTGCGTGCCCAGGAGTTTCAAATTCGGGGACAATGACAATACCGCGTTCCTTGGCATAGCGGTTGAGTTCGGCAATCTCTTCAAAAGTGTAGCATTTTCCTTTGGTTGAGATATCGGGCAGTACTTTGGAGGGAAGCGTATAAAGGTTGTTATCGATAAAGTGCAGCTGGGCGTATTTGACCTTGAAGAAGAAACAGACGTCAAGTGTTTTTTTCAACTGCTCAAGAGTGTGGAATCCATCGGCAAGGCTGACCATAAGACCGCGGTATTCCTTATCGGGCCAGTCCTCGATGTGAATCTGAGGAGCAGTAAGTGTGCCGTCCTCTTCTGCCTGCAGCAGCTGCAGGGCTGTGGCAATGCCATAGAGGATCCCCTCTTTGGATGAGGCAGAGATAATCATTCTGTCACTGCAATCAAGCGTATATCCTTTTTCGCAGACAGCAGCGTCATATACCAATTCAATACTGTCTCCGTTTTGAAGTTCAAACTCATGTTTTCTGTAAAAATAGCTTTTGAATACATCGATCTGTTCTTTCCAGTCGGTCTGTTTTGTACAGAGCGAGGGAGAGAGACGTGCAGTATCGTCGGAAAGTAATGTTGCTTTTTTGGGGGTAGGGATAATAATGGTATTTTCCATGATTTAACTTCTCCTTTTTATAGATAACAATTGATAAGGTTAAAATTAATGAGATAACAAACAGGATATGCAGGAAAAGATCTGTTCACAGTTCAAAAGGCATACCGAATATCTTATCCAGTGAGGTTTCGATAATTTTATCTTCACATACCAACAGAACAGGCAGAGCAGGAGCAAATTCCGAAAGAACCTGACGGCAGATACCGCATGGGGGAGTAGCTGTGCCGGCACTTGAAACAATGGCAATGGCATCAAATTCCCGCTCTCCCTCTGATACAGCTTTGAACAGGGCAGTACGCTCTGCACAGTTAGTTGCACCGTAAGAGGAGTTCTCTATATTGCAGCCGGAGTAGATCCGTCCGGATCTGCCGAGAAGTGCTGCTCCGACCTGAAAATGAGAATAGGGAACGTATGCAAATTTCATAGCAGAGCGAGCGGCTTCGGCAAGAGCTTCTTTTGTAGATTCAGAAATCGTCTGCACGGGATGACCTCCTTGTATCTCGTATAAAGTGAATTTATTATAGCATCATTCTAAAGAAAAAGCAAGAAATTCCAGAAGGTGGGATTGAAAAGTGAAAAGGAAGGAAAATGAAGATAGCATCCTGTAAATAAGTAGGTTTGAAAAAAATCAAAAAAAATTTCAAAAAAGTGTTGACAAATCGAAACCCGTGTATTATAATATATAACGTTGTCAGAGACAACCCCTAAAAAAGCAGATAGCGGCATCGCCAAGCGGTAAGGCAACGGACTCTGACTCCGTCATCACCTAGGTTCGAATCCTAGTGCCGCTGCCAAAACAAAAAGGACACCAAAAGGTGTCCTTTTTGTTTGTATATAGAAAACCACACGATAGTCGTGTGGTTCAGAAAAGCTTATAGCAAAAACTCCTAATATGGTAAGATAGAGTTGTACCCTGCCAGTTACAGCAACAAACATATGAGGAGGACATTAAAAAGAGAGAACAAAATAATGCCACAAATAGTTTAGCGCATATAAAGTGGAATTGCAAATACCATATAGTAATAGTATTATCATTGTCAACAATTATAAACATATTTCAAAGAAAAGATGATGGTTTTCAATATAATATCGTGATCCGGGGAAACTGTTGCGCAACAGATGCAGCAGGTTCCTTGTTTTATAATCAGTATTAAGGCAAGATAAAAGATAAAACACGCAGAAAGTCCGTTGTGCTTATGCAGGATAACAGTTGTCTGCAAAAATATCTTCCTGACGGGGAACGTGTCAAAGCAGCGTCCGTTTTATGGGACAGTGAACATGATAAAATGAATTCAACAGAGAAAAAGCTGCAATAAAATCTGATGCAGCGAAAGTTGGAGGAAATGATTTATGTGGACTGTTCTGTTTGTTATGGTACTGCCGGCAATGATGATGTATGAACTTGTGAAAGATACCGGATCCAGCAAGGAATAAGCTTAGGGTAGAGAAATTTATAAAAAGCGCGTTTATGTTTTATGAAAGGGATGTAGGATAGCTCAGGATGAATTATTGAGATGAAAGCAGAAGAGGACAGGAAGAGCGTGAGTATTCCTGTCCTCTTTCTTATGGTGGAAACAAAGGAAAAATTCCGTTTTAAAATGATTTTGTACGCTGTGTTGTCTAAGATAAAAATAATTATAGACAATGACAATGGGAATATGATATATTAAAACAAAGAAAGGATTCTTTGGAGTTTTTATATTGGGAGGGAGTTTTATGGAGATAAAACGTATTTGCAGTCTGATTGATGAAAGAAAAGAAGAATTGTTTGATTTGCTCAGTTCTTTTATCAAAATCAATTCTGAAAATTTCAGAGACCGCGGAAACGAGCAGGCGATGGCCGAACAGATATATGATATCTGCCGGGAGTTGGGGATGGAGAGTGATTTGTATTCCCCGCTTGATATTGAAGGATTTGAAGATCACCCGGATTATATTCCCAACCATCATTTGGAGAACCGATATAACGTGACAGCGCGATGGAAGGGAAAAGAAGATACCGATGCTCTGATGCTGATGGGACACACCGATACCGTTGAAATCGGTGATGCTGCCAATTGGAACAGAGAGCCGCTTTCCGGCGATATCAGCGAAGGAAAAATATGGGGGCGCGGTGCGGGAGATGACAAATATGCTCTCGCTGCGGCACTGTTTGTTATAAAGCTGCTGAAAGAGGAAGGATTTGAGCCTAAAGCCAATCTGCTTTTTTCAGCTTATTCCGATGAAGAGCATGGCGGCTCTCATGGTGCGCTTGCCGCAGTGCTGAAATATCCCTGCAAACACATCGTCAATATGGACTGCAAGGAAGGGCAGATCTGGCATTGTGGCTCCGGAGGACAGGAGATAAAATATACCTATCATACCAAAGAGACGGTAGACAGCGCCAAATTGACAGCAAGAGCGATTCCGGTAGTTATGGATATTCTGGAGAGCTTTGCGGAAAACCGCCGTAAGGAGTTGGCAGAAAACCGCTTTTATGCCGGAACCTGTATTCCCGATACCGCTTTCCGTTATATGGGAATCATGGCAGGCAACAAGGGAAACGACCTTGGTGTCGGAGAGATGCACATCACCTATTACACAGATAAGAGCAAGGATGAAATTTATGCCGAGCTTGCTGCATTGGAACAGGTATTGACAGCGCGTCTTGCACCGATGGGAATCATCAGCGACGGCTTTGAGCCGGATACCCGCTTTTTCCATTATGTTTTCTGTGAACCGGACAGTGAGGATATTAAGCTGATGCTGGAGGCATCCAGAGAAGCAGCAGGACAGGAGCTGCTGGTTTGCGGTTCCTGCCTTTCCGATCTCTCGGTTATCTCCAAATACGGCAGCAACCTTGCCTACGGCTTTGGTATGGGACGCGATTTTGATAAAGAGGGTGGCGCCCACCAGCCCAACGAGTTTATTGAATGTGACAAGTTTGTTGACTACACCAAGACAATTGCGGCCTATGTCATTAAGATGCTGGGATAATTGATTTATAAAGCTGATCATAACAAACACCGAATCATTCAGAGAAATTCCGGATGATTCGGTGTTCTTTTTATATTGAAAATAAAGCAATAACAGGAAACGACAGGTTTACAAAAGCCTGTCGTTTCAGTGGTACGGTATTTTGTTACAGTTCTTCCATCATTTCAAGAAGGAGCGCAGAGATTGGAAAATATTTCTTTAATTCATAGGAAGTATATTGTTCCGCCAACCGTTTGGCATTGCTTTGGAATGCATCAAACCACAACTGGCCTGTCACATTTTCTGGATCTGTCCAATCGATAATCACAGCTTCTGATGAGGCAGCATTTGCAAAAAGCATGATCTCTTCACAAACCTCGGACATGATTTCGGCTTTTTTGCCTTTCTGATCTCCCTTCAAAAACTCGCCGAAGCAGTAGCGCAGCGCAGCTTCATCATTGCCCAGCATAGCCCGAAATTCATCGGGATGTGTCTCAATATATTCGTCAGAAAGATGGGAGGGGTCTGTAGGATAAAGCATGGTATCTCCAGGGAGATTTAATGTGTTATTATCGATTCCTGCAATGCGATTGAATTTTGCTTCGGCATTGGCAGTACAGAGACGGTCCAGTTCCGTTACATAATTCTGATGATTGATGAGAACTTCATCAGCCAACGGTTCCGGAAATTTATTGCGGATATCCTCTTCATAATAACTGCCATTCCGGGGTTCCCAGTATTCTTTTAACTGATATTGTCCGTTAGAATCTATGATAAAGGTAATTGCCACCGGACCGTAGCCGCCGTTTATAATTTTCATAGGATCATAGACTGCATGGGCGCGCTTCAATACCAAGAGGTATAGTGTTATCTCGTCAATGGTGTCTGTCTGTCCATCTGCATCACTTTTGCTTTCGCTTCCGAGGAGAATATGACCTTCTGCGTAAATTAATCCATCAGGCTCGCCGCTGTCATAATGTGCCATAATCGCGGAGGAGACAGCAGTTTCAAGAGGATCTGTTGCTTCGGTGTCATCAGGAGATTCGCCGTTCGTAGTTTTAGGCGTGAAGGTAATGCGGAATACATATTCTATGTTGTTGTTTCCACGGATGAAATATACGGCACTTTCTTCCTGGTCAGGATTTCTATGCTCCAGAAGAAGCACAAAGTTTCCGTAACCGTTTCGGGTTAATTTGTGGGTATCTCTTTTTACGGTAACACCGGTTCCGTTATTTTCATAATAATCCTCTCCAACGGTCAGGATATCGCCTTCCCAGTCGGCTGAAAGGACCAGTGAGCCGCTGCCGATAAATTCTCCAACGGAAAGAACCTCGTATTCAAAATCGAAATCATTGGCATAATAACAGGGTTCGATATGAGCAATGACTCCTTCACTTACAGCAGTACAATTCAGCAGATCTATGCGTTCCAGCCGGAACAGCCAGCGAATTGTTGCCTTTCCATCCGCGGCATCGTAGCCGTAACTCAGATAGACTTCGTTATCGTTGGTGAGAAGCAGATAAAAGAAAACATTGTTTTCATCCTCCTCCACATCTATTCTCCAGGCCTGACGGGTATTTTTACGGATGGTTTTAATAATGTTTGTTGTGGAAAAAAGATTGGACTGCAGTTTGCCCGGCAAGAAAAGATCATCAAAGTTCTCTTCAGTCAGTCTGGTTTTGGAAAAGGCACCAAGCTGTGTAAAAGAATCGGTACTCATATCAATTTGGCGATCCCATGCAGCCAATAATATATGATCACTGGTCAGTGTAAAGAAAGGAGCTGTATCGACGGTATAGGAAAAAGAGTAAACAGGAGACTCGTAAGTGACTTCATTGACGCGATAGATGTGACCAAAAGGGAAGATATTATCGGTAGTATCCGTAGGATTTGCGGTATCGGCAGAAAGGGTATCGGGAGAATAGGCAATTTCCACAGCGCTGTCATAGTCCTTTCTGTCGGTGCGATACCAGCGTTCTTCATCATAGTAACTGACTCTGGCGATCCGTGGTTGCCGGTAGACGGTAATACGGTATTCCTCTTCGATGATAAACTCGATGGAACCGGGACTGGCTGGGGAATCGGAAGGGGCACGGCGTTCCTTCCATTCGGAATTTTCCAGATACTCTGCAAAATCAACGCAATCACTGACTCCCAAGAGAATTTTACCCTCCTCTTTTTTTCTGGGGTCAGTTTCAGGATAATGGATAACCTGCAGCGTACCGTCATCAGGAAGGATAGTGATAACATTTTTATAGTTGAGAGGGGAAGGATCATCCGGAGATTTTTCTTTGGGAACGGTGATTAAACAGATAGCTGTTGCAAGCGACAGAATAACAGCTGCGAGAATTAACCAAAAGGCAGGTTTTTTATAGTTCATAACGCTTTTAATGCGGGATTTTACACTTGTCTCGCCAAAAGCAATGGGACAGGCGGCAATATGGCGGCGGGTTATACTGCAGTTGAGCAGTGCCGTGGAATAAGCGCGGCGGTAATCCTGATTTGTGGAGGCAATAACTTTTTCATCACAGGCAGCTTCGATGTCACGGCAGAGCAGCAGGTAAGCGGCCCACACCAGAGGATGGAACCAGTAAACCGATAAAATGATAAAACCAACAGGTTTCCACCAATGATCCTTACGTTGAATGTGTGCACGTTCATGGGCAATAACATATTCCAAATCATTCTCTGCGATGGTATAGGGGAGATAGATAATGGGCCGGAAAAAACCAAGGACGAAAGGAGACTCCACCTTTTCACTCTGCTTGATGCCCGGAGCAAAAAGAGTGGCGGTTGCCAGACGGTGTTTGAGCAGGAGAAAACTGACGATGGCATAAAGCAGCAGAATTGCGGCACCGGTTAACCAGATACAGGCAGCTGCAAACAGCCATATCTGAAGAGGAGAGGCACTGTCTCCGGGATCTGCGGCAGAGGATGAGGGGAAAGCAGGAGAAAAGGTACCGGGAGTTCCGGAGAGAGGGGAGCCTGCTGACGGAAGGGGAGCTGAGAAAAGTTCCTGTGACAGCGGCTGTGCGGAAGGAATCAGACTAAGCGCACTCTCAATGGAAAAGGGACAAATCAGGCGAAATGCTACCAAGGCCCAGAGAGCACAGAATATCCATTTCGGTGCTTTTTTTAGTATCATGCGCAGCAGCATGACGGCAAGGATAAACCAACCGGCTGTTATACTTATATTGACAATGTCAAGAAACAATGATTCCATTTTATGTGTCCTCCTTATCGTTCGATAATACGCCGGATCTCTGCGACTTCGTCATCAGAAAGCTCCTGTCTGCGGGCGAAAGCCGCGATAAAGGCAGGGAGGGAACCCTCAAATTTTTTTTCAACCAATTCATTCAGCTCACTCTGTTGTGCTTCATCCTTGGAGATCAGAGAAGAAACAATGGTGTTTTCGTTTTTCAGTACACCGCGTTCACTGAGACGTTTGATGACTGTATAAGTAGTGGTTTTGGACCAATCCAGCTTTTCTTTGCAGAGTTTTGCCAGTTCTGTGCTGCGGATCGGTTCATGCTCCCAGAGAATCAGGCAAAAACGATATTCACTTTCAAAAATTTTGGGTGTAGACATAAAAGAGCTCCTTTGAGGTCTAATGGATTAGTATACTTTCATTCTAATCCATTAGAATGGGATTGTCAATAGCCGGAAAGAAATGTTACAGATGAGTCATAATTGCTGTAAACGGGTAATTACAGGAAAAGTGTCTTTGACAGGAAAACAAAAACATAATATAAGTATCGAAAAAAGCTTGCTTTTACTGCAAAGATATACTATAATATGCTCGGATGAACCCAATTCGACTGTAGAAAGATAAGGATAAAGAAAAAAGCAGAGGATGTCTTTTTATGATTACAGATACCATTATATCGATCCTTGAGATCATTGGAACGATTGCTTTTGCTATTTCCGGCGCATTTATCGCAATCAGCAGCGGGCTGGATATTTTCGGGGTAGTTTGCATTGGCTGTATTACCGCATTAGGGGGCGGTGTAATCCGGGATGTCCTTATAGGAAGGACACCTCCTGCAGTGTTTCAGAATCTGCAAATGGTAGCTTTGGCTGCCGTTACGGCAATTATTGTGTTTATTATAGCGCGCTGCAACAGAAGGAAATTCAATCCTCTGCGCCAAAAGGTAGAATATGTAAACAATATTTTTGATGCCATGGGACTTGCTGCGTTTTCTGTTATGGGTACCGAGGTGGCTTTTTCAGAAGGTGTTTCCGATAATGCCTTTCTTGCTGTTGTTCTGGGTATGCTGACAGGAATCGGCGGCGGTGTAATCCGGGATGTTCTAACCGATGATACGCCGGTCGTGTTCAGAAAATATGTCTATGCTCTCGCCTCCATTGCAGGCAGTGTACTTTATTATGTAATGAGACTCAAGATGGAAAATCCTGTTTTCCCTGCGATTTTGTCTATGGTATTGGTTTTTGTGATCAGAATGCTTGCCACCAAATACCGCTGGAGTTTGCCGAAGATCCGTTTTGAGGAATGCGGAGAAAAAGAGCATGCAGAGGCAAAAGAGAGTGTACATAAATAATATCCAAATACGAACAAAATAAAATGCATACGACCATATAAAAGCGCAGCCGCCTTCTTTTTTCATTGAAAGAGGGCGGCTGCATTTGTTATATGATTTGTTACAGTTGTAAGTGGCTTATTCCCAGATAGGGTTCAGGGCATGAATCTCCAGAGCGTTTACCACACAAGGACGGTCAGCATAAAGGGTAATCTGAGGAATGTTAAAGTCGCAGACCGTAGAAGGATTGGAATCAGCAAAATAAATTCTGCCGCCATCGGCGAAAATTTCAACACTGCAGCGATCAATAAGGATAGTAACATCGAGTTTATTTTTGGTGATGGAAAGAGGTCCGGCAGACTCTTGTAAAGATAGTTTGTTTTTTGCCATATCGAGTACCATCTTTCTTCCAAACCAACCTAAGGTAAGCTGAGCTTTGGAAGAAAGATCGGCTTCAAGACGGATGAGCTGCGCATCGGTAGAAACAGGAAAGAAAACCGTATTAACCCCATCCAGAACAATGTTGCTGTATTCTTTAGTGTTTTGGAAGAGAGTTTGAATTTCGGGTACGGGGGTAGCGCAGAGATATTCTATTCCATTATAAGTTTTTAGGCTGAGATCAACCGGAATACCCATCTGTTGAGAAAAGTTTTTTTCGGAGATATGATTCCAACGCATCCAGGAGACACGGATATTACGGCCCTCAGGCAGGTTACTGAAACTTTGGGCAGCATATCCGGAGGAACCGAAGTGTAATGTCTGCACCGGCTGCGTGGGAACAAATTTTCCTTCTTTAAATTCTCCGACCAGGTAGCGGTCATGAGCACCGATGAATACCCAGCGCCGTTCACCATTGTCATTTTTCATGCAGTAGAGATCCGGGCATTCGTTGTCTCCCTCAAGAATAATTTCCTGCAGAATTTGCCAGTTAATCATGTTGTTGGAGGTAAACAGAAGGTAACGGTCATCTGAGAGATACAGCGCCAAAAGGTAACTGTTAAGTTCTTCACACCAGACTACTTTAGGATCACGGTTTCTGCCGATAATATAGGGAATGATGGGGTTGCCGTCATACTTTTGAATAGTCTTCAGCCCATCACAGGAATAGGCAAGGCATTGGGTATAAGGAGTTCCCGCTGCTGTATAATAAAGCAATACGGGAGGGGTATCATTTTTAGAAAAACCGGTTATATTTTTACTGTCCAGAACAGCACTTCCGGAAAACATGGTTCCGAATTGATCGGGGAAGAGCGCAATCTCTTTTTCTTCCCAATGCAGAAGGTCCCTGCTGACAGCATGTCCCCAATGCATATTACCCCAGGTGGGATCGCAAGGATTGTGTTGGTAAAACATATGATAAACGCCGTCAAGAAAGATCATACCGTTCGGGTCATTATTCCAACCGTTTTTCGTCGAAAAATGTACTTGAGGACGCATTGGCTCATGATAGAGATCGGGAATATCTATGGTGTTCGATTCGCGCCATATGATATCCATTTCAGGGGAAATGTTTAAATCAAGCTCTGTACCTATAAAACGGGTTACATCTGCATAAGCCTCAAAACAGGGAGAGATGTTATCCAGTTTTACATCAAGATAATATACTTCTTTACCATTTTGCAAGAAAGAAATATGTTTGTCGGGAAGTTTGGGATTAACAGGAAAAATAATGTACTTTGATTTGACATGAATTTTCATAACAGTATCCTTTCCGGTGTATTGAAAAAATCATTTTTTCAAGTATAATAATAACAAGCATTTTATTGTGTGACAATAGAAAAAATAAAGGAAACAGGAAAAAATATGATATTTGTTACAGAACGCAGTGAGAAGTATGAGCGGGTATCTCACTATAATAAGCTGAAAATACTGAGCTGTGAGAAAAAGTGGTATGAGAAAGGGAAGGAGTTTAAAGCTAATGTGGAAGGCTGTCACAGACTGGTATATATCCTTTCCGGCAGAATTGTTCTGAACGATGAAAAGAAGATACTGACAGAGCATGGATGTTTTCTGGTGCCGCAATACAACGACTGTCACTTCTCTGTTAAGGAGGACGCGATGGTCATGCTGATTCATTTTGAATCAGATATGCAGTTGGATATCCTGAAAAGCGGAGAACTGTGTATTACCGAGAATGCAATTTCTATGAAGGAATATGTAAAACGGCTGCACGAAACAGATTTTTACAATGAAGTTGTTCCGGCAATCCGTGAGGCACTGTTGCTGATTCTTTTGGATGAATTATGGAGAAGCATAAATACAAAAAACAGCGATCTTCAATTGTACATACGTTGTATGACCTGGTTGGAAGAAAATGTGGTACGTGCCATTACTGTTGCCGACGCAGCAGCGGCAATGGGCTGCAGCAAAGAACATCTGACAAGGGTGGTAAAGCGAAGCAGTGCCAGAGCATTGGGCGATATCATTGCTCAAAAGAGAGTTGAAAATATTAAAGCTTTGGCGAGCAGCGGCAAATATACGATTGCAGAAATTGCGGAAATACTAGATTTTTATTCATCAGAGTTACTCAGAAAATATTTTAGATATCATACAGGACAAAGTTTGGCGGCGTTTATTCGGCTGCAGCGTGAAGAAGGATAATTGCTGCAATCCGGAATATTTCAGTGAGAAGAGATACCGATTTTCCGTTTATAAAAACAACAGCCTGACATTGAGGGTCAGGCTGTTGTTTGTTGTTTTGAGGCTGTCAAAAGAGATGTTTTTTCAACTCGGAGATATCATGAAGGACAGGAACACCAAGCGTCTGCAGGGAATCATAGGACTGATGCCCTTGGGCTATCAAAAAACAATCCATGCCAAGTGCAGAAGCAACCTCGAAATCATGCTCCAGATCGCCGATCATAACGGAACGGGAGGGAGAACAGGAATATGTTTGCATATATCGTCTTGCACTTTCCAACTTGCTGGAGCATTGGAAGTCCTCTTGTCCCAGTACAGCTGAGAAGATATCATTTAACTGAAACCGGGAAATCTGCTCGTTCAGTCTGCGTTTTTCGGAGGAGGATACCACAATCTGACAGGCACCTCTTTCCCGCAGGGCAAGAAGAATATTCCGTGCTCCGGGCATGAGGCCGTATTGATCCATATGTCTGTCATATCCCTCATGAAACTCAGCTGCAAGAAGAGGAAAATCCGGTTTTTCCGGGGCAAATAACCGTTCATAAAACCGTGTGATAGGGGTTCCCATCAACGAATAATAGCGGGGCAGATCAATGGCGGGACGTTTCCGTTTTGCCAGAATATCATTGACGGAAGCCAATGCTGCATACACATCATTGACCAGAGTACCGTTCCAGTCCCAGAAAATGTACTGATATTTTAACATTATTCAGTAATAATTTCGGGTTCCGGATAGGTTTTGCCGAAAGTTTCAATGGTAATGCTGCGGATTTTTTGATCTTCATAGGGCTTATCGCTGCTGTCGGTTGCTACAGAAACAATATCATCCACAACGTCCATTCCTTCGATCACTTCACCGAATGCTGCGTACTGATCATCAAGATGATCAGCATCTTCAACCATGATGAAGAACTGACTTCCGGCTGTGTTGTAGCCAAGTTCGGGATTCCACATAGTGCCGCCGCGGCGTGCCATGGAAACAACACCGCGAGCATGGGAGAGGTTATTCTCGTGGCCGTTGTCGGTGAACTCGCCCTTGATCATGTAGCCGGGGCCACCGGTACCGTTTCCGTTGGGGTCACCGCCCTGAATCATAAATCCGGGAATCACTCTGTGAAAGATAAGACCGTCATAGTAGCCTTCGTTTGCCAGAGAGATAAAATTATTGACGGTATTGGGAGCAACATCGGGATAAAGCTCAATCTTGATGATGCCGCCGTTTTCCATCTCAATGGTGGCAACGGGATTCTGGGCTGCCTCTCCGCATCCGGCGACAGGGATTGCCAACAGCATACAGAGGGACATGGTGAGGATTCTTTTGAGTGTCATTTTGATTTCTCCTTATAAAAATAATATTTATTAAAAACAAATATTTGTAATCAAAAACTACCTTTCAAACTCAGGCTTACGAGTGTGGTAGACAACACTGAGCGCAAGACCGATACCGAGATAGGAAGTAATAACCGAAGTGCCGCCGGCGCTGATCAGAGGAAGGGTAAGACCGATAACCGGGAGTACGCTGAGGCACATGCCGATATTAAAAATAGCCTGAAAAGCAAACATGGCAAAAACGCCAATACAGATAAAACGGCCCATATCATCAGCGGCCTTGTGGGCGGCTACCAGAAAACGCATCATAATAACCATAAGAATAGCGATGACGGCGATACAGCCAACAAAACCAAGAGACTGTCCAATAAAAACAAAGATAAAGTCGTTATGAATTTCCGGAGTCCACCAGTGATCACCGGAAAAGATACCGTTTCCCATCAGTTTTCCGGCACCAAGGGCTGTCAGACCTTCCAGCTGCTGAAACCCTTTGCCCAAAGGATCACTTTCGAGATCAAGGATAATTGCAAAGCGTATTCTTTGGTCATTGCTCAGTACATATTCCCAAACGAATGGAACAGCAACACAAGCGGCAACAACGGCTGTAAGAATATACTTCCAATCAATCCCCGCTGCAAAAAGCATAGAAAGAAAGATGAGACAAAATATCAGCATCGTTCCGTCATCGCCCTGCATCATGACAAGAGAGATGGGGATAAGGCCGTGGATTCCCAGGAGAAAAACCTGAAAAATGGAATTGATTTTTTCCTTGACTTTGTTGAGATGCTGGGAAAATGTCATAATAAACGCAATCTTCATCAGTTCTGACGGCTGCAGGGAAAGACCAAAAGGAAGGGGAAGCCATGCTTTGTCATCTGCTTCGCCGCGCTGTGTGCCGATAAAAAAGGTGAGAAGAACAAGAAGAATCGAAACAGGAACGTAGAGCTGCCACAGTTTGGCGATAATGTGGTAATCAATGCAGGAGGTGATGATTGCCAGAATCAGACCGATGGCAGCAGCAATAATCTGAACAGGGATATGCCTGGGATAAACATAAGGCATATTGGAATTGAGCATACCTTCAATAAGAACAACGCTCAGCACAGAACAGCACATGCACAGCAGCAGGGTCATCTTGTCGGTATATCGGATATAGCGTGTGATCGCTTTAAAGATTTTTTTAAACAACGGGATATCCTCCGGGAGTAAAAGTACATAAAACAATTTTATCACTTGCGGGACAAATATTCAAGTATAATACTTTCAATATGAAAAGATTTGTGGTATAATTAATAAAATTGTAGTTTGAGAAGTTTGCCTTTCGGCAGCGACTCAATATATTTCTGAGGAAAAATACCAAAGCAGGAGGACGAACAGGATGTCGAAGTTTCCGAGTGATATTGAAATAGCACAGGCTGCCAAGATGAAACCGATTACTGAGATTGCAGAGAAGGCAGGAATTCTGCCGGATGAACTGGAGCTTTACGGAAAATATAAAGCAAAAATATCGGATGATACCATCAGAAGACTGAAAGACCGTCCCGATGGAAAACTGATTCTTGTTACAGCAATTAACCCCACACCTGCAGGGGAGGGTAAAACCACTGTAACGGTTGGTCTTGGCGAAGCCATGAATTACATTGGGAAAAATGCGATTATTGCACTTCGCGAACCCTCTCTGGGTCCTGTTTTTGGTGTAAAGGGAGGCGCAGCAGGCGGCGGATATGCTCAGGTTCTGCCCATGGAGGATATCAACCTTCATTTTACAGGCGATATGCATGCCATTACTGCGGCGAATAACCTGCTCTGTGCGATGCTGGATAACCACATTCAGCAGGGAAATGCCCTCAATATCGATCACAGACGTATCCTGATCAAACGCTGCATGGATATGAATGACCGTGAGCTTAGAAGTATTGTTGCCGGCCTTGGCGGCAAGCTCAACGGCGTTCCTCGTGAAGACGGATTTATTATCACCGTTGCCAGTGAAATTATGGCAATCCTCTGTTTGGCTGCAGATATTACCGATCTCAAGGCACGCCTCGGCTCCATTCTGGTTGCATTTAATTACAGCGGAGATCCGGTCTATGCCAGAGACATTGAAGCAGTTGGAGCAATGGCTGCGCTGCTTAAGGATGCCATTAAACCGAATATTGTTCAGACTCTTGAGAACACACCTGCGCTGATGCACGGCGGTCCTTTTGCCAATATTGCACATGGCTGCAACTCCGTAAGAGCCACAAAACTTGCACTGAAACTGGCAGATTATTGTATCACAGAGGCCGGTTTCGGCTCCGATCTCGGTGCCGAAAAATTTTTCGATATCAAATGCAGAAAAGCAGGACTCAAGCCCTCTGCCGTTGTGCTTGTTTCCACACTGCGCTCCTTCAAATATAACGGCGGTGTGCCCAAGACAGAAACTTCTCAGCCCAACCCGGAAGCACTGAAAAAGGGAATTGTCAACCTTGGAAAGCATGTTGAGAATATGCGTAAATTCGGAGTTCCTGTGGTGGTTGCGCTCAACCGCTTTGCCTGCGATACCGATGAGGAGATCAAGGTATTTACCGATTATTGCGCATCTCTCGGTGTAAAATATGCCATGGCAGAGGTCTTTGCCAAAGGTGGAGAAGGCGGTGCAGAGCTTGCCAGAACTGTTGTTGACGTTTGTGAAAACGAAGTTTCCAACTTTAAGCCTATTTACGATCTCTCTCTTTCCATTAAGGATAAAATCAAGACTGTTGCCACCGAGATCTATGGTGCGGACGGTGTTGAATACACCACTCAAGCCATCAAACAAATTGCAGAGATCGAACAGCTTGGTGCAGAAGAGATGCCCATCTGTGTTGCCAAGACACAGTATTCCCTCTCCGATGATCCCAAAAAACTGGGACGCCCTGAGGGCTTCAACATTACTGTCAAGGAAGTTAAACTTTCCGCCGGTGCAGGATTTGTTGTCGTACTTACAGGTGATATTATGACGATGCCCGGACTGCCCAAACGTCCTGCTGCCTGCAATATCGATGTGGATGAGAACGGAAAGATTGATGGATTGTTCTGATAAAATGCAGAAAGAAAAAATCGGGAGGATCGGATGCTGAAATTTGTCTCGAATTCGGAACAGGATACCGAAAAAGCGGCGGAGAGAATCGCCGAAAAACTGGTCCCGGGTGATGTGATTGCCTATGTTGGCGGATTGGGTGCAGGGAAGACTGCATTTACCCGCGGACTTGCACGCGGACTCGGATGTGACGGTACAGTAACAAGCCCTACTTTTGCCATCGTTAACCGCTATGAGGGAAAAATTCCGCTGAATCACTTTGATATGTACCGGATAGACGGTTTTGACAGTCTCTATTCTATCGGCTTTTTTGACTATCTGGATGAGTATTCCATCTGTGCCATAGAATGGAGCGAAAATATTACCGAATATCTTCCCGAAAATACAATCTATATAGAAATACGCCGTGTCGATGACAATGTGCGTGAAATTACAGTAACTGGAGACGATCGCTTTGCCGATAATATTGGGGATTGATACCTCAGCCAAAACAGCCTCCGCAGCCATATGTGCGGAAGGTAAAATCATAGCCCAGACACAGCTTAATACAAGGCTGACCCACAGCCAGACAGCATTGCCGATGGTGCAGGCACTTCTTGACTGTGCCATGCTGACCATGGAAGACATCGATTGCTTTGCTGTTTCCTCGGGGCCCGGGTCTTTTACGGGACTCAGAATAGGAATTGCGGCGGTAAAGGCTATATGCTTTACATCAAAAAAGCCTTGTGCAGGAGTATCTACTCTGGAAGCACTGGCACGCAATCTGACGGGAATTGACGGAATTGTCTGTGCGGCCATGGATGCCCGCTGCCGCCAGGTGTATACCGCTCTTTTTGAGATCAGCGGGAATGGAACCGTTTTCCGCCGTCTCTCGGAGGATGCGGCGATTTCTGTGGAAGAGCTGGAACTGCAGCTGAAGTCTGTTGGGAAAAAAATTACGCTGGTGGGCGATGGGGCAGAACTGTGTTACCAGTTTATGAAAGAACATATCTCCGAGCTGGTGTTGGCGGCTCCGCTGATGATAAATCAGACCGGATTTGGTGTTTGTATGGCTGCACAGGCTGCCATTGAAAAGGGAGAAACGGTAGAAGCAGGAGAACTCATGCCTAAATATCTCAGATTGCCGCAGGCTGAAAGAGAGCGCATGGCAAAGCTGAAAGAAAAACAATAGTGCAATAAATTTATAAATAAAACCAAAACATAAACGGAGGAATTTTACCATGATTGCAATTGGAAGTGACCACGGCGGTTTTGAGCTGAAAGAAGCTCTCAAAAAGCATTTTGACGAAATTGGTGTTGCCTACGAGGATTTCGGATGCCACGATACCAATTCCATTGACTACGCTCTGATCGCAAAGAAAGTTTGTGGTGCCATCACAGAAGGTAAGTGCGACAAGGGTATTCTTGTTTGCGGAACCGGTATTGGCATGTCCATGGCAGCTAATAAATTCAAGGGAATTCGTGCAGCTGTATGCGGTGACTGCTTCAGCGCCAAATTTACCCGCCTGCACAACGATGCCAACGTTCTCTGCCTCGGCGCAAGAGTTGTTGGTGCAGGTCTTGCCACAGAGATCGCGGATCTCTACATCAATACCCCCTTTGAGGGCGGTCGTCATGCAAGAAGAGTTGCTCAGATCACCGAGATCGAAAACGGCACATTCTGAACTACAGCCAATTATATGTTGAAATATTGAACAGGGAGGACGTATCAATGGAACCTATTTTTCTGGATCATCCGCTGATTAAACACAAACTGCGCCATCTTAGAGATGTCAAAACCGGCACCAAGGAGTTCAAAGAGCTCGTTTCTGAGATCACCACACTTCTTTGCTACGATGCCACAAGAGACCTTCCTCTTGAGGATGTAGAGATCGAAACTCCCATCTGCAAGATGATCGCTCAGGAGATCCCCGGCCGTAAGCTGGCTTTTGTTCCCATTCTCCGTGCCGGTCTTGGTATGGTAGACGGTGCTCTTACCCTCGTACCCGCTGCCAAAGTCGGTCACATCGGACTCTATCGTGACCCTGAAACCCTGCAGCCGGTTGAGTACTACTGCAAACTTCCCTTTGACATTGAAAACCGCGATGTTTTTCTTCTTGATCCGATGCTGGCTACTGGCGGAACTGCAATTGACGCTGTTTCCCAGATCAAAGCCCGTAATGCCAAGAGCATCAAATTTCTCTGCATTATCGCTGCTCCGGAAGGCGTAAAAGCTCTCATGGAGGCACATCCTGATGTTCAGATCTATGGTGCTTCTCTGGATGAAAAGCTTAACGAACATTGCTACATAGTACCCGGTCTTGGAGATGCCGGAGACAGGATTTTTGGAACGAAATAATTATGATACTGAATAAAAGCTGTAAAATAACCGAAAAAAAGCTGATTGCCCACGGCATCGGCGATATTTACAGCGTATGGCTGAATTGCCCGGAGATTGCCGCTCAGGTTCGTCCCGGGCAATTTGCTGAGATACGCTGCGAAGGCTTTATGCTGCGCCGCCCCATCTCCATCTGCGAGGTATCGGCAGAAGGCATACGCCTTGTTTTTGAAGTGCGTGGAGAAGGCACCGACTGGCTGGCTGGCGTGGAAGAGGGTGCTTCTCTGGAAGTAATGGCTCCGCTTGGCAATGGATTTGAGCCTATCGAGGGCGCCACCGCGCTGCTGATTGGCGGAGGAATCGGAGTTCCGCCGCTGCTTGAACTTGCCAAATCTTATAAAGAAAACGCCATGGCCGCTCTCGGCTTCAAACGTGCAGAAGCTGCTGTGCTGACTGAAGACTATTCAGCCAACTGCGAAACCGTTGTTGCCACGGAAGACGGCTCTCTCGGTGAGCAGGGTTATGTTTCCGCTGCGGTTGAAAAACTGATCACAGAGCGCAAGCCTTCCATCATCTACGCCTGCGGACCGACACCGCTGCTCAAATATGCGGTTGCTCTTGCCGAAAAGCTGGGCGTACGCTGCCAGATTTCTTTGGAACAGAGAATGGGCTGCGGCGTTGGTGCATGTCTGGTTTGTGCCTGCAAGGTGAAAACAGGAGAGGGTTATAAGCGCGTCTGCAAGGACGGTCCTGTGTTTGAAGCCGGAGAGGTAGAGCTTTGATGATGAATTTTAATAATATAGAAAGGACGGTGCTGTAAGATGGCAGATTTATCTGTAAAAATTGCAGGTGTGGAATTTAAAAATCCCGTTATCACAGCATCCGGCTGTTTTGGTTTCGGTGAGGATTATACGGATTTTTATCCCGTATCCCGTCTGGGCGGTATGTCTCTGAAGGGAACAACGCTGGATCCCCGTGCAGGAAATCCTCCCGTACGTATTGCTGAGACCCCCTCCGGTATTCTCAACAGCGTCGGACTGCAGAACCCCGGCGTGGATGCTTTGGTCAACGATTATCTTCCGCGCATTAAAAACAGTGGTACGGTAGTCATTGCCAATATTGCAGGCAGCACAGTGGAAGCCTGCCGCGATGCGGTGGAAAAAGCCTGCGTGGACGGGATCGATATGATCGAACTTAATATTTCCTGTCCCAATGTCAAAGAGGGCGGCATTGCCTTCGGTGTCAGAGAAGAGTCTGTACGTCAGGTAGTGGGTGAGGTGCGTAAGGTCTGTACAAAACCGCTGATCGTTAAGCTTTCTCCCAATGTCACCGATATTGTTGCTATTGCCAAGGCAGCTCAGTCTGCCGGGGCAGATGCTCTTTCTCTAATCAATACCCTGCTCGGTATGCGGATAGATATCAACAGCAGACGCCCGGTACTCCACAACAACGTGGGCGGACTTTCCGGTCCGGCCGTATTTCCTGTTGCACTGCGCATGGTCTGGCAGGTTGCCAAAGCAATAGATATCCCCGTCATCGGACTGGGCGGCATTGCTACATGGAAAAATGCTGTGGAAATGCTGTTGGCCGGTGCCTGCGCCATTCAGGTTGGTACCGCCATGTTTGCCGATCCCATGACTCCGGTTAATATTGTTGACGGTCTCGAAAAATGGATGGATGAAAACAAAATCACATCTCTGCAGGAAATCATCGGAAAGGTTGAGGTGTGGGGTTGATGACAACAATATATCTTGTGCGCCATGCAAGATCCATGGGAAATAAGCAGGCATTTTACTGCGGCAGCACTGATGTGGGGCTCAGTGAAGAGGGCTATGATCAGATCAACTATCTCGCAGAGCGCTGTGCAGGTATGCATTTTGATAAAATTTATTCCAGCCCGCTGATTCGTGCGGTAGAGACTGCAAAAGCGGTTAACAGGGCACATAAACAGGATATTATTCTGCGTTATGATATTCAGGAGATCAACGGCGGCGATTGGGAAGGGAAGACCACCCTGCAGTTGAAAGAACTCTATCCCGATCACATGGATAAATATCTTCACCGTCCCTGGGAGTTTGAGGCCCCCAACGGTGAGTCTATTCCCGCTGTTGCGGAACGTGCTTTTCAGGCTGTCCGAAGAATTGCTGAAGAAAATCGTGGAAAAACAGTTGCGCTTGTCAGCCATGGCGAATTTCTGCGCTGCTATATCTGCAAGGCAATGGGAAAGAGTCTGCATGAACTTCCGGCCCTTGGCTACAGCCCCAATACCGGTATCAGCCGCGTGGATTATGACGATGATCTTAATCCCCACGTGGTCTTTGTGGGTGATGGCAGTCATCTGCCTGTTCAGATTCCCAGTGAGCTGGAAAAATATCTGACACAGGATGCCAAGGAGAAAAAAGAATGACAACAATTCTTCTGATACGACATGGCAAAACGGTAACCAATAAATCCGGACATCTTTGCGGAAGAACAGATTCACCTCTTTGTGAAGAAGGGAATGAGCAGATTGAGTGCCTTGCAAAGCGTTTCGCTGAAGAGAAGATAGATAAAATCTATGCCAGCCCGCTCATCCGTACGGTTGAGACTGCCAAGGCTGTCAATCGGGCTTATCGCATGGATATTACCTTGAAATATGATCTGATCGAATGGAACTTCGGTGAGATGGAAGGCATTTCTTTCAAAGAACTGTTTGAAAACTGGGCTGAAGATATGGATCACTATATCAATCATTTCCCGGAATTTCGTCCCAAAGGTGCGGAGGAAAGCGGAACAGAACTGGTAGCAAGAGGAGTGCGTGTTGTTGAAGAGATTGTACGGGAAAACAGGGGAAAGACGGTAGCAGTGATTACCCATGGAGATTTGCTCCGTGCCTATCTTTCCGCTGCACTTGGAATAGATCCTGCCGGGATCAACAATGTGCCGTACAGCGAAAATACCGGTGTTACCCGGGTGGATTATGATGACGATATGATACCACATGTCATCTATCAATCGGATGTTTCTCACCTTTCAAAGGAAAAAATGACAGGAGGAAAATAATGAAAATTCTTGCCATTGATTACGGTGATGCCAGAACCGGTTTGGCAGTCTGTGACAAAAGTGAATTCTTGGCATCTCCCGCCGGTGTGATTTCTGAATGGAATACTGAGAAGCTGATTGAGAAGCTGGTGGATGCTGTAAAAGAACAGCGTGCAGAACTGATCGTGCTGGGATATCCCAAGAATATGGACGGTTCGGTTGGTGAGCGTGCCCAGAAATGTGAAAAGCTGGCCGAGGTGCTGACCGAAAAAACCGGGCTTACAGTAAAACTCTGGGACGAGCGTCGTACTACCGTAGCTGCTCATGATATCCTCAATGTAACCGATGTCCGAGGTAAAAAACGCAAACAGGTAGTGGATGCAGTGGCTGCCGTGCTGATTCTGGAAGGATACATGGCATACCGCAAAGCAAATCCGGACAAGATATAACCAGATAGAAATGGAGGTATTGGTACCTCCATTTTTTGTCTCAGAACTTTGAGAAAATTTTTATAAAAATTGAAACGAACCCAATGAAACAGAATTTTCAGACACTTTACAGTCGAAAGGCAGGTGAATCAGATGAAGAGTGATAGGATTGAGAGCTATATTGAAAAAGTTTATGGCTATGCGGTCAATCATACGTATTCCCGGGAAGAAGCTGACGAACTTTCACAGGAGATTTTATTTACAGCGGTTCGTGAACTGCCAAAGTTAAGGGATGACAGCAGGTTTGAGCCATGGCTTTGGGGTATAGCAAACAATGTAACCAAAAGCTTTCGGCGTTATATGGGAAAGCGGCGCGCAATGTATTCTTATGATGTACCGGATTATCTTTATACCGAAGCTGACATTTATGACGACACAGAAGAGATCTATGATCGGCTTCGTTCCAAGGTGGCCATGCTTTCAGCAATATATCGTGATATTATCATTCTTTATTATTATGACAGCCTTTCGACAAAACAGATTTCTGAAAAGTTAGGTATTCCGGAAGGGACTGTGACCTGGCGTCTTTCGGAGGCAAGAAGAAAACTGAAAAAGGAGTGTTCTGAAATGAATGCAACAGCATTGAAGCCCGTAAAAATGAAAATCGGTATTTATGGAAATGGCGATTATAACGGAAAAACCAAACCTTTCCCCACAGTATATATTAACGACGCCCTCTCGCAGAATATTCTTTATTATTGCTATGAAGAGGCAAAAACAATAGAAGAACTGGCAAAATTATGCGGTGTTCCGGCCTACTATGTGGAAGAACGTATGGATAACCTGCTGAATCGGGAAGCCGTTATTGAGGCATCAAAAGGCAAATATCAGACAACCTTTATCCTTTGGTCGGATAAGCATGGCATTTACTACGAAGAAAACGCAGAAAAGCTCCTGATGCCAATGATGGATCAGCTGCTGAAAGCGCTTGACGATATTGCAAAAGAGGCGGCAGACATTGATTTTTACAAAGCTGAAAAATGTGAGAAAGACCTGTATTATCTCTATGCTGTCATGGCTTTTTCCTATGCAAGTGAGCATTATTGCAAACTTCCTTATCCCATGTTTGAAAGAAAATATGACGGAAATGAATGGAATTATATAGGAAGTGTAGAAACAGGGGCACACAAAAGGTTTGGGATTGAAACACAAAAAAATATGAATTTGGAGTGCAGAGGAACGTACAACCATACGGTATGGAATAATCTGAACGGGTGCGCTTATCGCGATATAATGTACAGTAATTACATCAACACCTGTGAAGATATTTTGAATAACGGCTCCTCGGAGAATATCGATTCCGTGGCAAACGCTATAAAGGATGGCTATATCATAAAAAAAGAAGATGGCAGCTTCTTTGTAAACACACCCGCATTCACCAGGGCACAAAAGGAACGCTTTGATGCGATTGCAGAAAAACATCTTGCTCCTCTTATGCCGGACTATTCTGAAGCAATTGATCGGTTGATTACCGGATACAAAAAGCTGTTTCCAAAACATTTAAATGATGATGTCGACCGTATGTGTCAAAGTCTGTTCCTCGATATATGTGCTGTAGTCATTGAGTATGCTCAGCGCGTTGAAAAGATAACCATGCCCTCCGAAGAATGTTATTGTGACGCAATGATACAATTTAAGTAAGAAAAAACACCATTTAAAAGATCATAAGACAGGAGAGAGCAGATGGATATCGTATTAGGAACAGCGATGGATAGAAATAAAATTTCAGAGAAATTTCCGCACACAAAACAGGTGCTTGGGGATGAAGGAATTTTAATTGTTGCAAAAGAGAAAGGAGAGCTAATAGGTTTCTTATGGGCGTTTGTGAGGGATATCCCTGTCGCTGTTAATGAGAGGGAAATATTCATTCATGTTGTTGAAGTTTTTGATGCGCAATACAGATGTAATGGTATAGGCAGTCTTATGGTAAGAAAGTGCATTGAAGTTGGAAGGGCAGAGAGTTGCTATCAGGTAAGAGCCTACTGTGATGGGAATAATATTCCCTCAAACATGCTGTGGATAAAGAATAGTTTTACAATTTCTCCTGTTAAAATGCAGAATGGAACGATTCCTGGATCATATGTCACCTATAAACTGTAAATGCCAATATGTTATACAAAAACCACAGGCAGAGACCATCCTCTGCCTGTGGTTTTTGTAATAAAGGGAATTAAAGAACTTTTGCAGTCAGGACAGCAACAGAAGCGGGAGGAAGTTCGATGGTGCTGTCTGCGGTAAGTTTGATGGTGGTTTCTGTGGGAGTCACAGCAAAGGGATCCTCAAAGGTGTTTTTGGTATTGGGATCTTCATGAGCAAGTACGCAGAGCGTTGCTTCTTCGGCAAGGCTACCGCCGATGCAGTTCAGTGCAAAGTTCTGGGATGTGGTCATGTTCAGGTTGGCCATGGTGAGGGTAAGAATGCCGTCTTTGACCGACGCGGAAGCGGAGACGGTATCCAGCGGGGCAAAACCTTCCCGTTCAATGCTGCCGGTGTTGGAGATAACCGGGCACTGTCTGCCGCCCTGATGACCCTTATACATAGCGAAAACGTGATAGTTGGGGGTCTCTACAAAGTTTTCACCGGCGGTAAGGTAGAGGGAATGGAGATTGTTGCACAGCTGCGCCACATTGGCCATATCTACGATATCGCAGCGATCGTTAAAGATGTTCAGAGTGAGGGCAGCAACTACGGCGTCACGCATACTGCTCTGCTGTTCAAAGAGGTTATAGCCCTTGCTGGGACCGGAGCCGTCTCTGTGCCAGTTGCCCCATTCGTCAACAATCAGCTTAATCCTTCTCTGAGGATCAAACTCATCCATAGCACCACGATGACCATCGATGACCTCACGCATATAATCGGCGCGGAAGATGTTGTCATACCATTGGTCCTCGTTGAACCGGAAGTTTTCATCCTCTGCTATTTTGTGGACATAGTAATGAATGCTCATGCCGTAAGTGGAAATCCAGCCATGTCTGGAATCGGACCATTCCTTCATCAGACGGCGAGTCCAGTTCAGGTCTTTGCCGTTGGCACCGCAGAGGATAAGCTTGAGATCCTTGAGACCAAGGCTCTTCATAATAGCAGCAAATCTTCTGTATTCATCAGCACAAAGCTCTGGAGTCATCTGACCGCCGTCTCCCCAGTTTTCGTTTCCGATTCCCCAGTACTGTACGTTGAAAGGCTCGGCGGAACCGTTGGCTGCACGCTCATCGGAAAGGGTTGTAAGTCCTGCGGGGAAATTGCAGTATTCAATCCAATCACGGATATGCAGGGGAGAAACAGTAGTCATGTTGGCTGCGAAATAGGGTTCCGCGCCAACCATACGGCAGAAATCTATAAATTCATGGGTTCCGACATGGTTGGGTTCAACGCGGTGATCACAGTGATACCACCAGTTAACACGTCTCGGGCGATTTTCGCGGGGACCAATGCCGTCGCGCCAGTCGTATGTTTCAGCAAAACAGCCGCCCGGCCAACGCAAAACGGGAGGAGCGATTTTTTTGAAACTCTCCACCAGTGATTTTCTGAATCCGCGGATGTTTTCTACCTTACTGTCTTCACCAACCCACAGACCATCATAAAAGACACCGCCGATGTGTTCGGAGAAATGACCGTATATATTGGGATTGATATTGCCTTTGGAATGACTGAAATCGATTGTAATATTTTTCATGGTAAGACCTCCTTTGAAAATAACCTTAACAACCTTTATGTAATTTAATTGTAACACAATTACTCTTGACAAAGGAAGTAAAAAGCTATACTATTTAAGACAATAATTGACATTGAGAATAAAGAAAAGGGAATACAGGATGTTTTTATATCAGCGGGATAATTCCACACATCATCATCATATCCATACGATGATATATGATGATTTTAAATTCGAACAGCATCTTCACAGTGATTTGGAGTTGGTATTTCCCCTTGCGGGAGCAGTAAATATCTGTCTTCGGGACAGGGAAGAAGAGATAAAATGCGGAGAAATGGCATTGGTTCTTCCCAATGAGCTGCATTCCTTTTACACTCCAGAGAGTTCCCAGGTACTTGTCTGTGTTTTTTCTCCCGATTATGTTCAGAGTTTTGCGGGGATGATAGAAGGCAAGAGGGGAGAAAAGAGTGTCTTCCCCTGTTCAAAGGGGGTGAAGGCGATTATAAATGAGACATTTTTTGAATTGAGTGAGCCCGGGGATATGCATTTCAAAGCGGTATTCTATGCTGTGTGTGCGCATTATCTTTCTTATGTGGGTCGTTTTCAGGAATACTCTCAAGTGGATGGCGTGCTGGAAAAGGTGATCCGTTATGTAGAAGAGAATTACCGTGAAAACATAACGCTTTCCGATGCAGCCAGGGCCATCGGTTACAGTGAAAGCTATATTTCGCGCTGTTTTCATCAAACAGCGGGAATCAATTTTCGACGTTTCCTCAACTATTATCGAATTCAATATGTTTGCCGCAATATGTCCGACAAAAAAGGGATATCGGAGTTGGCCCTTGCTGCAGGATTTCAAAATCTGAGAAGTTTTAATCGTGCGTTTCAGGAAAGTATGGGAATGGCCCCAAGGGATTATTTTGGAAAATCTTTTTAAAAATATCTTGACATATGATGAACTATAACATATAATAATCTACTGATAACAATTGAACAGGCCAGGTGATGTCAGCAGGAAGCCGCAATGGTATAACTGTTGACGGATGGCACTCTGGAGACACCCGTTTGAAACGGGGGCCGAAGGTGCAAGCGGATGGTGAGAAGATTATCAGCCGTAAAACTCTCAGGCAAAAAGGACAGAGACACCACAAACAACGCAGCAGGCGTGCTGTTTTTTAAGCGAGTAATCGGTGTTTTTGTTTGCCGGTTGTCTCGCTGTTTTTATTTTCTGTTGTTTTCAATTACATATTTAAAAAGGAAAGTGAATGTGAAATGCTCGAATTTATTACCAAAGTGAACGATGCGGTCAATAGCTTTGCCTGGGGACCAATCATGCTGTTGCTGTTGTTGGGGACCGGTATCTATCTGACAATCCGTACCGGTTTTATTCAAGTCCGCTGGTTTGGCTATATTATGAAAAACACAGTGGGAAGCCTGTTTCATAAATCTGATAAGGATCATGGTAAAAGTCTTTCTCCGTTTCAGGCTGTTACAACCGCTATGGCTGCAACCGTAGGTACCGGCAATATCGCAGGTGTAACAGGAGCTATTTTCGTCGGCGGTCCCGGAGCCATCTTCTGGATGTGGGTTTCTGCTTTCTTCGGTATGTGTACTAAGTATGCTGAAATTGCCCTTGCAGTGAAATATCGTACAACCGATAAAAACGGATCTTATGCCGGTGGTCCGATGTACTACATCGAAAACGGACTGGGTAAAAAGTGGAAGTGGCTTGCAATCATTTTTGCTATCCTTGGAACATTGACTTCCTTCGGTATCGGAAATATTGCACAGTCCAGCGAAATTGCCGGTGCTATGGAAAGTCTTTTTCATGTTGATCCACTGGTAACTGGTATTATCCTTGCTATTCTTGTTGCTATTATTGTTATTGGCGGTGTTAAGAGAATCAGCCAGGTAACGACATATCTGGTTCCCTTTATGGCTATTTTCTATATCCTTGCCGGTCTTGCCGTAATCGCAATCAAAATAGCTGATGTCCCTGCTGCTTTTGCGCAGATCTTTACAACAGCATTCAGTTTTAAGGCAGTTGGCGGCGGTATCTTCGGTTATGTTATCATGAACGCCATCCGTCAGGGTTTTGCACGCGGTGTATTCTCCAACGAAGCCGGTCTCGGTTCTGCCCCCATCGCTCATGCTACTTCTTCCGCAAAAGAACCGGCAGAACAGGCCATGTGGGGTGTGTTCGAAGTTTTTGTTGATACCATTATTATTTGTACCATCACCGGTCTTACGGTTATTCTCTCCGGTATTCCTCTTGGTGCCGATGTTTTGGGAACATATTCCTCCAAGGGTGCGGCAGCGGTCTCTGCCTTCAATGCTGTTCTTCCCGGAACATGGGGCGGTACAATCATTCAGATCAGTTTGTTCTTCTTTGCACTTTCCACCATTCTTGCATGGAACTACTACGGTGAACGCTGCCTTGGCTATCTCACCGATAACAACAAGTATGTCAATCTTATTTATAAAGTACTCTTTGTTCTTATATGTGTTGTTGGTGCAGTTGGTGCCGGTGATCTGATGTGGGATATTGCCGAAACCCTCAACGGACTCATGGCAATCCCCAACCTAGTTGCTTTGCTGCTGCTCTCCGGTGTTGTTGCTTCTGTTACCAAAAGTTATTTTGCCGATAAAAAGAAGAAAAAGTAAAGCTTTTTGCTCATATTACCATATCCGCCTCATTCTCTCATCAGAAAAATGGGGTGGATTTTCGTTTTTTGTATCTTTTATTTTACCTGCGCAATCAGGACTCCGGGATAGTAATGCTGTAGAATAGCGATGAAATCACTTCCTTGCCGCGCCATATAGTCAGCGCCGTACTGGGAAAGTCCAACTCCGTGTCCATATCCGCTGACAGTAAAATGAAAGGCACTTCCATCGAACGATACATCAAAACAGGAGGAGCGCAGAGAAAAAAGTGTGCGTAATTCACGACCGCTTATTTCATATTCCCCAACCTGTTGTTTGAGTACATAACCGCTCTCGGAACGCTCTGTTTTTCCGAACCATTCAGAACAGGGCAGAGATCCGTTGAGAGAATATCCGGCTGCATTCAGCTTTTGCACCAGCACTTCAGGGGAGAGAGTTACAACAGATGTGGAATTGGGGGCAAGCAGGTCACCGCTGCTTTCCACAGCGGTAAGGTAAGGAAGGGAACCGCCCCATACATTTTCTGCACTTTCTGTGTTGCCGCAGCTCATAGAACAATAGGCTGCCATGATGGGAGCACCCTCATAAATTAACAGATATTCCGCTGCCGTATCAGCAGCCTCGCAGATTTTTTTCCATGCGGTATCCGCATAAATACCGTACCATTCCTTAATCCGCTCTTCATTTGTCCAGCTTTGGAGCGCATCGGGGTCAGCCGAAAGATCGGCCCCTTTTAGCAGTGGATCAGGATTTTGCTGCTGCTCCATACGGGAACGTACAGCATTGGTATAAGCGGCGATTCCTTGTGCAATTAGTGCCTGAGAATGAAAGGTAAAGGGCATTTCTGCCGCAATGGCTCCCCGGATATATTCAAGAGTATTTACGGTCACAACTTTGCCGGAAGCGGTATCGAGAATCCGGAACGTATCTTCGAATTGAGAAGCCGGAAGATCAATGGATTCCACAGCAGCATAGATATTCTCTTTTCCGTTATCATCTATCAAATCTTCTGCGTTATTTGGTACTCCGGTATCGGGAGAAGAAACAAAATATTCCGGAAATGTCTCATTCAGAAGAGGGAGAGAGGATTCTGAATGAGAAGAGGAATAGGGAATGGGGAAAAAAAGCGCCAGCATGGGGAGAAAAAGGATCACTGCTGCTGAGACAGCTGCAAAAATCAGTTTGTACTTCATTTTCTTACCTCCTTTTGTTATAGAATATTCTTCGTTAACACGGAGTATGTTGTGGTAAAGATAGAACAAGGAGCAAAAACGAGAAAATAAAATTGGAGAAGAAAAGCAGAGTATGTCATAAATACCAAATATATTTCAGGAAACCACAAGCTTTATTTTACTTTTCTGTAACAAATAGCGGGAAAAAATATAGTAAAATTATAAGAAACGAGAGAAAACAGGAACCCTAATAGCAAAATCAGTCATATTGCAATAGACAAATATCTCAAAAAATCATTTTTCTCCGAAAAAAATCCTTGAAAAAAGGGGTTTTTTCGGAATATTTTGTGTTTAGCTATTGCAATATACGACAAAATTGTGTAAAATAATTATAATTAAATTTTGCGTTTGTCAGTGGCCGTAAGCCATTTGCGGACCGGGGACTAACAACAGCATAATAAAGAGGAGTAGAAGAGCATGTCTAACAGATTATTTCAGGGTGTAGTACACCAGATGCGCGACAGTATTGACCGTATCGTTGGCGTTGTTGATGACACCGCGACCACGATCGCCTGCAGCGATTTGTCAAAAATTGGTGAGCGCAACGAATATCTGCTTATCGATCTCGGTGATTCGAACAATATCTTTACCAGAGACGGTTATACCTATAAGCCGTTTGGTACCAGGATCAAGCCGGATTATGCTGTGTTTGTGGAAGGCACAGATGAAATTGCAGCGAAGTTTTGCGCAATTTTGGCCATCTCCCTGACCAGCATCAAGGAATATTATGACGAAAAGTATGACAGAAGCAACTTTATCAAGAACGTAATTCTTGAGAATATTCTTCTGGGTGATATTTATGTAAAGGCAAGAGAGCTCCATTTTAATGTGGATGTTAACCGTGTTGTTCTGCTTATCAGAATCGTTTCCACCAACGATATTTCTGCTTACGATGTAATCCAGAATCTTTTCCCGGATAAACAGAAGGACTTTGTTTTCAGCATCAGTGATACCGATATCGTTCTGGTCAAAGAGATCAAGAGCGGCATCGAATCCAGCGATCTTGAAAAGTTGGCCCGTTCCATTGTTGATACCCTTGGCAGCGAGTTTTATACCCGCGTTATTGTCGGTATCGGTACCGTATCTGACAGCGTAAAAGAACTTTCCCGTTCCTTTAAGGAAGCACAGATGGCTCTTGAAGTCGGAAAGGTATTTGATACAGAAAAGAATATTGTCAGCTACGATAATCTCGGTATTGCCCGTTTGATCTATCAGCTGCCCACCACTCTGTGCGAGATGTTCCTCAAGGAAGTCTTTAAGAAAGGCTCCATCGAGAGTCTTGACCACGAAACTCTGTTTACCATCCAGCGTTTCTTCGAAAACAACCTCAACGTATCAGAGACATCACGTAAGCTTTTCGTCCACAGAAACACTTTGGTATATCGTCTTGAGAAGATTAAGAAGCTCACAGGTCTGGATCTCAGAGAATTTGACCATGCTATCATCTTTAAAGTGGCACTCATGGTTAAAAAGTACCTTGCTTCCAATCCCACCAAGTATTAATGCTTTGTTTACTGTTAAGGAGTGAAAAAATGTGATAGAGCTGAACTCAGTCAGCAAGGTCTATCCCAACGGAACACATGCTCTTGACAACATTGACCTTACAATTGAAGACGGAGAGTTCGCCTTTATCGTAGGAGCCTCGGGAGCAGGAAAGAGTACCCTGATTAAGCTTTTACTGCGCGAAGAGATTCCAACCTCCGGCAATGTCTATGTCAATGGATTTGATCTGGTAAAAATGAAGCGCCGCCATATTCCCATGTACAGAAGATCTCTTGGGGTGGTGTTTCAGGATTTCAGATTGATCCCCAATATGAATGTATATGATAACGTGGCATTTGCACTGCGTGTCACCAATACGCCGACGAAAGAGGTTCGCAAAAAGGTTCCTTATATTCTGAATCTGGTCGGACTTCTTTCCAAGGCCAAGGTATATCCGGAAGAACTTTCCGGAGGAGAACAGCAGCGTGTAGCGCTGGCAAGGGCGCTGATCAATAATCCAAGGCTTATCATTGCGGACGAGCCTACCGGAAATATAGACCCTCAGCTCTCTTATGAAATCGTTGATCTGCTCAGTGAGATAAATAAGGTAGGAGTTACTGTTGTTATGGTGACTCATGAGCATGGTTTGGTTTCCCGTTTTAACCGAAGGGTTATCACGATCAATGATGGGGTCATCGTTTCCGATGGTATCGGATTACCTAAAAACTATTAAGTGTTTCACAATGCACAGAAACATTTTCGGAGGTTGTAATGAGAGCCGGTAGTTTCAGATATCTTGTAAGAGAAGGAATGAGAAGCCTTTGGGTCAACAGATTGATGTCGTTGGCCTCTATTGGTGTTCTCGTTTCTTGTCTTCTTTTAATAGGAACCTCTGTGCTGTTTTCCATTAACATTAACAGTATGGTGGGCTATATTGAAAACCAGAACGAGGTTGTCGTTTTCCTCGATGATGATATGACAGATGAAAAGATCAAGGAGATCGAAGAAAAAATTGATCTCATCGAGAATATAACTGACATCACCTTTATCTCCAAAGAAGAAGGGCTTGCCGAACAAATGGAGATTTTTGGTGAAGATAAAGAATATTTCCAGGGACTTATCGAAGATAATCCCATTCCGGATTCTTTTAATATCCGTATGAAGAATTTGGATATTCTGGACGATACTCTTGCAAAGCTGGAAGAGATTGACGGTGTATATCAGGTGAATGCCCCTACAGAGGTTGCCGGCATTGTTGTAAACCTTAAAAATATTGTCAGCATTGCAGGAATTGTTGTTGTGGGAATTTTGATCACGGTTTCTTTTTTGATTATTGCCAATACCATCAAGATAACTGTGTTCAACCGCAGAAAAGAAATTGGAATCATGAAATATGTCGGTGCTACCGATGGTTTCATCCGGTTGCCTTTCTTTATAGAAGGTTTAATGCTCGGTCTTATTTCGGGCTTATTTGCTTATGGCTTGTTAGCCGTCGGTTATTATTATCTCTATACACAGATCGCCCTGGTTTATACCGGTTGGCTGGAACTGTTTTTTGCCAATATGATTCCGTTTGCAGATATTTCACTCATGTTGCTTCTCGGTATGTGTGGCTGCAGCGTTTTGATCGGTTCTGTTGGCAGCATTGTATTCGTAAGAAAATATCTCAAGGTTTGAGGTTGCATATATATCTTGGAGTAAGGAGGGAGTTTATTGAATAAGTTTGCTAAGAAATTATTTGTAAAAATGCTGGCTCTCATTTTGTGTGTTTCCATGTGTACCGGTACCGTATGTGCCTATGCCAACAGCGGCAGCAGTAATACAGAAAGTAAATCCGAAAGCGGCTCAGAATCTCAGCCAGACAAAACACAGGATAAAAAAGATGAGCTCAGCAACCAACTGAGTGACATAACTGCTCAGAAGGATGCTATTCAAAAGGAAATAAACAACGCAAAAAGTGAAAAAGAAAAAGCACAGCTGGAAAAGAAAAATCTGGATTATCAGATTTCGCTGATCAAAGAGGAAATTGCGTTGTTGGAAGAGCAAATTGCACTGTTGGAACTGGAAATTGATGAGCGTGAAGTGGAAATTAATGACAGGGAAGCAGATATCGCACAAACAGAAGGGCTGATTCAGGATACAGAAAGACTTATTGCAAACAAAGAAAGTGAAATCAGTGATACGTTTAATACATTTGCTTTGCGTTTGCGTGCTATGTATATGAATAACAATGTTTCTACGCTGGGGCTTCTTCTGGGTGCAGAAAGCTTTACTGAGTTTCTGACAAGAGCAGAGGTTCTCCGCAGGATTGCTCAGCATGATAATGAAATTATCGATCAGCTTACCAAAACCAAAGAAGAGATCACCAAGATTAAAGAAGAGCTTGCACTGGACAAGAATGAGCTTGAAAGACAGGTTGAAAATCTCAACGGCGAGAAGGCTGATCTGGAAGCTGCAATTAAAGAGCTTGAAAGTAACAAGGTAGATCAGGTTGCTGCACAGAGCACACTCAATGTGAAGGTAAACCAGATTAAAAACGAAATTCAGGATATTGCCGCTCTGGAAAAAGAGTTTTTAGCAAGAAAGAAGGAGCTCCAGGCTCTCGAAAAGGAAATTCAGGCGGAACTTAACGAAATATATAAACAGCTGAATTCCACAACCAAGGAGTACGTTGGCGGAACTTTCCTCTGGCCGGTCGCTAATTATACGAAGATAACCTCTTACTTTGGTTGGAGATTCAACAATACGAACTTCCATACCGGAATTGATATCAGCGGAAAGGGTATCTACGGTAAGCCTGCCAGAGCTGCCAATACCGGAACCGTTATCTACATAGGCTGGCAGCCCAAGGGCTATGGAAACTATGTTATCGTTGACCATGGCGGTGGATATACAACACTTTATGCCCATGCTACCGAGATTACCGTATCGGTTGGACAGGTTGTGAACAAAGGTGATACCGTTTGCAAGATTGGCTCCACCGGTTGGTCTTCCGGTCCGCATCTGCATTTTGAAATTCGTCTGAACGGCAAAGCATATGATCCGATGACTGAATTTAATTGATATTGTTGATGTTGCTGATTAAAAATCAAAGACGGGTCGATCTCGGTTCTTCCGGGTTCGACCCGAAAATAATTATGAAAGGCAAATCTGGTTCATTCTATGAATAAGAAAATATCGCTTGGCGTAACAATAGCTCTTATATTGATTGCAATCACGGTAACTTTTTCTATTACTACTATTTTCACAATGCGGAAATTTAACGACAGAATGTACAGCATCCGTGAACGTGAAGCCATGTATGAGAAATTTGCAGAAGTTGACAAAACTGTCCGTCAAAACTATTGCGGCACCATAAATGAAGATTTGCTTCTTGATGCAATATCTGCAGGATATCTCAATGGCATCAATGATAGTGAGGCTGTATATTACAACGCCGTACAATACAGCAGACTGACAGCTGATAATGAAGAAAAAATTACCGGAATCGGTGTTGCAGTAACAGCAGATTCAAGCGGCTATCTGCTTGTTACACAGGTATATTCGGAATCTCCTGCCGCAGCGGCCGGTATTGTTGTGGATGACCTGATTATAAAGGTGGGAGAGACAGACATTACCTCTGACAATGTAGAAGAAATGCTTGAAAGCGTGACAGGGGAAGAGGGTACCAAAATATCTGTCGTAATCAGACGCGATAAAGAAGATCTGCCTACCATGGAGCTTACCTGCCGTTCTATTGACGTTCCCACCGTTACCTACCGTTTGCTTTCTGATATATCCAATAATTCCGTTGGATATATCAGAATAAAAAATTTCGGAACCGCCACATCCGATCAGTTCAGTGAGGCCATGAACAGTGCCATTGGCGATAACTCTGCTGCCTTGATTTTGGATCTGCGCAATACTGTTGGCGGAAACGCCCGGGCTGTTGCACAGATTCTTGATAGACTTCTCCCCGCAGGAGACCTGTATTCCGTAACCTACGGCAATGGTATTACCAACGTTATGGCTGTTTCTGACGAGGATTCCACCAATCTCCCTATTACGATCTTGGTGAATAAGAACACATCGGGATATGCTGAACTGTTTGCGCAGATTATTAAGGATTACGGAAAAGGACAGATCATCGGCGAGAGGACAGCTGGCAACGGCAGTCTTCAGGAAATATTTGAGCTTACCGATGGAAGTGCACTCTCTCTGACAATTGGTGTGTTCAACACTCCCAAAAATATTCAGTTCAACAAAATAGGATTAGAGCCGGATTACACTGTGCTTTTGGACGAGCTGCTCTATGAGTATGTTGGACAACTGGATCCTATGGATGATCCTCAGCTTTCCAAAGCTCTTGAGATAGCGGATGCACAAATCAAGGCTCTTCTCTATGAAAAGGAGCAAAACGGAGAGTTGGAAGATGCTGAGAATTACGCAAGTGGGGAATCCTCAGAAGCTGATCTTTCTTCCACTGTAAGTTCTGAAGCAGAATCTTCCGGTGAAGAAAAAACGGAAGAGAATGGAACAGAAGAAGAATTAAGTTCTAAATAAAAGTTTTTCTGTTATTTTTCAACGATACAAAGCGCAGAGATCATTTTCCTCTGCGCTTTGGAATTTTTTCAACGCCTCGGCTGTATAATTTCAAGAGAATACAGGAAAGAACCGAGGCGGATAAAATTTTATGTTTGCGGCGATAAGAAGAGAGCGAACCAAAAATGTAAAATCATCAGTCGGCATATCGCGGCTGCTCTCCTGCCGCGCAGAGTGGAAAAATAAATTTTTTGCTCCTTTCTGCCGTATAGAAGAACAGCAATGCGGCGGCGCAAAATATCTTCTTGTTACACTCTCAAAATTTCCGGATAATGCAAACCAACGTCTGAAGAAAATACTTTTCCGTCACTGTGGAACTGCACACATAAGAATGGTCCCAGAAGAGGGAATACCCTTGTTTCCCCCTTTTCGTTCAGAGCTTTTTATGCGGTTGCTTCTGTTCAACACCACTCTTCATATTATGGAACGATTGGGACAAAAACAAGAAGAAATCCCCGTAATATTGATTGATATCCGTGGGGTTGCAGCAGGATTTATCCCTAAACTGGCATGCTGCTGTAAACAGGTTTGTGTTATCACCTGCCGTCCGGAACGTTATGCACGACGACAGCAGCAGCTTATTTGGGAAGAGGGAATTGCCATTACCGTAACCGCTCCACGGCAGCATATTGTCAATTTAGGCCTATGTTTGGTTGCTGATGATGGCGGCGGTATGTTCAATTCCATTTTTCCGGAAACAGGGATTATTCTAAGATGCTGCGGATCCTCTCAGCGTGAAAAGGATTTTACCCTCGCTTCCATTGAAGCCCCGGAGTGGGCAGCACAGCAGATACCACCCGGTTTTTCGCCAATCACTTTTTTAGGTGCTGTTTATGAATACGGCAGGGAAGAACGGTGTGGAAAAATTTCTGTTTCTGAACTGAAAGACTATAACGGAAACAGCATTACAATTGAAGAACTGATAGATAAACTTCAAAACAAAAGTTTTATATCGTGAGGAAAAATCAATCTTTATATATTGTTAACAAGAGGTTTGTGTACATTACTTGACATAAATTTTAGATTGAGGTATAATTTAACTTTAATGGGGTATTTTTTTAACATTAAAAATCCCCTGAAAATAAAGGAAATTCATAACAACTAAACCAGTTTGAAAGGAAGATCACAGTGGCTAAAGAGATTATCTTGACGGATGAAGGGCTTAAAAAACTTGAAGAGGAGTTGGAGCAGCTCAAAACAGTCAAACGTAAAGAGATCGCTGCAAAAATAAAGGAAGCACTGTCCTTCGGTGACCTTTCTGAAAACAGCGAATATGATGAAGCTAAAAATGAGCAGGCTTTTGTTGAAGCGCGAATCCTTCAGCTTGAAGCAACACTGAAAAATGTTCGTGTTTTGGATGATGATGAGCTCAACAATGAAATTATTTCTGTTGGATCCAAAGTGGTACTGAAGGATGTAGAGTTTGATGAAGAGGTAACATATCAGATCGTCGGCTCTACCGAGGCAGATCCTGCCAATGGAAAAATCTCCGACGAATCTCCCGTGGGTAAAGCTCTGCTTGGCAGAAAACTTGGTGAGACCGTAACAGTAGAAGCGCCTATTGGAGAGATTCTCTATGAGGTATTGGCAATAAATATCTGATGCGTTTTCCGCATCACCGTATGACAAAACGGAGGGTAAGTAAATAAATGAGTGACGTTAATGCAAACGTAGAAATCAATGAACAGGAAGAACAGCTTTCTGAAATTCTGCAGATACGCAGAGACAAGCTTACACAGCTTCAGCAGGCTGGTAAGGATCCGTTTACCATTACCAAATTCAATGTAACCGATTATTCTGCTACAATAAAAAAGAACTTTATCGATCCTCCCGAAGGCGAGGAGAGCACAACGGTTGTCGCTATTGCCGGACGTATTATGAGCAAGCGTGGCATGGGTAAGGCTTCCTTTGCAGATATTCAGGACAATGAAGGCCGTATTCAGCTTTATGTCAGAAAAGACGCTGTTGGCGAAGAGGATTATGCCGACTTCAAAAAGTGGGATATTGGAGACATTATCGGTGTGGAAGGTACTGTTTTCCGCACAAAGATGGGTGAGATCTCTGTAAAAGCAACCAAGATTGTTCTTCTTGCCAAGTCTCTGCTTCCTCTGCCGGAGAAATTCCATGGCCTTAAGGATCAGGAACTCCGTTACAGACAGAGATATGTAGATCTTATCATCAACCCCGAAGTAAAAGATACTTTTGTAAAGCGCAGCCAGATTCTCCGCGAACTGCGTTCTTTCCTTGATGGACGCGGCTTTATCGAAGTAGATACCCCGATTCTCACACCGTTCGAAATCGGAGCTTCTGCGAAGCCCTTCCTTACACACCACAATACCTTGGATATGGATATGGTTCTCCGCATCGAAACCGAGCTCTATCTCAAGCGTCTGATTGTTGGTGGTTTTGACAGAGTTTATGAGGTTGGCCGTATCTTCCGCAACGAAGGTATGGATACCAAGCACAATCCGGAGTTTACTACCATTGAGCTCTACCAGGCATTTACCGATTTCCGCGGTATGATGGATCTGGTAGAAGACATGATGAAGACTGTTGCTATGAAGGTTTGCGGTACTCTGCAGATCGTATATCAGGGCAAAGAGATTGATCTCGGTCACTGGGAGCGTCTCACCATGATTGAAGCTGTCAAGAAGTATTCCGGTATTGATTTTGCTGACGTTCAGTCTGACGAAGAGGCAATTGCTCTTGCTAAAAAGCACAATGTAGAACTGCCGGAAGTTCCCACCAAAGGCGCTATTCTTGCCGAGTTCTTTGATGCTTTTGTCGAGGAAAATCTGATTCAGCCGACCTTTATTTACGATTATCCGGTTGAAATCAGTCCTCTTGCCAAGCGTAAGCCGGATGATCCTGCATTTACCGAGCGTTTTGAGTATTTCATCAATGCCACAGAGTTTGGCAATGCATTCAGTGAGCTCAACGATCCCATCGATCAGAAAGAGCGCTTTGAGCGTCAGGTTGCTGAACGCCACGCACTCAATCCGGAAAGCAAAGCTCAGGTTGACTACGACTATGTCACTGCTCTTGAATATGGTCTTGCACCTACCGGCGGTCTTGGATTTGGTATTGACAGACTGGTTATGCTGCTTACCGACAGCGCATCCATCCGTGATGTTCTGTTGTTCCCCACCATGAAACCGATCGGTGAAAACAAGAAGGAGAACTCTCTGGGTGCTGCTGAAACAGCTGCTCCTGCTGTAGCTGAAGTTGAGCCTGCTCCCGTTGTTGAAGAGAAGATCGATTTCTCCAAGGTAGAGATCGAACCGTTGTTTGCTGATTCTGTTGACTTTGAGACATTCAGCAAGTCTGATTTCCGCGCTGTCAAGGTCAAGGCTTGTGAGGCTGTGAAGAAGAGCAAGAAACTGCTTCAGTTCACATTAGATGATGGTACCGGTACAGACCGTACTATCCTCAGCGGAATTCATGCTTATTATGAGCCGGAAGAGCTGATCGGAAAGACTCTGATCGCAATCACCAATCTGCCTCCGAGAGCAATGATGGGGATTGAATCCAATGGTATGCTGCTTTCCGCAATCCATACCGAAGAGGGCGAAGAGAAGCTTCATCTCCTGATGGTGGACAATCACATTCCTGCAGGCGCAAAGCTGTATTAAGAAACTATATGGTACCTATTATCCTCCCCGATTCTTATGAGTCGGGGAGTTTTCCTTTTCTTTTATACAGAACTGTGATATAATAGAATATAACAGCTGTAATGATAAAAAGGAGAAAATAATGAAACATTTCCCACAGGAAGCAATTGAAATTATGAATGAGCGATTCCACCATGATACATTGATATCGCTTGCTACATCAGAAGGAACTATTCCCTGGGTGCGTACCGTTAACGCTTATTACGAAGAGGGTTCTTTTTATGTCATTACCCATGCCAAATCCAACAAAATGCAGCAAATAACAAAGAACAGCATGGTTGCTGTTTGTGGTGATTGGTTTACAGCTCATGGGATTGCGGAAGATATGGGATACATACTGGATAAAGCCAATCAGATGCTTATGGGTAAGCTGCGTGCTGCATTTTGTGAGTGGTATGACAACGGACATATAGATGAAAACGATACGGATATGCATATCCTGCGGATTCAGCTTACCGATGGTGTTCTGTTTTCAAACGGTACCAAATATGTTCTTGATTTCTCAGATATAAAATAAAACGGAGACTGCTGTTATGAAAGCGAAAAATATTGCAACGGTCTTTGCATTGCTTGCAGCGGCGTTGTATGCCATTAATATACCGATATCCAAATTACTTCTTACCAATATAGAACCTACAATGATGGCCGGTTTTCTGTATCTGGGAGCAGGGCTGGGAATGCTGCTTTACGAGCTTCTTCGTAAAAAACTGGGAAATGCTTCTCCGAAAGAACCGCTGACCAGAAAAGAGCTTCCCTATACCATTGCAATGGTTCTGCTCGATATTCTTGCTCCTATTCTGCTGATGTTTGGTGTAACCAGAACAAATTCGGCCAATGCCTCTCTGTTGAATAATTTTGAGATTGTAGCCACCTCTTTGATTGCTTTCATGATATTCAAAGAGGTCATATCTAAAAAACTGTGGTTTGCCATTTTTTTGGTGACTCTTTCCAGTGTACTGCTCAGTTTTGAGGGAAAGGCAGCCTTTGTTTTCAATGAAGGTTCTGTGTTTGTGTTGGGCGCCTGTATCTGTTGGGGCTTTGAAAATAACTGTACAAAAATGATAAGCAACAAGAGCTCAGAGGAAATCGTCATCATAAAAGGGTGTTTTTCCGGTTTGGGCAGCCTGATTATTGGTTTGTGTCTGGGAGAGAAAATTCCTGCAATAAAATGGGTATTGGCGGTCTTGCTTCTTGGCTTTGTCGCCTATGGACTGAGTATTAATTTTTATATTATGGCCCAAAAGGAGTTGGGCGCCGCCAAGACAAGCGCCTACTATTCCATTGCTCCTTTCCTCGGTGTAGCCTTTGGAGTATTACTTTTGGGAGAAAGACCTTCTCTGCAATTTTATGCTGCCTTTGTGATTATGGCAATCAGCACGGTGATTATGGTAAGAGATACCATCTCTCTGCAGCATAACCATGAGCACATCCACACTCATGCACATGAACACAGGCACGGAGAGATAATGCATACACATCAACACACGCATACCCATATGCATCTGCATATTCATTATGATGAAAAGACAGGAGAACACAAACACAGGCACGATAAAATGGAAAATCATAATCATACCCACGAATCAGATACGCCGATGGTTGCCAGAGTTTAGGAGGGAAGAAATGTATACCAATAGCAGGGAAGAAGAGGTTTGCCTATTAAAGCGTCTTTGGACCAAACAGCCGACCAACTGTCCTAAATGCGGACAGGCAGAGTTAGTATATCTCCATAAGAAAGCGAAAAAAAGTGACTGTGACTGGAAGTGTCCTGCTTGCGGAGAAATATATCGGACTATCCGCATGTTGAAGGAGCTTCCGGACAGATAATTGACAAAATATAAGGAGCTGGAAAGCATGAGAAGAAGCGACAGAGAGGTAACCGATCCCAGTAAGATCAGAGAAATCATTGATCGCTGTGTCTGCTGTCGTATTGGTTTTTATGATGAGGGGGATATATATATTCTTCCATTGAATTTTGGCTATGAACGGAAACAGGGAGGCTACACATTTTATTTCCACGGGGCTAAAGAGGGAAGAAAGATAACATTGATTGAAAAGAGCCCTCATGTCGGTTTTGAAATGGATGCCAATTACGCCCTTAACGAGTCGGAATTGCCTTGCAATTATTCTGCTCGTTTTCAAAGTATTATTGGAACAGGCACGGTAAGTATGATAACAGAAAAAGCAGAGCAAAAACATGCTCTGGAGAAGATTATGGAACACAGCACACAGATGCAGAAAAAGTGGGAATTTTCCGAAGAGATGCTGAATGCTGTTTCTGTTTTCCAGTTGGATGTGATACAGCTCAGCTGCAAAGAACACTTATAAAGAGGGCCCCGGATTATGAATATAAAAAGGAAATTATCCTTACAGGTGATAGCGGGATTTATGGCTTCTCTTCTTTTTGTGACCGCAGTTAACCTGTTTAATCAAAATCTTTTGATGCAGCTTTCACTTTCTGTCAGAATGGTTTTGATGCCCCTCATTTATTGGAGTATTGCCGTTATCCCACTGCTGATTATGATTTTAACCGGTGATAAGCCGTCCGACTATGGGTTTATCAGAAAAAATATTTTTCGGCAAATTATTGTTGGTGGTGTTATTGGTATCGTTATGTCCCTATTCCTTACGTTGCTGCCAATTCTTTTTGGAAAAGGGGAGTGGGTAGATAATGGTCATCACTATCAGTATCTCTGGCAGTTTATCTTTGATTTTTTCTATTTTATTTTTGCTGTAGGTCTGGTGGAAGAATTTATATTTCGAGGATTTGTGTACTGTAAAGTGAATCTCATTACAGGATCAAAAATGGCTTCACTGCTGGTTTCATCTCTTCTTTTTGGTCTTTTTCATTTCTTCGGAGGAAATTTACTGCAAATGTTGATGACAGCGGTAATTGGCGTTATTTTCTGCCTGTGCAGAGAAAAAATAAAAAACTGCACACTGCTTTCTCTTATGATAGCCCATGGTGTTTATGATGCTATGATTACCGTATGGACTTCTATCCTATGAGGTTCTTTGAAAGTTCATTTTTTAACCTTTTGTGATTGATTTGTTAGTCTGATGTTAATTTTACTTTTGGAGAAAAAAGTATAACAATTGTTCATACAGTCATTAACATTTTATGATACCATCTATGACAACAGATTAAAATAAAATGGTATTATCAATCAGGAGAGAAAAACCAATGGATAATAACGAAAACAAAAGTAAACAAAAAAAGCAAACATGGAACAACTGGGGTGGCGGTGCCTATAAGGCTGAACCCATGCAGGAACGCGTGGTTACTCCGCCGGAAAAACTGACCGGAAAAAAGAAATGGCAGCATTTTTGGTTCTATTATAAGGTACACACCATCGTTGCCATCTGTATTTTAGTTTTTGCTGCAATCATGATTGTCGATGCCGTAACACGTGAGAAATATGATCTTACCCTTGTATTGGCCACCGATAACACAACAATCAGTGAGCAGGAAACCGCACTTGCCGAAATTCTTTCACAGTATGCTTCTGACTATAATGGCGACGGAAAGGTCAATATTCAAATTGATGTGCAGAATCTTCCCATTTCCGATGAAAATGCCAATCCGCAGGTTTTTTCAGCTATGCAAACCCGTTTCGCCGGTGAAATGGCAGTAGGTAAGATTTCTCTCTATATCATGGATCAGATGCTCTATGATTTCTATGAACTGGAAGAGACCATGATTGATCTCTCTGCAGAGTATCCTGATGCAGCGGGGGTTGATGGTGATAAATTCAGCCTTGTGGATAACGTTCAGACACAGCATGAGCTGCTCTGTACAGACTACTTTAAAGAGTGCTTTATCATGCAGCGTATCCCTGAATATATGGCAGAATATGATAAAGAAAAAATTAAAGCTCAATATGCCAACGAAAGAGAGTTTCTTACCAACCTTATTACAGGCAATATTGTAACCCCTCTGCCGGAAGCTTCTGAAAGTGCCGATATCTCAGAATAACAGAAAAAAACAGCCTGAAGCAATGTGATTTTGCTTTCAGGCTGTTTTTCTGCAACAGGTAAGCTTTTGGGGATCGGTGTTTGAAACGCTTGCCATTAAACAAAGCTTATGGTATAATATTACAGATATGTCAGGAACAGATTGATAAAAAGGAAAAGTAAGTCCTGCATGAAATCAACACTTGATAGATAAGGGGATAACCGCCATGAACGATAAACTTCTTCTCTCCGGAGCACGGGTTGTTTCGCCTGCTGACGGTCTGGATGGAATGTATGATATCCTCATTACCGATGGCATCATAACGCAGATTGCACCGCAGAGCAGTATTTCCGGAGATGACTGTCGTATAAAGAATCTTGAGGGAAAAGTGATTGCTCCCGGACTTGTGGATATCCATGTACACCTTCGTGATCCGGGTTTCACTCATAAAGAGGACGTTGTAACAGGCTGTGCTGCAGCAAAAGCGGGGGGATTCTCTACTATTGTCAGTATGCCGAATACCAATCCTCCTATTGATACACCGGAGTTGGTCAGATATGTCATTGAAAAGGCAGAGGGCTGCCGTGTGTATCCCTCCGCCTGTATCACCGTCGGTATGGCTGGGGAACAGTTGTGTGATTATACCGCTTTAAAGGCTGCAGGCGCGGTTGCTGTGACTGATGACGGTAAACCCGTGGCAAACAGAGAGCTGATGAAAAAAGCCATGATCGAAGCCGCAAAAGCAGGGCTTGCTGTCATCAGCCACTGCGAAGATCTGGACATTATTGCCGGTGGAAAAATCAATAAAGGACGGATTTCTGAGCTGTTGGGTGTTCCGGGAATGGACAGACTTTCCGAAGACAGCATAACCCAGCGTGAAATTGATCTGGCAGAGGAGACCGGCTGCCCGGTACATATTGCTCATGTCAGCACAAGGGGAGCTGTAGAGGCAATTCGTAAAGCGAAAGCCAAGGGAATCCCTGTGACAGCTGAAACCGGTCCTCACTATATGATGCTCACCGAAGAGGAGTTGCTGCGCAAAGATGCCAACTTCCGCATGAATCCCCCGCTCAGAGAACAAGCCGACGTGGATGCTGTCATAGAGGCGGTCTGTGATGGGACCATTGATGCCATTGCAACTGACCATGCTCCACATGCGCCCGAAGAAAAAGCAGATTTTCTCTCTGCTCCTAACGGGATCATTGGGATGGAAAGTTCTTTCGCGGCATGTTATACCGCCCTCATTACAACAGGAAAGATGACACTTTCCACATTGATTCAGCGTATGAGCGCGGCGCCCGCCAAAATTGTCGGAATCGATGCCGGAAAAATCGTTGAAGGTGCTGCCGCTGATCTCGTACTGATCGATACGACAGTTGAACGAATTTTCAGCCGTGATGAATTGAGAAGCCGTTCTGTAAACTGTCCCTTTATCGGCAGAAAGTTAACAGGAAAGGTCGAAAGACTGCTCCTGTGATCCTGCTGTTTAAAATAATTGATAATATAAATTATGTAATTTTTGAGAAGGAGCAGAACTATGTCATTTGACAGACTTATTGAAAAAATTGATGCCATGCAAAACCCGACTGTCGCCGGTCTTGATCCCAAACTGGAGTATATTACCGACGATATTAAGAAGAGAGCTTTTGAACAGTTTGGCGGCGGCCTTGACGGTGCAGCAGCTGCTGTATTGGAATGGGGCAAGGGAATGATTGATGCTCTTTGTGATATCGTTCCGGCTGTAAAGCCACAGCTTGCCTATTATGAGCGTTTTGGCTGGCAGGGTGTTAAGTGCCTTACTGAGACCATTGAATACGCAAAGGAAAAGGGCATGTTCGTTATCGCCGATGGCAAACGCAATGATATCGGTTCTACCATGGAAGCGTACTCCGATGCCTATCTTGGCAATATAGAGATCCCCGACGGCGTTATTGAGCCGTTTGGTGCCGATGCCCTTACCGTAAACGGATATCTCGGGGCAGACGGTATCAATCAGCCGCTGAAACTCTGTGACAAATATGATAAGGGCATTTTTGTTCTTGTAAAAACCTCCAATCCCTCCTCCGGTCAGCTTCAGGATAAACTGTTGGAGAATGGAAACTCTGTCAGCGTTGAAATGGGTAATCTTTGCCGTGAATTGGGTGAAGAGAGCCGCAAAGCCTCCAAGTACGGCTACTCTGCAATCGGTGCAGTGGTAGGCGCTACCTATCCCGAACAGTTGACAGCTCTTAGAAAGGAATTTCCCGGTATGTTCTTCCTGGTTCCCGGCTATGGCGCACAGGGAGGCGGAGCCAGCGATATTATCGGAGCCTTTGATGAAAACGGCAGAGGGGCCATTGTAAATTCCTCTCGCGCTATTATCTGTGCCTGGAAAAAGCGTCCCGATGTGGATTGGCAGACCGCAGCAAGAGAGGAAGCACTCTCCATGAAGAAGGCAATCAACGAGGCGCTCGGAAGATAATAAAACAATAAAAGATACGGACATCAGCAAAAATGAACTGATGTCCGTTTTTCTTGTTATCCATTTTTTGTATCAGGAGTTTTTTGCAGAAGTTTTTTCTCTTTTATTCTTCGCTGTCACTTTTTCTTTGGCGGTATCGCCATCGTTTTCTTTTTCTTGATCTGTTAGGTTTTCATCGAGAGGGGAGACAACGACAAGAATTTTTGCAATACGGTGGGTATCCATTTCAGAGACGGTTATTGTCAGATTGCGGTATTGGAAACTGTCACCCACACTGGGAATTCTTCCAAGCTCATCCATAATCCAACCACTGACAGAGTGGTGATCAAATTCTTCTTCAATTTCAAATAATTCACAGAACTCATCCAGATTAGAGGTTCCGTCAATACTGTAGGTTGTTTCATTTACCTTTTTGAATTCATCGATGACTTCATCATGTTCATCCCAAATTTCGCCGACCAATTCTTCAAGAATATCTTCCAACGTAACCAAACCATAGGTTCCGCCATATTCATCAACTAAAACTGCGATATGGGATTTTTGTTTTTGTAGAAGAGTAAGCAGATCAGAAACTTTTTCACTCTTCAGCACAAACACCGGTTCTGTCATAATCTCCGTTATGGATTGTTCTGTTATACCGGTGCCAATATAGAAATCCTTCTGATGGATAACCCCTACAATACTGTCAAGATTCTCTTCATATACAAGAAGGCGGGAGAATTTTGTCTCGGTAAACAGTGCAGCAATTTCAGCTTTATCGGCATCAACAGAGACAGCTTCAATATCCACACGGTGGGTGGCGATATCTTTAACTTTACAGTCGTTGAACTCAATCACGTTTTTCAGAAGGATGCTTTCATCGGTATCGATACTTCCTTCCTGTTCCACTTCGTCAACAAACATCAGCAGTTCTTCCTGCGACATTTTACTTTCCTTCTCAACCCTTAGCAATTTGGATATCAGTTTTTTCCAATAAGAAAAAATATAGTTAAGGGGAGTAAACAGATAGATCAGCAGGTTGATCAGTGGGGCCGAAAACATAGCAAATCTTTCTGGAGAATCTTTGGCAAGGCTTTTCGGTGAAATCTCGCCAAAGATGAGAATGATGACGGTGACGACCGCAGTGGATATGGTGGCACCGATATCACCATAGATTCTGACAAACATTACGGTACCGATAGAGGCAGCAGCAATGTTGACGATATTGTTTCCAATTAAAATGGTAGAGATGAGCTTATCGTATTTTTCAGATAACTTATAGGCAAGTTCCGCTTTAGGGCTTCCTTTTTCAGCCAAGGTTTTAAGTCTTGTTTTGTTCAGTGACGAAAATGCTGTTTCTGTTGCGGAAAAATAGGCTGACATAACTGTAAGCAGTGCAATACAAATGATGTATATAACAGTTTGATTATCCATAATTGTAACAACTCTCCGTTTTCTTTTGTTCTACAGTGTGGCTTATCGTTTTAAAACAGGGATCAAATCAACCTGACCTTGTTTAGTGTGCCTTTTTTCAACACACAAAAAGGTATATCTGTTCCGTTCATGCGGCACAGATATACCTTATATAAACAGCGGATAAATTTGTTGCAATTGTTGGCAGTTTCTTCGTTACTACTGTCGCTATCCATGAGTTATAAATACCTCCGTTTCAAGTCTTTTTATTATAAGATAAAAGTATTGGAATGTCAAGAGAAAATACTGATATTTTGCTGTTAAAATAAGTTTTTTCCATTGCCGAAACAAACCGGCAGGATAGCTGTACCCATCCGTTGTTTATACGGCTGGAATCTCATCTGTGATATATGATTTTTCTATGGTTTTATTGCCGCTGCAAGTAAAGCAAAAACAATGAAACCGTATTTACATCGAGAAAATGAAATGCTATAATGATAATAATCGACGGATATAACTTTTTAGATGAACTAAAAGCAAGGAGAAAACGTATGACAAACAGAGAGCGAGCTTTAAATCTTCTGCATTATAAGCCTGTTGACCGTTTTCCCGCCGTGCATTTCGGTTATTGGGCAGAGCTGCTTACTGAGTGGGCAGAGCAGGGAAAGATCCCCAAGGAGCTCGCAGTCAATAACTATGACGGCAGCGAAAAAGATATTGAACTGGATAAACTGATCGGCTGGGATTTTAACTGGTCTCATACCGTTGGTGCGCAAAATGGTCTCAAACCTGCATTCGAATATAGAGTTCTTGAGGAGCTTCCGGATGGCAGCAAGCGGATTCTGAGCGGAAGCGGAATTATTGAAAAAATTAAACCGGGTAAAACCTCTATTCCCTCAGAGGATGATTATCTCTTAAAAGATCGGGCTGCTTTTGAGGAGCTTTATCTCCCTAAAATGCAGTTTTCTCCTGACAGAATAAATCTGGATTATTTCCGCAACTTTAATGAAACCCGTCCAAAGGATGTTCCTGTCGGAATTGCTCTCGGCAGTGTTTTGGGTGATATCAGAAATATGACCTCTGTTGTAGGGATGAGTTATCTCATATACGATGAGGATGAAGAGCTTTTTGCTGATATTGTAGATACCTATGCCGATATGCAGTACAAGTGTGTGGAGGCAATCCTTGAGACCGGAGCCAAGTTTGATTTTGCTCATTATTGGGAGGATATCTGTTTCAAAAACGGTCCCTTGGTCAGCCCTGATATTTTTAATGATCTTTGTGCCAAGCATTATAAAAAACGCAATGATCTCTGCCATAAATATGGCATTGATATTATTTCTCTCGATTGCGACGGCGTCACCGAAAAATTGCTTCCTACATGGTTTGAAACCGGTGTAAATACGATGTTTCCCATAGAAGTTGGCGTATGGGGCGACCAGTTTGAGGCTGCCCGCAATAAGTTTGGAAAAGGTATGCTTGGGGTAGGCGGTATGGATAAGACCGCACTGCGCAAGGATAAAGCTGCTGTGGATGCCGAGATCGAGCGTATGAAGAGACTGGCAGCTCTTGGTGGATTTATTCCTTGTCCTGACCATCGACTGATGCCGGGAACCAAATTTGAACTTGTTCAGTATTATGCTGAAGAAATCAAAAAGATTAAAATCTGAAGTTAATGCAGCATGACCGGGGTGGGGAGGTATTTCACGTTGATACAGAATACCGGCAGAATACAGCAGGAGAGAGCACAGCCAATCTTCTCTGATATTCTGGTCTGTGACCGCATATATTCCCCGGAACTGTCCGTGTCCTATTTGACGGCAACAGAATTTGTGGAAATAAGCATTGTAGTTGAAGGCGATGGTTTTCATCAAATTCTGAACGAAACCGTTGAATGTCATGTTGGAGATATGTATATTCTCAACCGAGATACAGCCCATGCTTACTTTGCAAAGAATGCCGAAGAAAAACCTACTATTCGTCGGATTTTCTTTGCACCGGAGCTGTTGTTTGATGAGATCGGTTCTGATTTTGACAATGACAGTTTTTGCTACGGCGTTTTTCGGGATAAACTTCCGGTTTCCTATGCCTTATTAAACTCCAAAACAATGAATGAGGTTGAGTTCTTCTGTGACCGGATAGCAGCTGAAACGGAAAGTAAGGAATACAGCTGGCAGGATGCCGTTAAGTCCTATCTTACCATGCTGCTGATAACTGTAGGCAGATATATTAATATGGCCGATACCCTTCAACCAACCCGCCATAAGGAATGGGTAACTGTTTCCAACGCTATGCGCTGTATCATAAACCGATACAGCGATCCCAACATGACACTCGAATCGATTGCCTCTTCATTGTATGTAAGCCCTTCCCATCTCAGCAGACTTTTTCAGAAGGTAATAGGAGAATCCTTTCTGGATTATGTCCGCAATGTGAGAATCACGATGGCCTGCAACCTTCTTGTCAACACAAACCTTAAAAACGAAGAAATTGTAACCCGATGCGGTATGAAGGATGTTCCGTCTTTTTACCGTTTGTTTAAGGCGAATATGGGGATTACCCCTTATCAATATCGCATGCACCAACATACAAATTATCAAAATTATAAAGGAGAAACAGCTATGAGTATTATCGAGATTTCTGAAAACCTGCAGCGCGGAAAGGGAAAACTGGTAAAAGAACTGGTTCAGAAAGCCATTGACGAAGGAATTCCCGCAACACATATCCTTAACGATGGTCTGATCAACGGTATGAACGTAATCGGTGAGAAGTTCAAGAACAACGAAGTTTATGTTCCTGAGGTTCTTGTTGCTGCCCGTGCAATGAATATGGGTATGCAGGTTCTGAAGCCCCTTCTTCTGGAAGACGGCGTTGAAGCAACCGGTAAGGTGTGCATCGGTACCGTCCAGGGTGACCTCCATGATATCGGTAAAAACCTGGTAAAGATGATGATGGAAGGCAAGGGCCTTGAAGTTGTCGATCTTGGCACCGACGTTTCTCCCGAGACCTTCGTTAAGACTGCCATAGAACAGGACTGCAAGGTTATTTGCTGCTCCGCTCTGCTCACTACTACCATGACCGTTATGGAAGATGTAGTAAAAGAGGCTGAAAAAGCAGGTATCCGTGACCGTGTTAAGATCATGGTTGGCGGAGCTCCCATTACCCAGGAATTCTGCGATAAAATTGGTGCAGACTGCTATACTTCCGATGCCGCAAGTGCAGCCGATGCTGCGGTAGAGCTCTGCAAATAATTTGTCGATACTGTTCCTATCTGTAATTTGAGGAAATAACTGATGAAAATAAAAACAGCACAGATTTTGAAAAACAAAGCCAACACCGTTCCCATTCTCTCTTTTCCCTCCACACAGCTCCTTGGAATAGGGATTAAAGAATTGATTGGCTCTTCGGATATGCAGGCAAAAGGTATGGCTGCCATACATCAGCACTGCAATATCGGTGCCTCCCTCAATATGATGGATCTCTCTGTGGAGGCGGAAGCATTCGGTGCCAAAATTCATTTTGCCGATGATGAGATTCCTACCGTTGAAGAATGTCTGATAGAAGAAATATCCGAGGCTGAGGATATTGTTGTACCGAAAGTAGGAGCCGGCAGGACCTCGCTCTACATTGAAGGGGTTAAAAAGGCCAAGGAACTGATAAAAGATGTCCCTGTTTTCTGCGGCGTAATCGGTCCCTATTCTCTGGCAGGCAGATTGTTTGACATGTCTGAGCTCATGATTGAATGTTATGAGAGTCCGGATGAGGTCAAGGTTTTACTTTCTAAAACCAAAGAGTTTATTTCTCAATACATCAAAGCTTTCAAAGAAGCCGGTGCTGACGGTGTCATTATGGCAGAGCCGGCTGCCGGACTACTTTCACCGGCACTCGCGGAGGAATTTTCTGCCCCCTTTGTCAAAGAGATATTCGATGAGGTAAACGATGAGGAGTTTGTGATCTGTTACCATAATTGCGGTAATGCAGTGTTAAGTATGGCTGACAGTATTGCCTCCCTTGGGGCTGATATCTATCATTTTGGTAATGCCATCGAACTGAAAAAAATCATTCCGCTTATGCCCGAAGACAGCATTGTAATGGGAAATGTGGATCCGATCCTGTTCAAGGACGGAACCCCGGAAGATATCAAAAACGCTGTTGCTATGGTTTATGATGACTGCGCCGGCTATGAAAACTTCATGATCTCTTCCGGTTGTGATATTCCCGCAGCAGCAAAGTGGGAGAATCTTGATGCCTACTTTGAAAAAGTAAAGGAACTGTATTCTGCAAAAGAATAATACTCTTCTCTCAATCAGCGCCGATCGTATTTTCTTTTAAAAAAGGGAAGGGCGAAGCCAAAAAATTAAACACGAAAGGCACCCTATGTCACAGAGATGACATGGGTGCTTTTTTATGCAGAGAGAATATAAAAAGACCGCTCTTTCGAGCGGTCTCAAGTAAATCTTAATTTGATCAGATTTCAGGAATATCGATTTCAACTTCTCTGCCGATCTTAGCGGAATCATAAACAGCGGAGAGGATAGCCTGATTGTAGATAACCTGACTGGTGGGAACGGGGGCTTCGGTGCCGTTCTTAACAGCATCGAGGAAATAACGAACTTTCCAATAAAATACGCCCTCGGGAGGCTCCGGAGACATGGGAATGACAGTTTCAACAGGAGTGTCACCGATATTTCTATACAGCTTGAGCGGTGCATCAATGCTGCCCCAGTGACCGGAAGAGGGGATCTTCAGACCAGCTTTGGTACCAAGGATCACAGTATCACCCATGGAGTCAATGTTCATGGCCCAGGCAGTCTTAAAGTCGATGGTGATGCCGCCTTCAAGACGGATAAAACCAATAGCGAAATCGTCAACACCGAAGACATCTTTATATTTGTAGTCGTCAGCCTTGCCGAAGAAATCGGAGGTGAAGCCGGTAACTGTGAGAGGCTTCGGATAACCAAGACCGTTGAGAACCATATCCAGCGCATAGCAGCCGATATCACCGAGTGCACCGTAACCGCCGGTCTCTTTTTCAATGAAGGTAGTTCCGTAGGGGGTAGGGATACCGCGTCTTCTGCCGCCGCCGATGGTGATGTGGTAGATGTGGCCAAGCTCGCCGGACTCGATGATGTGTTTGATCATCTGCATGTTGGGGTTATAACGGGGCTGGAAACCGACAGAAACAATCTTGCCACTGGCTTTCTCAGCCTTTCTAATGGCAACAGCCTCTTCAAGAGTAACGCACATCGGCTTCTCAAGAAGAACGTTTACACCATGCTCAAGAGCATAGATAGTGGGCTCAGCGTGCTGCATATTGTAGGTGCAGACACTAACGGCATCCAACTCTTCGTTATCGATGAGTTCTTTGTGAGAACGATAAATTTTAACACCTTCGGGAGCACCGGCCTTAGCAAGGAACTTTTCAGCCTTACCTTCAATAAGATCAGCAACACCAACCAGTTCGATATCAGGCATTTTAAGATATTCTCTGATGTGGTCACCTGCAATCCAACCGCAGCCGATGATACCAACTTTCAGTTTTTTGGAAGTATCGATGGAATACGTGTTTTGGTCTTTTTTGTAATCGTCAAGAGTGTTCTGAGCCATAAACAATACCTCACTTTTCTTTTTATATTTTATCAGACGTGAAAACGCCAATAATAAACAAAAACAGGGAAGAGACTGCTGTGCTCATCATGAAAACGATTACACTGTTATACAAACATTCCTAACTGTTGCAAAACTACAAACACATACAGCCCCATTGGAAAGGGGAACCCGTTTTTCTCAATTCCTGGAAGCTATTTCAGGAAGAATGTAACCGCTGTCAAGCCAAAACAAGAAAATCGGGATTTATGTAGTCCTTTTCCAATATTAATACTATATTAATAATTTTTTCTGGGTTTCGTGGTAAAATTATTTAATCAAAGAGTTTATATTGTTCTCCGTGTTCTGTATGAGATTAAAAAGGGAAGTGGCAAACATCGGATACTTCGCTGAAAGAGATTCTGTAGTAATCAGCAGCTCTTCAGGATTCTTAATCTCATCTGCACCGGGAAGCTCACCTTTGGAAGCTGCCGCTGCTCTCTGTGCCGCAATATTCATAATAGAATCGCAATAACCGGAACTGACAGAAGATGGTACAGAAAACATAGCATTATGGTTTTTGCTGTTTGCTGCAAACACAATGCGGAACATTCTGTAGACTGCTGCCATAAGATAAGCGGAAACTTCGGTGACAAGCGATTTACTCTCGCATTTGCCAAGAAGATCAAAAAGAATATTCAGCGAATTGGCAATCAGTTTCTTATTCAAAACAGGGAAGATGCTCTTGGAAAAACGCATCTCGCGCCCTGCGGCATCCGGCTCCGGAATATCTTCCACAGCAAGTGTGCTTCCATTTCTGTCAGGAGAACGACCGAGCAGATAATCACACGATACTCCGTAAAGATCAGCGGCGGCAACAAGAAAGTTGAGTCCGCACTCGCGTATTCCTTTTTCATAGTGAGAAAGCAATGCCTGAGAGATTCCCAGCTTCTGAGCTGCCTGTTTTTGGCTGTAGCCGCATTCTTTTCTTAAAAGAGTCAATAATCTCGGAAAATCGGTGTTCAAACTAAGTCCCCCATACTCAAACTACGTAAAGTAAATTATATTATAAACGTTACGATTTGTAAAGTGGTATTTTGAAAATTCGGTTTTTTTTGTCGAAAAAAGAAAAGTTTGTAAAAATGAGACAAAAACAAGTCTGTTTTATTGGCGTATATTCCTATATGTATTCATTTAAAACTTTTATAAAACACAGATCAAATTGTCAAAAAAAGACATAAAATTTTGTGCGCCGCATTTTGACAATAATTTTCATAAAGAAAGAGGAGCTTATGACAGATTATAAGTTAAACTTTATCCGCCACGGCATGACTGCCGGTAATTTATTCGGACTTTACATCGGCTCTACCGATCTTTCTCTTTGTGAAGAGGGTAAAAGCGCTATTGAAACCCTCCGCAGAGAACAGGAATATCCTTCCGTTCATAAAGTTTACACCAGTCCGCTGAAACGCTGCATTGAGACCGCAGAGCTTTTATACCCTGACCGTTGGACAGAAGTTGTAGATGACCTTCGTGAGTGTGATTTCGGTGTTTTTGAGGCGAAACGGATTGTTGACCTGAAGAATGACCCTGAATACTTGAAATGGATGGAAGATGCTTCACAGGCTCCTCCCGGAGGTGAAAGTGCCCGGCAGGTCAGCGAGCGTATCACCGCCGCGGTGGAATATATTCTGAATGATATGATGAAGCTTAAAATTAACCGTGCTGCCGTTGTTACCCATGGCGGGATCATTGCGATGCTGATGGCAGCTTACGGTCTGCCGCAGCGCGATATCAGGGAATGGCCGGTCGATTTCGGTTATGGCTGGTGTGCCTCCATCAATCCGCAAATCTGGCGTAATGACAAGCTTTTTGAAGTATTGGATGAGGTACCCTATTACGATACGGGGGTGTATTGATATGCGGAAAAACATAAAAGAAACTGCCCGAAAAGCATTGAAAGGGAATATGGGAAAGGCTGCTGCCATAACGCTTTTGCCGGCTGCTGTTTTTCTGCTTATCGTGCTGATTCAAGCCTTACTTGCAATCATTTTTGAATATCCTCTTGTTATGGATATTCTCATGGAATGCACTTCTTTTGATCAGATTAAGCAAACTCCGCTTTCTTCATGGCTGACCGCGCTGGGGGGAATTCTGGCTGCCGGCGTATTTCTCCTCCCGTTGAATCTTGGCGTTAAGCGTTGGTATTACCAATTGTTTCCCACTGAGAAGAAAAAACAGCCAACAGCAGCAAAGTCGGATATTGCCGCACTCAATATTCATTTTAAAGATATAGGAGACCTCCGTGATGCTGCCGGTTGTGAAGCGTATTGCGATGAAAATCCGACAATTACCTTTGAACCTCCCTATACAGCCGAAACAAACGTAACAGATTCCTCTCCCGTCCTTCCCATAGAAAATACAGCGGAAGATGCTCCACCATCGCCGGCTTTTGGGGAGATATTCAACTTTTTTGCAGGAGCCAAAAACTATTTTGGTTCCATTTGGTTTCAAATTTCGCTCGGCATCCGCTGTGCAGTATGGTTTCTGCTATTTTCTCTTCCGGGTGCAGCTATTCTCGGCGTACAGCTTTATCTGCTCGGTGCATTTTCTAAAGGGTTCACCTTACCTGAAGTATTGGGAAATGACTATCTGCTTTTGATTCCTGCTGTTGCTCTTCTGGTTTTCTCCTGGATTATCTGCGGAATATTTTTGCTCCGCTATTTTGCAGCTCCCTATTTCTGGACTTCCTCCAGAGAAAATATGGATACCAAACTTACTCCGGCAGCTGCAATGAAAGAATCTGTAAAAGTTATGAACGGCAGAAAACTCAAACTTCTTGGTTATGTTTTTACCTTTGCAGGTTGGGGACTACTGCTTGTCTTTATCCTGCCGGCCTTGTATGTCATCCCTTATTATCAGGCATTTCTGGCAGCCTTTGTCAGTCAGGCAACTGCAGATGAGGAAAACAACTGATTTCCCGCTGAGTAAAGGGTAAAAGAACCTCTGTATTATATTTGAAAAATAATGAAAAATCCGCCGGTATATCGCTTGCCGGCGGATTTCATTTATAACACTGCTTTTTTCTTCCGTGGGAAAATCTCAAACTCTCAACTCGTAGTGGATAATATCAAGATAACGGCCAAATTTTTTTCCGGCTTCATGAATGACACCGCACTGCGAAAAACCAAATTTACTGTGCAGATTCATACTCTCTTCGTTTTCTCCCGTAACCACAGAAACAATCATATGAATATCTTCTCTGCTTTTTGCTTCTTCAATCAGCTGGGACATAAGTGCAGATGCAATTCCTCTGCGCCGGTATCTTTTATCTACATAGACAGAAAGCTCTACCGTTCTACGATACGCTTCTTTTTCACGGTAACGGGAGAGAGAAGCATAGCCTACAACAATACCATCCCATTCTGCAACGATCAAAGGATGATTTTCAATGTTATGCTCATCAAGCCATCCCTGACGTTCTTCCAGCGTTTTGGGATGAATATCCATGGTCGCTGTCCCGTTGAGCACCTCATAATTGTATATCTCTGTCAGCGCCGGTAAATCTGTTTGCAAAGCTTTTCTGATAATCATTGGTTTCTCCTGTATGCTCTTTTATTGCCTATAACATGATATCATAAAATCCCGCTCAAAACAATGGATAATTCACACATTGCAAAAAGAAAAAAGAGAAAAAAAGTATAAAAAGAGGCGGAAATGTGCTATAATGTCAATGTTATAGAGAAATCGCAAAGGAGTAGAATATATGAACCGATCCTTTATTACACAAATGCCTGATAAATCCGGAGCTTTTCTTCAAGCCAGCAGTATTATAGCGGGACACGGCGGAAATATTGTTCGCGTCAACTATAACCGTAGTATTGATATCCATACTCTTTTTATTGACGTATCTGCCGAAGAAGAATCCGTTCTTGATGAAATAGAAGCACAGTTGACAGAGGTGGGATATCTCTCGCAAAACACCATGGAAAAACGAGTTCTTCTTATCTCGCTGAAATTACCTGATGTCCCCGGTTCCGTTACAGCGGTTCTGGAGATCCTCAATCGTTACAAAGTAAATATCTATTACATGAGTTCTCAGGAAAACGGTACCATGTATCAGCATTTTAAAATGGGGCTTCATGTTGAAGAGCCGCATATAATCAAGAAAATGCTGGTTGAGATTTCTTCTGTTTGCGAAGTGAGTATTCTGGAATATGACTCCACCGAGAAAATGCTGGACAATACAGTTTTTTACATTGACTTTGCCAAAAAAATCAATGATCTGCTCTCACTTACTCCGGAGCAATCCAAAGATTTTTTGATCAACTCCAACCGTATGATGCAGCTGTTGGATGAACGCAACGAGAAGCCGTATAAGACTTTTGAATACATAGAAAAATATGCCCGTTTCACTGCAGCTTACAAGGGCGATGCCTTTATACCAATCATCAGCGATATGAAAATTGCTCCCGGTGTATCGCTTTGTCTGATTGAACCCCCATGCGGAAGCAACACCTACATCATCCACACCGAAAACGAAATGTTATTTGTAGACAGCGGGTTTACCTGTTATAAAAAAGAAATGCTCCATCTGCTTAGAATAATGTTTGATGACTTTGATAACATTCCCAAATCTCTATTGCTTACCCATTCCGACATGGATCATACAGGATTACTTTCTATCTTTGATAAAGTATATGTGAGCGGAAGCTGTTATGAGAATTTCCGTCTGGAAAACAGCGGAGAAAACAATTTTCGCGAACAGAATGAATACAGCAATCCTTACTGCAAGCTGAGCGCCATTATCTCCGGTTATACTCCTCCCAATATGGATACGCTCTCAGTGATCGGCACAAAAGAGGATGATGGCGATCTCTCCTATATCGGCAGCATGCAGGCTGCTTCGCTTTCTTTGGATATATATGAGGGAAAAGGCGGACATGTCAACGGGGAAACAGTGATTGTATGTCAAGAACACAAAATTGTCTTTACCGGTGATCTCTTTGTCAACATCCGCGGATTCTCCAAAGAACAGCGGAATTTCAACGCACTCGCCCCGTTCCTAATGACAAGTGTAGATATGAATCCTAAACTTGCTGCGCAAATCAGAAAACAGATCACCGAAAAATATAAAGGATACCTTTTCTGTCCCGGTCACGGAAAATGGATCACAAACGAATGCTGATCTTCCAGCGGATACCATCGACTTGCGTTTGTTCTATATATGCAGACTGACTTGAACATCTGCAGTAAAGATAGGGCTGCTGTTATTGTTGGAACGATATTGAATAAATGAGCGGGAGATTGATGTTTTAAAATGTTTCTTACAATCTTTTTGTGCGCCCTGAGTATTGCTGTTGCTTGTTGTGCGGAACAGTTGTGCCGCATCTGGTATAAAGAACTGCAGGAACAGCGCGTTCCTTCCGGAATATACGGTACGATCCTTCACATTCTACTCAATTTCATGGCGGGATGGATAGCTGCAATCGGCTGCTCCTTTTTGGTCTCTGCAACAGGGACTGTACCCGACAACGGTATCACGGTCAGCGAGACCGAACTGTTCCTGTGCTTTGTCGTTTTTTGCTTTTTCTTTGCCGCATTAAAATCGACATTACCCGCAATATGCAAAAAAATCTTTTACCGATTACAAAAATTCATAGCTGAAAAGGGTTACCCGGAGGAAGAAAGGGAAGAGGAGCATGCCACCAAAGCTGTTTGCTCATCGCTTTGGACGATTCTCAGACAGATCCTGCTTGTTCTTGGCGTTGCTCTGCTGGCCGAATTTTTACTTTTTAATTTTAGAAGTTTTATGCCTCTGATCTATAAAGAAACAGCTGCATACCAAACCTATCTTCCGCATGAAATTACAGTCTGCAACGGTGCCTCCGTCTCTGCCGACGGAAATTGTCTGATCGTTGCGGAGGATCATGCTGTCATAACCATTGATCAGCTTGATACCCAGGTTGTTTCTGTAAAACTGCGGACAAACAACACCCCGGAAGTATTCAGGGTAAAGTGCGGCATCACCGACGATGCGTATTCTGACATCCGCTGGGTCGGCCCGCAGACCGTTCATCAGGGAGCAGATGCTTCCCGGTACATCTCTGTTGTATCCCATGGAAATATGCAGACACTTCACATTGAATTTTACAGCGGAGTCAAGGATCTTCAGGTTTATGAGATCACCCTAAACGAAGCGCGGCCTTTTCATCTCAGTTGGCTGCGTGTTGCCGTAATCGCTTTTGGCGGAAGCATAATTGCTTTGATTTTCGGCCTACAGGCATGGAAAATTTCTTTTGACAATCAGAACCGCACCCAAAAGATACTGTTTTCAATTGCTGTTGTTTTCGTTTCTGTACTGTGTATCGTCATCTTTTTTACCTCTGTCTCTGCAGAAGCCTTGCGGGACGGAACGGCATTTTTTACCGAATACTCCGGGGAAGCCGGCTGCACCCATGATATCAACGATGCCTATGTACAACAGTTGGATGCTTTTTTGAAAGGACAGCTGCATCTTGACCTTGATGCGGGAAATGTAGAACCCGACCGTCTTATCAATCCCTATGATCCTGCTGAACGTGCTTCTGCCGGGATTCATTTCCACTTTGACAGAGCTTATTTCAACGGCAAATATTACAGCTATTTTGGCCTGACGCCGCTTCTTGTCTATGCCCCATTGTACTTCCTTACAGGCAGTATGCCAACCGGGTTGCTTGTTGGTATGATTTTCGGTGTACTGTGTGCGATTGCTGTCGGATTTATGGTATGGGGGAGTGTCCGACTCTTCTTTTCGGGTAAGAAAATCAGTTTTCTGCTGGTTTTATTCGGCTACCTTGCCGTAATCGGTGTTGGTACGCTGCTGTTTTGTGTCCGCTCAGCTAACTTTTATTATATCGCACCCATGTCTGCCATGACCTTTTATGCCCTTTTCTGGGCATTGCATTGCTTTGCCTGCACAACGACTTCTAAAAGGAAATATCAACAGATGTGGCTGTTTTTCTTCTCCGGGTTAAGCTTTGTTCTCTGCGTTGCCTCCAGAGCCAACTGGGCGCTTTACGGCTTTATCGCACTCCCAGTTTTGGTCAAAGAATTTCTCTCAGAAAAAGCGAATGTATTCAAACCTCACGCCGGGGCAAAACTTCTTTGTTTTTCTGCCTTTACATTTCCTATTCTGTGCGGAGCCGCTCTTCTCATGCTGCACAATCAATTGCGGTTTGGTTCTCCCTTTGATTTTGGGGCTGCGTATCAACTGACTGTCAGCGATATCAACTATAACCGCTTCGGGGCGATGGAAAACATTATTCCATCAGTATATCACTATTTTTTGCAGCCAATGACACTGCACGGCTATTTTCCCTTCATCTATCCCTATTCCCACTATCAGCTGCTGGAACAAAACTATTATTATAATTGTCCCTCTATAGGAGTTTTCTCTTATCCGTACATCCTGCCTTCATTGCTGCTTTGGTTATTCGGATGCAAAACTTCATCACGACTTTTCCGTCATACCACTGCTTTGCTTTTCTTCCTTGTTTTACTGATGGCTTACTTCAATTTTTCCATGGCAGGTTCCTTGCTCCGCTATACGGCAGATATCACCCTTATACTGGGACTATGCGCCTTGCTTTGTGCATTGGAAGCGACCTCAGCAGGAAAAGGCCTTTCTGCCTTCTCCTGTAAACGTTCTGTTTTAATTCTTTGTCTTCTGATGGCAACCACATTTATCTGCGCAGTTTTGCTCAGCGTAACAGGCGAATATGGTAATTTTTTGAAATTTCGACCGACATTATACCTAAATCTTCGCCATACTTTTGAGTGGTGGTATTAAAAATATCGATTTTTATCATATCCTCTTGAATATTGATTCAAAAAGCAATATAATTATAGTTGTGAAAACAATGTCATAGTTTTATGGGGTGGCGTTGTTTTAATAAATAATAAAGATGGGGGATTTTTATATGCAGGGCGATAGTATCAGTTTGCTGCACATGCCGGTCGGTACACTCGGTATCGTTGGAATGGAAAGCTGCCAAGAGATAACGGAGAAAATCAACAAATATCTGGTTGAATGGCGTGCAGAAAGACATATTGATATTTCGGATGCCAATTTGCGCGGATACAGCAGCGAAGATTATCGCGTTCCGGTAAGATGCCCGAGATTTGGTTCGGGTGAAGGAAAGGGAATTATATCCCACAGTGTTCGCGGATATGACCTGTATCTGCTTGTTGACACATTTAACTACGGTGTTACCTATAAAATGTATGGTAAAGAAGTACCGATGAGTCCGGATGATCATTATCAGGATCTCAAGCGTGTCATTGCCGCAGCAGGCGGTAAAGCAAGAAGAATTACCGTTATTATGCCGATGCTTTATGAAGGCAGACAGCATCGCCGTACTGCGAGAGAGTCTCTCGACTGCGCCCTTGCTCTTCAGGAACTTGTCAGCATGGGTGTTGATAATATCATCACCTTTGATGCTCACGACCCGAGAGTTCAAAATGCTGTTCCCCTGGAAGGCTTCGAAAACATCATGCCTACCTATCAGTTCCTCAAAGCTCTTAAAAAGACCGTTCCCGATATTAATATTGACCGTAAGAAACTTATGATGATTTCCCCCGATGAAGGTGCTATGTCCAGATGCATGTACTATTCTTCGGTTCTTAATGTCGATCTCGGTATGTTCTATAAGAGAAGAGACTACTCCGTTATTGTCAACGGAAGAAACCCGATTGTTGCTCATGAGTTCCTTGGCGACAGCGTACAGGGCAAAGATGTTATCGTTGTGGATGACATGATTTCCTCCGGTGATTCCATGCTGGATATTGCTGTCAAGCTTAAGGAGCGCGGTGCGAGCCGTATCTTTATGTTTGCTACGTTCGGTCTCTTTACTGACGGACTTGCAAAATTCGACAGTGCTTATGCCGATAACCTGATCGATAAGGTATTTACTACCAACCTAGTATATCGTACTCCCGAACTCAGAGCACGTGATTGGTACAGTGAAGTGGATATGTCCAAGTATATTGCATACATTATCGACAACCTCAATCACGACAGAACTATCAGCGAACTGCTCAACCCCATTGACAGAATTAACAAGCTGCTGGGAAGAGTATAAATATCAAAAACACAATACAAAACAAATACGGAGAAAGTACCCCAACTTTCTCCGCATTTATTTTGTTATTTTATTTGCCGGGTCAGCTGTTTTTCAACATATCCTTACCCGGATTTCTTTTTACTCCTTGCCGGAACACCAACCGCCCGTACCACTCCCTTCGCCACAAAATATATGATAGCAGCCGCCAGTGGGATAAATACAGCCCGAATCGGTAATTTAGCAATCAGCGTGACCCAAAATCCCTTTCCGTAGAGTATCGCTATCCAGATTGGGTTCAACCCCAAATCGACGATAACAGAGACAAGGGCAACAGCTACAAGGGTACGGGGATATTTTAGAGGACGTTTATATAGAATCACCCCATAGATCACCCCTCGGACAACAGCAGAAAGCAAAAAACCGGGGAAGAAGGTCTCGCCGGCAGAGTTGATTAACATTCCCAGTATGTCTCCCACTGCCAGGGTGGCAACAGACCAGAGAGGACCTAGAAAATAGCCGCTGAGTGCATGCGGTAAAAATTGAAGGCTTATCCGTTCTACACCGGGTATCATGACAGAGAAAAAACGCGTAAAGATGATATCCAATGCTACAAAAAGGGAAGCCAACACCAATTTTTTCAAATGTTTCATGTATATATCACATCCTTCGTTTTGATTCCCTCTTATTTGACAGTTTTTATTTTAATACATATATACCAAAATATCAATAGTCAATTTATCGAAAATCACTTTTTTATTTTATTTGATATCGTATGACTTTACAATTCACCAAAAAAGTAGGAAAATAGAACTACCACATTTCATATCGGGAGGACACTATGTCCCGTTGTTTTTTCGCTTTGCCATTGACAACGAAAATAATCTGTCTGCTGCTCGTCATCTTTTTACTCCCCTCCTGCCTATGGAGCTGTAAAAAAGGAGAGGAGCTGGTTCTTTCTGACATCTCTTCCGGTTCTGATACCCTAAGTGGGACGCTCTTGGAATCTTCTGCGGAATCTTTCTCCGAAAACACTCCATCCACAGACAAGACCGATTCTTCTTTGTCCGAAAAAGAAAACGTCTGCATCGAAAATAAAACAAGAAACATGGCCCCGGAAGCTTCTCTTCCGTCCGATATCGAGCTGCTTACCGATGGAGATACTTCCACCTCCGTTACATTATATACAGGCGAAGCAGGCAATACCGTCACACTGGAATGGGACGAACCTCTTGCGATAGACCGCGTTCTTTGCAGAGAATCAGGAAATGCAGTGGATCATATAGAGATCCGTGCAATTGGTCCGGAAGGAGAGCTGCTCAAAAGCTACACACAGGAAGCCTGTGGAGCCATGCGTGTCTCTGCCATGGCACAGCACAATGTGAAAAAACTGGAATTTGTTTTTGATTCCTCCGATGCAGATTATGTTACTATCAGCGAGATCGAAGTTTACTCGTTGAAAAAAACGGCATTCCACATTTTTGAGAGTTCGGCCTATCTTCCTGTAAATTCCGCATTTTCATCAGAGAGCCTCTCAGAGGGCTTAAAAGCCTTGGATGATATTGTGTTGATATCAGGAGTCTATTGGGATGAAAACGGAAAAATCGCGGTCACAGACGGCTTCAAAGCCAATTACACACAATTGCTTGCTCAGATAGAAAAAAACGCCTTTTCGCTCCGCCTGAGAGCCACTGTCTATCCCGCCTACAGAATGACCAATTCCGGTACGGCAGGCAATACAATTGATACCCCCGAAAAAAGAAAGATACTGATTGACGAACTCATTGAGTTTGCGGCTTCATATCATTTGTGCGGCATCGATTTTGACTGGGAGTTCCCAAAAGATGAAAGAGAATGGGAACTGTTTAGTTTATTGCTTACAGAGTTAAAAGAAACCGCTGACCGGCAGCTTGAGGAATCTCTTTCACTTTCTGCAGCATTTTATCCTGGGAAAGGAGCTCTTTCTCAGGAGGCTTTTGCCGCGCTTGATCGGGTTCATGTCATGACATACGACCAATTCGACGAAAACGGGTACCATTCAACCTATCACACATCCTGTCTTTCTTATGATTCGGTTCAATATTTTGCGGATCGAGGTTGTGACCGTGCAAAAATTCATCTTGGCATCCCGTGCTATGGGCGTCCCTTTGATGCATCTCAGGTGTGGAATCTTTACAGTGATGCTGCTATTCCCGATGCCTATACCAATGTGTGGAAAGGCAGCTATTATAATAGCCAGGCTCTTGCTGCCGATAAAGCAGCTTTTGCCTATCAGGAAGGACTGGGAGGGGTGTTTCTTTATCATATGAAATGCGATAAACCGTTTGATGATCCATTATCGCTGCTCCGCGGGATTAAAGAATATCTTTCTTTCAACCCGGACGTGGACTGAAATCATTGATACAAAATATTCTGAATGATAAAATTCAAGGAGGTTCTCTTTGTTATGAAATTTTTCCACGTATACAACGAGCATTGCTTCAAAGGTTTGGAAAAGAACGGACTGATCAACAAAAACACGGGCTATAAGATTCAGCATGTCTTTTCACTTCCCGAAAATCTTAAATTCAACAATCTGGCAGCCAAAAACGGACATCTTTATAATATGCTGAAAGAGAGCAAAGCTCCCTTTTATATCGACCGTATTGCCGGTGGTGTCACCTATCATCAATATAATTTTGACCGCGCCTTGCTGCAGGAATATGCGGATTTATTGGGAGAGTGGTTCCTGGGTGTTCAGCTGCACGAAAGCGGAAGTAATCGCAGAGCTTCTGACTGGCATGCTATTTTACGCCTGATGGATGGTCAAAAGGGACCTTATGATATCTCTGTTCTTCGGGAACGTTCACTTAGTCACTATGCCAAAATGCCCGATGGCACGGTATTGTCCCACTTCTCACAGGATCCTCCCGAAGTATATGCCACTATGCGTTATGCCGAAACACCGGAAGAGTATATGATGGAAATGAAAGATATGTTTACCCGCAGAATGGCAGACGTGGAAGGGTATATTCTGCCTTGTGACAGTTATTATCTTGCCACTAAGCTGCAGGATGATCTTGGTATGCGCAGCTTTATGCCGGAAGTGGGCTGGCAGATTCCACTGATGCGTTTGCAGGTGGCTCTTGCCCGCGGTATGGCCGAAGCCAAAAAGAAATCCTGGGGTGTTTATTACGAGACCTGGCGTTATACCGATGGGGAAGGCTATACCATGCCTTGCTATAACAATGATCCCGTCAATGAGTGGTATTTGACACAGGAACTCCATCCGGATGATTTTACCTCGTTTGGTCATAATGGCGGTAGTTCCCGTCTGCTTCAGCAGCGTATCTATTATTATGCGCTCATGAGTGGTTCTCAGTATTTCTCTGAAGAATGGGGACTCAACTGCAGCTATACCGATATGCAGGAGTTTTCACTCTCTGAATACGGCGAAGTCAAAAAGGAATTTATCCATACCGCCGAAAACTTCGAAAATATTCACGCTATGATTCCTTTTGCCATTGTTCTGCCCAAAGCATACGCCTGCGTACAGCTGCCTAATTTTGATGGAAACTATGAGATTGGTAAACACAATGCCTACTATATGAATTGCGAACTTACTGCCGCAGAAAAAGAATACTACGGTCATATAGAGGACGTACTCAAGCTGTTTTTCTCCAGAGATGGGGCAGGGGAGGTTTACGGAAACGAGGGACATGTTATCACCAACTCCCGCTTTGGTGACCTGTTCGATATCATTTACGAAGATGCCGCTGAAGAAGTGCTCGAAAAATATGCCTGTCTGATCGATGCCTCGCCGGATTCTGCTTTCCTTCATGCAAAAGCCAATACCAAGCTCCGAATTGTAGAGAGTTTTAATCTCGATCGCTTGGCTGCAGACGTTTCTGCCATTGCGGCAGAATCGCTCCCTTGCACAGTAGATTCACTCCATTGGCTGCTCTCAACCGCCGAGGATGGACGCCGTTTTGTCTCTGTCTTTAACAATGAAGGCAACGACCGCAGCCTTGCCAACGGAGATATTCTGCTGAAAGCTGCCGCAAGAAAGGTAACCATCACCTTCGCCGAACCCGCAACATTAAAGCTTGTCAAAACCAGCACAGGTACCATTAAACCGGAAAAACTCAACGAGCACACCTATTGTGTTGAAATGCCGGCCGCATCTTTCCTGATTGCTGAGTATTAATCCAAATTATACCAATTATAATAAATTAAAAAGGGGAGACCCAACGCCGCAGACCTCAGTCTCTGCGGCGTTTTTATCTGTTTCAATCTTTTGAGAACATATTGGCTACACCAATCTGTTCTGTTTTATGTTTATGCGAAAAGAAAACAAACGTAAAAACCCCGTAAAATAAAATCAGTGCTAAAACGTAAAAAAGATAACGCTGCTCATACCATAAACCAATCACTCACAGCAGCAATACCGGCTAAAGGAATCCGTAAATGTATTTCCAAAAATAATTTATTTCGCTTAAAAATTTCAATGTACAGAACTTGCAATACAAAGGTTCATTTTACAGTTATCAAAAAATTGAGCGAATAACAAAAAAGGGTAACAAGGCTGACAGAAAAATTGATATATTGATATATGACGTGCATAAAAACAATGTAACATCGGCAATGTATACCACTACAAACAAAAGAAAAATATTAGAAAAACACTTGACTTCACGAAAGAGAGGGGGTATAATTAAAGTGTTGTTAATTTCGCTAAATAAAAATTTAGCGAAATTAAGGGGAGTTAAAAAGAGGTGTTATCACATTCTAATATCATCTTCATCATTCTCGTTGTCAGTAAATGACTTTTCGGCTTAATTACAGATTATTCTGTATTTGAATTTTTCACACTTCACCAAGTTCTTCCGTACAGTCACCTCTCTCTTTCGGAATACATGAAACAAAAAATATTTTTTATTTGAGGTTTATTATGGATCAGAAACTCCTTATCGATTGTCCAGGTATTCTGCGTGATTATCTGATTTATATGGAAACCATCCGCGGCCGATCTACCAGAACTGTAGAAACCTATTATATTGATCTGCGGCTGTTTTTCCGTTATATCAAGCATCTGAAAGGTCTGGTTGCATGCGATGCTGAAATCAATGATATTTCCATTCAGGATGTTGATATTACACTGATCAGAAAAATTACACTTTCTGACATTTATGAATTTTTGAATTATGCTTTGGCTGACCGTTCCAACAACGCCAACACCAGAGCCCGTAAAGTCAGCTGCATTCGTTCTTTCTTTAAGTATCTAACATCGAAAGTCAATTTATTGGAAGAAAATCCCACAGCTGGATTGGATTCACCAAGCACCAGGAAATCTCTTCCAAAATATCTCAATTTAGAGGAAAGTCTGCAGTTGCTGACGTCACTGGATCCAGACAATAAGCCACGGGATTATTGCATCATTACTCTGTTCATCAACTGTGGGATGCGTCTTTCTGAGTTGACCGGCATTAACCTGACCGATATCAAAAAAGACACCATACGGATCCTTGGTAAAGGAAACAAAGAGCGGATCGTCTATCTGAACGATGCCTGCAAACAGGCTCTGGAGCTCTATATCAGCCGCAGACCTGCCGCACCGAAAGAACCCCATGCGCTGTTCATTTCCAGAAACGGCCGACGTATTTCAGCAAGACGTGTGGAACAGATTGTTTCCAGTGTTTTAGCAAATGCCGGCTTGGATGGCAAAGGGTATTCCGCCCATAAATTGCGTCACACCGCTGCTACACTCATGTATCAATACGGTCAGGTGGATGTGAATATCCTGAAAGAAATTCTGGGACATGCCAATCTGGCGACAACACAGATTTATACCCATGTGGCAAGCAGTCAAGTGCGTTCCGCCATGGATAGCTCTCCCCTTTCCGGTATCACTTCAGATAAGGTAAAGAAGAACCAAAAAAAGAAGAGCGTTCCTTTGCCCTCTGATGCTATAGATAACAACGATAATGAAGAATAAATGCAATCCGGCCGCGGAAAATCGTTTCTGCGGCCGGATTGCATTTTTCCATTTATCAAATTTAATCAAAGCACTATTTTTTCGGGAAAAGCTTCTCTTCTCATGATTCCCCACATTTTATCTATATAGGCCAACGTGTAAAAATTCTCATAATAATGATAATAAAAAGCACCTTTAGGGGTCATGGTCAGAATACCGTTTTCCTCTGTGATAAAACCTGCTAGCTTAGCTATTGCAACTTCAAAACCGTACACCCTTTTTAGAGGAACACCAAAAAAACGTTCAAAATCCGCAGGGTTCACATGGGTGCTGTAAGCGGTCCAGAAGAGAAAATAGACCATTCTCTGCCTCAGTGAAAAACGCAATGTAAGCGATGTGGGAAGTTCTCTGCCTTCTATCCGTTTGCAGTACTCTTCCACCGAGAAGGTGTTGATTTTAAACTGCTCACGGAGCAATGTTGTGGCCGAGCAGCCAAAACCGAGAAAATTTTCTCTTGTCATGGAGGAATACAGTGCATTCTTTTCTTTTGAGAATGTCCAGATAGAACTTCTTTTATAGCCTTTTTCAAGACAGTACTCCGTTATCCGATCCAGCAACTGATGTTTTTCCCGCTTGGAAAGTGCCTTAACCGGACTCTCTGTAAAAGAAAAATCGATAAAGGGATAGATGGCAATATGGTTGGCGCCTTTTGCAAAGGCAGTATCAATATCCAATTGCAGGTCTGAAAAAGTTTGTCCTGGCAGAGCAAAGATAAAATCCATGGAGATCGTTTCGAAATGGAACCCGGAAAGCACCTCTGCAAGGGTAGAAATATCCACAGCTGTCCTTCCCAGAATATTCTGAAACTTCTTCTGAAAGGACTGGATCCCGATACTCAGCTTGGTTACACCGGCCTCTTCCAGCTTCTTCAACACAGGAACCGTTACATTATCGGGGTGCAGCTCCACGCCAATGCCCTCAGTAATGATATAGTGTTCCCGGATTGCCGCAATAATCTCCCCTATTCTGTCCGCTGCAAGCGCAGGGGTTCCCCCGCCGAAATAAAGGCTGGTTACAGTCTTTTTTTCTTTGCCGGCACCTACCATATGGATCTCTTTGATCAGCGCATCCAGATAGGCGGAACACTTCTCCTCGGTGTAAACTGTCTTGCAGTAGGGACAAAAATTACATATCTTGCGGCAAAACGGAATATGTACATAGAGTCCGAGATTGTCACACTCCTCAAACGGCAGCAGTTTATCATATTCATTTTTGAAGATAAAGGGCTTTCGGGATCGTGTTAACCACATTCTCGTCAGCTGGGTTATTATACTCATAGCACTCCTAAATATATTTCAGATAAGTTTTCAACATTTCAAGGACGATTTTCCAATTTCCCCGAAATAGCAGTGTATATTCTGCCACAAAGAAATAGCCGCATTGCTCACACAGACCGGGAACCTCAATGCAACGCCCGCAGGTACTGATTTTTCCGTTTTCTATAACAACACACTGATAACAGGGTGTAGGAAACCTGTTGTTGATCAGATAGGGAAACGCCGATTTCAGGTTGAATATGGGCGCTCCATCTTTCATCATCCGGGTAATTACCCGACAGCACTCGGCTTTTTCCTCTTTGGAGAGAGCCAGATCCGTCGTGTCGGGATAAGGCGTATGGAAGTTAAAGGAGACGGCACGGACGTTTCTGGTGTCTCTGGCAGCTTCACAGACGTCTTTGACAGCGTCTTTGTTGATTTGATTAATCGCCATATAGAAGCAGATATTATCTGCAGTGGCTTTACTGATGTTTCCCATGATTTTATCGTAAGTATCGCCGCGGATCTCGTTATGCCGCTCCCTGTCTCCGTCAAGACTCAGCAAAATCAAGTCCGCTTCCGGTAAATCCAATGGAAACGTTCCGTTAGTGACTACGTTGACAATCAGAAATCCAATCTTCTTTGCCTCGATGACAAGATCGCGCAAGGTATATGATCCATCGCGCCAGAGAAAAGTTTCTCCGCCGCAAAAAAATAGAATGCGGACCCCCATTTGATACAGCTGCTTCATCTCCCCTTTGATCTGTTCATAAGGGTGCATCACCGCTGTCAGATTGTTGACGGAACAATGTTTGCAGTGAAGATTACAACTGTCTGTCACGATTACTGTACCGAGAATGGGTTGTTTTTTCCGGAAAAGAATTGTTTTTATACCAAACCCTGCAAAATACAGAAATGAAGAGAGTTTCATTCTCTGACTTTCCTCCCATAACAACAACTTATCAAATATTTTACCATATCTTTATGAACACTTAAAGACTTTACCAAGAGATTATAAAAAAGAGCGATACTTTTTAAAAGTACCGCTCTTTGTCATTTTATCTTATTTCCACTGGGGTTCAAGCTCGTAGCCGAGCTCAATCATTTCATCCTTGAAAAACTCATACATATGTGTGCCTTCGTCGTTCTTATATCTACCAACAGATCCCGGACGCATCTCAATCTTCGCCATGGGAATACCGAGGAATTTCTCCAACTTAGCAAGAGTATTATCCTGATCAAACACCATATCTTCGAAGCGAAGGTTGATGTAAGAAGCCGGCTTCGGAGAGGCTTTAACGATATCTCTTTGATACTTCCAGCTGTATGCTCTGGAGAGACGGATATCATCTGTTTGATCACAGGGAACACCGAAATCAGAGAGATGGTCGGTCAAATGATTGTTCAGGATGCAGTCGCGGGGATCGCGTACCCAGAAGATATATTTAACTTCCGGGAACATACGAATGATCCAGGGATAAACCAGTGCAGTCTCGGGCAGCTTCCATCCTCTGTTCTCGGCTTTGCTGCTGAGAACGGTGGAAAGAAAACTCTCTACGAGACGGGTAAAAGCAGGATCAATGGGCATGGTGTGGAGTTTGGAGAAGTCCCACTCTAATCCGCCCTTGTATTCGACATATTTTGCCATAACACGGCAGGCCTCGTACATATCCTCTGCCGGAATCAGGTCGCCGGAAACATTAAGCGGTTCTCCCATATATACGCCGCTGGCACTGAGAGTATGGGACATGGAACGGGTTCCGGAATGTCCGCGGCCGATTACTGTGGTCATAAACATTTTATACATCCTCCTGTTTATAAAAGGTTGTTTTCTCATGGAAAAATGTGCTTTTAAAATAAGGCATTATTTCTATAAAAAATAATATAAAAAAAACGTGTGGATGTCAAGAGAAAACCACACGTTTTTACTGATAAAAGGCAGGATAATGACGGAAAAGGTACAAACATGATAAATTAAGCTGTTCCCCCTCTTCGGTACTCACCCATCACTCTCCGATGATTTTAATCAGGACACGTTTATTACGCATGCCGTCAAACTCAAAATAAAAAATCTGCTCCCAGGGACCGAAGTCCAGACGTCCGTTGGTGATGGCAACAACCACTTCACGGCCCATAACACTGCGTTTCAGATGAGCATCTCCGTTATCCTCAAAGCCATTGTGACGATACTGACTGTAGGGTTTTTCCGGAGCGAGCTTTTCCAGCCACACTTCCATATCGTGATGCAGACCGGACTCATCGTCGTTGATAAATACGCTGGCAGTGATGTGCATCGCATTAACCAGCACCATTCCCTCTTTAATACCGCTTTCACGCACGGCAGCCGATACCTGCGGCGTGATGTTTACAAGCCCTCTGCGGCTGGGCAGATTGAAGGTAAGCTCTTTTCTATAGGATTTCATACTGTTGCACTCCATTCTCTTTATTTTACCGTCCTGTATCATTTTGCCATAACTTGAAAGAAAAATCAATACCCGCCGAAGTTTTTTCGGCGGGCGGTATAAGTTTGTTCTGATGAATCAGGGGAAGAATCCGCGAATCTTATGCGCGGTGACAATTCTGGAGATGGCACACATGTAGGCACCCATTCTCATGCTGGTATTTTTTCCTTCAGCAAAGCCCAAAACATCATTAAACGCTTTGACCATCTTCTTCTCAAGAGCAGTGTTGACTTCTTCTTCCGTCCATGCAATACCCTGACGGTTCTGAACCCACTCAAAGTAGGAAACAGTAACACCACCGGAGTTTGCGAGGATATCCGGAACCACAATAATACCTTTTTTCTCAAGAATTCCGTCAGCTTCCACTGTGGTAGGACCGTTAGCGCCCTCAATGATATAGCTTGCCTTTACCGTATCCGCATTGCGGATGTTGATCTGATTTTCAAGAGCTGCAGGAATCAGAATATCGCAATCACAGGCAATTACATCATCGGTCGTGCAGAAACGGCCATTTCCTTTATAATCCTTAACCAGATTCTTTTTGCTAAGAAACTCGGAGAGCTCGTTCATATCAATTCCGTTTTCATCAATATATCCGCCGGAAATATCACCAACAGCAACAATTTTGTAACCGGCATTATGCATCAAGCGGGCAGCAACACCGCCAACATTACCCATACCGATGACAGCAACGCGGGTACCCTCCACCTTTTTGTTGTGGTTTTTGAGAAGCTCATTGGCAACGATCATAACGCCGCGGCCGGTTGCTTCTCCGCGTCCAAGAGAACCACCGATCTCAACAGGCTTACCTGTTACAATTTCGGGAACGGCATAACCCTGGAACATGCTGTAAGTATCCATCATCCAACCCATGATCTCAGCATTGGTGTTGACGTCCGGTGCGGGGATATCCTGTTCCGGTCCGATAATGGGAAGAATACGGGCTGTAAAACGTCTGGTCAGGCGCTCCAGTTCTCCTTTAGAGAGAGTTCTGGGGTCAACCTTGATACCGCCTTTACCGCCGCCGTAAGGGATATCGGCAACAGCACACTTAAAGCTCATCCATGCAGCAAGAGCCTTCACTTCGTCCATGTTTGCATCCTGATGGAAACGGATGCCGCCCTTACTGGGACCTCTGATACAGGAGTGCTGTACTCTGTATCCTTCAAAAATTTTGAGGGATCCATCGTCCATTTTAACGGGAATGGCTACTCTCAATTCTCTCTCCGGATATTTGAGAACAACATATTCCTCCTCTTCCAGACCGAGCATTTTTGCAGCACTTTCAAGAACGTGAAGCATATTCTCATACGGATTATAGGTTTTTTCCATATTTTTCAATCCTCCAATCGAGATTTAATCTTCCTTTTGCAAAGACATCTTTTCCTCCCCATGTCCATTGGCTTATGTGAAGAAGCCGTGACCTGGGTATAAAAATACGGCGGATTACAATAATCATCCGCCGTAAAATGTTTCAGCAAGTAAAGTATGGCTTCAGGAATTAATGTATGCTTATTTTAGCATAAATAGAAATAAATGTAAATATCCCAAGCTCATAATTTGATACTAAATTGTCAATTTTTACCTTAACAACAATAATCCGCGCATTTGTTCAATACAATTATTGTTTATTTCCAAATTTGATTTTTGCACGAAGGTTGTTGTCAAGAATACTCTTTCTAACACGAAGAGATTTGGGAGTAACCTCGATCAGTTCATCATCACCGATAAATTCGATATACTCTTCCAGACTCATGGTTCTGGGGGTTGTGAGACGCAATGCATCATCGGAACCGGAAGCACGCATATTGGTGATGTGTTTACGCTTACAGACGTTGACAACAATATCTTCCGCCTTCGGAGACATACCGACGACCATCCCCTCATAAACCGGCATACCGGGAGAGATAAACAGAGTACCTCTCTCCTGGGCATTATAAAGGCCATAAGTAACGGCTTCACCCGTCTCATAGGCTACGAGAGAGCCGGTGAAACGGCGCTGTACATCGCCCTTGTAGGGCTCATAGCCGTGGAATACGGTATTCATGATGCCTTCACCTCTGGTATCGGTCATAAACTCGCTTCTGTAGCCAAAAAGACCACGGGAAGGAATCAGGAACTCCACGCGCATACGGGAAGCCATCGGAGTCATCTTGGTCAGTTCACCTTTACGCTGTCCCATCTTCTCCATAACAGAACCAACACATTCCTCCGGTACATCAACAACCAATTCTTCAATCGGTTCCATCATAACACCGTCAATTTCCTTATAAAGAACTCTCGGGGTGCTTACAGAGAACTCATATCCTTCACGGCGCATGGTTTCAATCAGAATAGAGATGTGCATTTCTCCCCTGCCTCTTACTTTGAAGGCATCACTGGAATCAGTCTCTTCCACACGAAGGGAGACATCCTTGAGAAGCTCACGGAAAAGGCGTTCACGAAGCTGCCTGGAGGTGGGGAATTTACCTTCACGTCCGGCAAAGGGACTGTCATTGACAGAAAAGGTCATTTCAATGGTGGGCTCACTGATTTTGACAAAAGGCAGCGGCTCTACATTCGTGGTAGCACAGATGGTATTTCCTATTGTAATATTGGGTACACCGGAGAAACATACAATATCACCGACGGAAGCAGTTTCAACCGGCACACGTCTGAGCTCTTCGATCTGATAGAGGTTAGCTATTTTGCTGTTGTATTTCAGCGTCTCATCATAATAATCACAAACGGTGATTTCAGAATTGGGACGCAGTGTTCCTCTTTCAATACGACCAATGGCAATTCTTCCCACATATTCATTGTAGTCAATGGAGGAAACCAACAACTGCAGCGGTTCTTCCGGTTCTCCCTCGGGAGCGGGCACATAATCAAGAATTGTATCAAACAGCGGGGTAAGATCTGTTCCTCTGTGGTCGTAAGAGAAAGAGGCTGTACCATCCCGGCCGGAGCAGAAGAGGACGGGACCATTGAGCTGATCTTCGTCAGCATCAAGATCAAGCAGCAATTCCAAAACCTCATCGGGAACTTCTTCCAGACGGGCATCGGGACGGTCAATCTTATTTACAACAACTACAACACGGTGACCAAGTTCAAGTGCTTTCTGAAGAACAAAACGTGTCTGCGGCATGGGTCCTTCTGCAGCATCGACCAGAAGAACGACACCGTCGGTCATTTTAAGAACACGTTCAACCTCTCCGCCGAAATCGGCATGTCCCGGGGTATCAACAATATTGATCTTTACACCCTTATAGTGCACGGATGTATTCTTAGCCATAATGGTAATACCGCGCTCACGTTCCAGATCGTTGGAGTCCATAACTCTGTCTTCAACAACCTGATTTTCTCTGAAAGCACCGCCCTGCTTAAGCATCTCGTCAACCAGCGTTGTTTTACCGTGGTCAACGTGGGCAATTATTGCAATGTTTCTCAAATCTTCTCTTTTCAAAGTGGCTTACCCCTTTCACTTCTGCGCGGAGACGATTCTTTCTATCCCCGCATAATCCTGATACACTTTTATATTTTTATATCCGGCAGACTTCAGAATTTCCGAAACACCTGCCGCTTGCTTATCGCCTATTTCATACATGATCATACCGCCCGGTTTCAATGCCGCATACCACCCGTTGGAAATTGCGTCATAAAAATCCAAGCCGTCCTCACCGCCGTCAAGAGCCATGTGCGGTTCCCTCAGAACCTCTTTCTGCAGCCCCTGAATTTCCCAGGATGGAACATAGGGCGGGTTGGAGAGGATTACATCCAAACCGAAAAATTTTTCATCTTCTATCTTTTCCGGGTCTGGTAAATCCAGAACGTTCCGATTAATGATCTCTACATTTTCCGCATGGTTGATTTCCACGTTCTTTCGGATATAACCAATCGCCTTTTCGGAAAGCTCCACGGAAAAAACCGTTGCTTTCGGATGGTGTTTGGCTGCGGCAATGGCAATGCAGCCGCTTCCGCTGCAAAGATCGGCAATTTTCGGGTTATCTGGCAAAGGAAGTTCTGCCAACCGTTCAATCAGCAGTTCTGTCTCCGGACGCGGAATAAACACATTCTCTCCAACAGTTATTTTACAGCCATAAAAATCCCAACTGCCAATAATATACTGCAATGGTTCACCGGACAAACGCCGCTGCACCGCACGCAGTATGTTTTCTCTCTGTCCTTCATCGACAGACTCGCTTTTACGCATCAAAAACTCCGTCGAGCTCAGCTCAAGGAGTTCTTCAATCAAAACAGAGGCTTCGAAGGAAAAATTCTCTACCCCAGCCTGTTCAAAAGTCTTTGACGTCTCAGCATAAAGCTGTCCGATAGTCAACCTAAAACAATCCTTTCAAATATCATTTATAGGGATGGATCTATGTTCTTTTCCAGATCCAGAAGTATTTTTTTACTATCGATGCCTCCCGCAAACCCTGTCAGTGCCCCAGAAGAACCAATAACACGGTGGCAAGGAACCACAATAAGAGCAGGGTTATCATGACAGGCACCGCCGACAGCCCGTGCTGCCTTTGGGTTTCCTATTTCTTTTGCTATCTGTCCGTAAGTTTTGGTTTCACCGTAGGGAATTTCCTTTAGTTTTTCCCATACACGCATTCTAAAGGAGGTTGATATAAGACGAACCGGCAAATCAAAACAGGTACGCTCATGATTGAAATATTCTTTGAGCTGACTTTCTGCCCGACTAAGCAGCTCTGTATACCTTAATTCCTCTGTAACCGCTGATTCCTCACACTGAATAATTTCAACAATAAAACCATCTTTGGCTGCTATTCTGATCAACCCGATTGGGCTGTTGAAAACACGGTATTCCATCATTTTTTACCATTTATCGCTGTCGTCTTTAGGTATAACTTCTTCCATGGAAGCGATGGCCACTTCAATTTGGGATCTGTCCGGCTCGTTGGTGGTAATTCGCTGCAGCCACATACCCGGTGCCGAAATAATTCTTGTAAAGAAGTTATCGTGACGTCCTGCCAGCTTGATAACCTCATAAGCCAAACTTGTAATAACCGGAAGCAACGCAAGCTTGATGACAACACGCAGGAAGAGATTATCCCACGGGACAAACGGAAGCGAAAACACCAGAATACTTATGATAAGTACAATCAGCATAAAGCTTGTTCCGCAGCGAGGATGAAACCGCTTATGCTTTGCAACATTTTCCGGGGTCAGTTCCTCCCCTGCCTCATAGCAGGCAATGGTTTTATGCTCAGCCCCATGATACTGATATACCCGTTTAATATCGGAAAGCAAAGAAGTGAGATAAACATAAAGAATAAATACGGCAATCTTTATAACACCCTCTATTACCGTACGGAACGTTTCGGGAATAAAATTCTCTGTCAAGCTGGCGATCCAGGCAGGAACCAACATAAACAGAACCACGGCCAAACCAACCGCAATTACCGCTGCGATCACGGTGATGATTTTATAAAGCTTATCTCCAAAAATCTTCTCCAGCTTTTTTTCAAATTCAGAGGGCTCTTCTTCAAACCCTGCCTTTTCGGCAGATTTCATCAACGTTTTATATCCTTGTACCATGGTAACTGTAAAATTAAATACACCACGGATAAAGGGATATTTGGATATGGCAAATTTTCTATTCTCCCAAGTCTCAGTATCGATCGTACCGTCCTGCATGCGAACTGACAACGCTGTTTTCTTCGGTCCCCGCATCATGACACCTTCAATTACAGCCTGTCCGCCGATACTTGTCTTTTTCGCAAAAGCGCAGCGCTCTTGCTGATCACATGCTGATGCAGCTGCAGCAGTGACCGGTGTTTCCTCTGTCGTTTCCACAACAGCTATCTCTATCTCTTTCTCTTCGGAAGTACTCATAAACATACAATTTCCTCCTGATATATTTTGCGCTTGATCCTCGATTGATCAAAGAAACCTCAATGTTTCCCTGAAAGCGGCAGTGTGATCAAAACATTGGTGCCAAAGCCTTTCTGACTCTCGATATCAAGTTTTCCGCCATGCATTTCAATAATGCTGTCCGCAACTGCCAAGCCGATTCCGGAACCTCGTTTACTGGACGCTCCCTTGTAAAAACGCGTCTTTATCTTGGGCAGATCTTCCGCATCAATTCCTTCTCCGAAATCCTGAATTGAAATGACAACATTTTCTTTATCTGCAACAGCCGATACAATAATTTTATCGTCTGCATGTGAATATTTCATTGCATTATCAAGAATATTGATAAATACCTGTCTGAGCCTGTTTTTATCGCCCATAACAACGATCATATCCTCCGGCTCATCGAATTCCAGTATAATACCTTCTCTCCGTGCCCTTTCTGTGAACATCAGTACTACATCAGACACTTCGGCAATGATATCCAGTTTTTCCGAAATAATAGAAAGTCTGCCGCTCTGAATCCGGGAAAAATCCAGCAATTCTTCCACCATTTGGGAAAGGCGTTCCGTTTCATTAATAATGACATGCATTCCTTTTTGTACGGTTTCTTTGTCATCTGCCTCCAGAATGGTTTCACTCCAGCCCTTAATTGCTGTAAGAGGTGTCCGCAATTCGTGGGATACGGATGAGATAAAGTCATTCTTCATCTTTTCCGATTCCCCCAGTTCCCCTGCCATATAATTGATAACGTCGCAGAGATCACCGATTTCATCATCATTTTTCTTTTCCAGCCTTGTTTCGAAGTTGCCCTGCGCAATCTTTCTTGCCGTATCGCCTACCATACCGACCGGGATAACAATAGAATTGATAAAATAAGCACTGGAAAAAATAACAAAACACACAATTGCCACGCATACCACAGTAATAGCAGCAATCATCAACACAATCTGCCTGTCCACCAAAGAGAGCGATACCACAATCCGGATTGCGGGATGTTCCACACCGCTGACCGGAAGCAGTCTTGTTATGGCAAAAATATTTTCACCTCTGATTGTACCGATAAATTCACCGCTGTCGCCCGACGTTTCCATAGCATAAATGTAATCGGGCATATACTCATCTTTTCCAGGAACAAATCCGCTGGATGTAAAGGCTACCGTCCCTTCCACATCCACCGCCATCAGTTCCATTCTGTCTTTGTAATCGAAGCCTTCCACAAGTTCCATTACATATTCATCATATTTATCTGCATCGGCTTCATAAAAGCCCAACAAGGTGGTGACAATAACATCTGCCCGTGAATTTGCGATCTGACGGACACCACCGTAATAATAATTGCGTATACCGAAAGCAAATACAATTTCAAAGGTAATGAGAATGACAAGGATAACACCCAGGCTGTTTATCAGCCAACGTTTGGTTATCGTTTTATATGCCATGTCATCACCTCTCCTTCCGTACCTTCATTTTCCGCGTTTATTCAATCCATTTATAGCCAAAGCCCCAAACCGTCAAAATATATTTCGGCTTTGAAGGGTCATCCTCCAGCTTCATACGCAGACGCCGCATATTGACATCTACGATCTTCTCGTCCCCGAAATAATTTTCGCCCCACACTCTGCCGAGAATATCTCCACGGGCAAGAGCTATATTCGGGTTATTCATAAACAGCTCCATTAACTGAAACTCCACCTGTGTAAGCTCAATGCTCTCACCGTTTTTGACTAAAGTACGGCTTTTCAAATTTAACGAAAACGGACCGGAAACAATTTTATCTGCAGCCGAAGCCTGTTCTGCCGCAATAACTCTGCGGTGTATGGCATCCACACGTGCCAGCAACTCCGACGGACTGAACGGCTTTGTTACATAATCGTCTGCTCCCAGCATCAATCCGGAAACTTTATCCATTTCCTGAGATTTTGCGGAAAGCATAATAATCCCCATAGTACCGCTCTGTTCTCTGAGTTTTTTGCAAACCGTAAAACCATCGATACCGGGAAGCATAACATCCAACAGAACCACATCAAAATCCCCGTTATGCTCTTCAAACAAAGCCAAGGCTTCCTCTCCGCTGCCGGCCTCAAAAACCGTATATCCGGCTCGTTTAAGATTGATTACCACAAATTCTCTGATCGAAGTTTCATCTTCCACTGTCAAAATTCTCTTCATATCCTTCAGCTCCTCTCCATCTTTAACGTTGTGATTCAGCGTTCCAAAACGGAAAAATTATTTTTACACTCCAAAAAGGATTTTTTCAAAGAACTATTTTTACCTGTCACAAACATATAATACTGATTGACCCCTTTTTCGGCTACCAGTTGATATGTTTCATCAAATTTATCGTGATAGGTGTTTTTGTTTACAGTTTTTATTTTCAGCAGTTCTTCCCCCACAATGTCTCCATCAAGCAACTCGTTAATGCTCCATTCTCCGCTGTCTGCGGTTTTGATCAGTGTCACTGCATCGTTCCAATCATGGGGAAGTTCAAACATATATCCGTCATTGAGGTTGACGATTGCTGTAAAATCACGGTAGATTCCAACTGCCGATGCCTGATAATAGGTTGTCACATAGGTCGGCTCTTCATTCTCCGCTTCTGTTCCTGTCATGACTTTCTGCACCGGTATTTCTATCACGGTATCGCCATCCACATCCTCACAGGTCAATTCTTCATATCGCAGCGGAATATCTTCCGGCTTATCCGAAAAGAAACTTTTCAATCTTCCGTTTTCCCAAAAGATAATATCCGTGAAATAGCGTCCGTCCGTTGTCTTGCCGTCTGCATATAATACATTTTCCAGTCGGCCTGCTTTTTCCTCTATAAGTGACTGATAACTCACCGCTCCCAATGCGAGTTTTGTTGCAGAAACAGTTTCAATAGACTTTCCTTTCAGCGTAACCAACGATACGCCTGTCTCTCCACTTCCATCAATCGGAGCAAACACGACAACATCATCGAAACCATCATAGGTAAGATCACAAACCGCGGCAGCATGATATCTGACAGCAAACACTTCAGAAAGCGTATTATCGCAAAAATCGTACAACGCCAGCACCTGATTTTCCGAAATGGTGTTCTGCCATCCGATAACAATACAGTTTTTCTCGGTAGAAAAACGAGCCAGTTCCACTGAGACAACACCATCTTCCCTGCCTTTGGAATCATAGAGGGATATCCATTTATTATCGATATTTCTGAGGATATTCACCCTTGTCGCGTCGTCATCCTGTATGCTGTAAAAAACGATGGCCTCATCTGTTCCGTCATCATCCATATCCAAAAAACGGAATGCCGATTTGTTCTCTCCCTCTTTCGGGTAGCGCAAACGGATATTCTCCGTCCCTGCTGCCGTTTCAAGAGCCGTATAAAGCTTGCTCTGTTCCCCTGTCAGTTTGGGAGGAAGCATCAGTCCTTCGATTCCCAGATCCATATTGGAACAGGAAGTCAGAAAAAAAGCCATGACTGCAGCTGTAAGAAGCAGTAAATATCTGACCGCTTTTTTCATCTTACTCCCACTCCCCTTCCAAATATTTTCCATCATATTATTATACCGCATTTTACAGCAAAAGTAAAGGTTCAAGCGTTCTTCTTCGGAAAATATCTTCCTCATAACCATCAACGCTTCAAACTGCAGCAACAATCTGCCAATCTTTAACAGAAGAAAACTGCCGAGAAAAATCGCAGATGATTTTCTCGGCAGTGCTATTTTACAAAACAGCGTATCCTATCACTGAATTGTCACTCCGTTCAGCAAATGTGCCGCTCGGGAAAACACAATTCATACTCAGCGATTGAGGATCAGTTTGGTGAGCTCAACGGGATCAACGATCGTTCCCTCTTTGTATACGCGCATATTTCCGGAAGCAATCTCATCGATAAGAATAACTTCACCGTTATTATAGCCAAACTCAAATTTGATATCCCAAAGATCCAGACCAATGGTCTTCAGATCATCAGCAACAATCTTTGTGATTTTGAGGGTCTGTTCTTTCATGCTCTTAAAGAGTTCTTCGCTCATGATGCCAAGGGCAGCAAGGCCTTCGGCAGTGACAAGGGGATCACCCTTCTCGTCGTTTTTGAAGGTGCACTCAACATATCCGCCCTCAAGAGGTGTACCGTCAGCAATATATTCTCCGTATCTGCGGATAAAACTGCCTGTGGCAACCAGACGGCAGATAACTTCAAGACCGTGACCGAATACTTTTCCGGGGAGAACTTCCATAGTAGCGTCCTCTACATTGGCGCTTACATAGTGAGTTTTAATACCGGCAGCTTTCAGCATTTCAAAATAATAGACAGAGGTCTGGAGATTGGCTTTACCAATACCTTCGATGGTAAGACCAACGCTGTTTTCGCCCGGATCAAACACACCGTCTTTACCAGTGCAGTCATCTTTGAATTTCAGCATGACATTGCCGTTCTCAAGCTTAAATACATCCTTTGTTTTACCAGTGTAGATCAGTTCCATTTTCACTACTCCTTTTACCCTTTTTATATTTTACCGGTCTGCAATCATACATTGCCGAACAGATTTTATACCCAAATATACACATCCGTTACTCGATCATTGCGGTGTTTTCTTCGAAAACAGCCAACATTTAAAAAGCAAAATCGACAAACTCGCATGGGATTTGTCGATTTTTGGCACCCCCAGTAGGAATCGAACCTACAACTAGCCCTTAGGAGGGGCTTGTTATATCCATTTAACTATAGGGGCTTATATTGACCGCAAACGAATTGCAAAGCAGACCTTTCCAACGCATTATATTTTACAACAACACGGTATTTTTGTCAAGAGTACCCTTGTCATGTTTGCAGGATGTAACAAAAAATTTCCAACACGCCTCAGACTACCCGTTGATATCTCCATAATCGCTTTTATTATTTTCCTCCTCAAAGCAAAACAGAGCCTGCTACATCTTTTTATGCATACACAGACTCTGCCGACGTTTTTTTCATTCTTTACTTTGTGGCTCTCGCCAAAATAATATCAACCATCTCTCCTACATTCTTCATACCAGAGACTTCCTTCATCTGAAAACGCAGACCAAACTGTTTTTCCACGGCGGAAATCAGGTTGATATGCTCCAGACTATCCCAATCTTCGATATCGTTTGCGGTGGTTGCTCTGTTGACGGTGATTTCATCATCATCAAACAGTTTCTGAAAAATTTTGTTCAGTCTTGCAAATACTTCTGCTTCAGTCATTGCTGTTCACCTTTCTGCGTATATATTCTGCCTGTTTTGCTGCTTATTCATTGATGGCTATTACATGACAGCGTTTGGAATAATCTGCCGTTTCCAGCTTCCAAACCGTGTTGCCGGCTTCATCCTCACTCTGCTTATCAAAGCCGAAATGGGCATAGAGCTCTTTCACCATCTTATTCTTAGCTGTGGGATAGTAGTAACCGTATATCTGTTCCACACCGCGTTTCTTTGCCTCTTCCACAACAGTATCCAGCATAGCCAGTTCCATATCCCGTTTCAGTACACGACAACTCATCAGCCAGAGCTCCATGTGCATTTCTTTTCCTTCCAATCGGCCGATCACCACGGAAACCACACCATTGTCGCCAAATTTATCAACCAGTCTTCCATAGAGACAAATATGCGAGTCATCCTCAGCCAAAGCCTCAATTTCTGCAGCGGTATACCGTTTTGTCGTCACATTAAACTGGTTGCTCTTATTGGTAAGCTGAGCGATACGCTGCAGATAAACCGGCGCAAAGGGTGCAATCTCCCCTTTCATTTCCAGACTGCGCAGGTAATCCTCATAGTTTTCGTACTGCTTTTCCAACCGCTGTCTTTCGGCATTTGCCTTATACATCTCTCCTCTTTTCAAATCATCCTTGGAGAGAGAAGTCACTTCAAAAAATCCGGATCTGTCCACGCAGCGGATATATTCCTCCACGGTACCAATCTCCGGAACCGCCGCACCGGGCAACTGCGCTCTGACGATGGTTCTCTCTGCAGGATTATCATCAACAAAGGCAATGCTTTCCGGCAGCAGATTGAGTTCCGAAGCGGTATTGGAGAGATTGAGATCTTTTGTCTCCCAATTGGCTTTGATAACGGTAAAATCATCCGGTTTCAGGGCGCCGTCCGGATGGTTCAACCCTGCAACAGCATTCTCTTCATCATTTTTAGAGCAAACAGTGAGCAAGACCCCCAGCTGTTTAAACTCTTTCACATAACTCTGAAATTCGCCGTAAGCCTGACCGGTAGCGGTTTCCGGCCCCAGCTCAAGACCGTTTACACCATCATCCCCTACAACACCGCCCCAGAGGGTATTGTCGAGATCCAGTGCCAATATCTTCTTATTTTTGCCGTAAATGGATTTGATGATATTGGCAACATTGAATGCAAACTCAGGGATAGCCTCCAGTGCAAGCGCATATTTATACATATACCAATAACCGGGATCGCTCCATCTGCTGAGACCATAGGAAGCGGCCAGATAGTTGATATCATTGATATAGAAGTTTTCATGCGTTTCGGCATACTCGTAAAACTTCATATTGAGCTTTGCCGTAAAGTTTGTTTTACCATGGATATCGCTGACATCTTTGTTGCCCAGCAGACGATAGAGCGGGGGTTCAAAGTTATTCTGTATGATAGGACAATGATAGGTGTCCAGAAGCTTATCCCACATCACACGGAAATGCTCAAACTGCTCATTCAGCAAAGCATCTATTCTCTCCTTTTCATCTGTCAAAGCAGGAAAGGCGGTGATATTTCTGTTGGTGGTGTGGATAAAGATGATATCCGGGGCAAACTCCTTCAGTTCCGGATTATCAAACATGGCATCCTGCCAGTATTGGGCATATTCCGACTGATAAAACTCCGGTTTGATTCCGTAGTTCATCAGGAACAGCGCAAGAATCACAGCAATATCGTTGGTCGTAGATCCGCCCAATATTGCTATTTTTTTGGTTACCAGTCCTTCTTTTTCCGAAAGCGCACGTTTCAGCGCACGCCGGTTGGAGAGGATCCACTCATTGTCAAATGGCCATTCCAGTTTGCTTTGTATCTCCTGTACATCTATGCTTTTGCTCATTGCTTCTGCTCCTATCTGCAATCTTCATTCTCTGCGGTTTGACCTTCCAATCCACTATCCGAGAGTGACACCGTGTCCGCCTGTGCCGGAGGAGGATTCCTCTTCCTCGTCGGAAACGGCACCGGTATAGGTGCGGATCCGTTCAAAATGCTTGCAGTTGGGGCCGGTTGCCGTAAACGCACAGTTGGCAAACAGCACATCGGTAATACCATGCTGACGGATAAAATCAATGACATTGAGGTCAAAATACCGGATATCCACAACATAAATCTCTTCAAATGAGCCGGTAAGGAAAGGAATCAACGCATTTCCATAGCTTTCTTTGAGAACAACCAGTTTTCGTCCATTGTTGACGTTGGTTTTTACACGTACAATTTTGGCGTCACCACCCATGAAGGTACAGTAGAGACTTCCCTTCATATTGGTGAAATCGATAAAGAAAGCACCTTTGCTGCCGCCGTTATAGGCTGTGTCGTAATAATAGGTTTCAAAGGGAGCGGCAGGCTTATAATATACAAAGTCTTCCGGATTATTCAGCAGCTCCGCATCCTTGGTGTAGGTATAGAGGGTACCCACATAACCGGGAACAGAGACCTTTTCATAGGTGGAAAGATCGGCAAAAGGAACCCCTGCTACTCTCGCAAATTCTTCCGAGGCATAATATGCTCCCAGAGAAGCCCAGTGATGGTCGGTACGGGTATAGATATCCTCATCGGTATGATGAGACAGAGCACTGTAAACATCCACATCATAAACATCTGCTGCCAGGTGTTCATGGATATTTTTGATATTGGCAAACTGGCTTGCTGTATAAGAGGCATATTTTTCCGGCAGATAGTAAGCTACCGAGGTGGGAATTACCATGGAATAGACATTCACACCGGCTCCCAGCTGCTTTTTATAGGTGTTGACAATATTGGCATAGTTTTTGCCGACGTTAAAGCTGCCGCCGTAAAGCATGATCCCCCGCTTATCGATAACAAGGATACCGTTGGTGATCAACCCTTCTTCCATCTCCAGTCCGTTGGGACGGTCAGCAGGATCATCCTCCGGGAAGGAATTTTCAATGGCAGAGCTTTCCGGTTCCGATACACTTTCTTCCATAGAACTCTCCGGTTCCGATTCTTCAGATACAGCAGACGACTCTTCCTTCGAGCTCTCCTCCGGAACAGAAATATCAGAACTCTCTTCCTCACTGCTCTCAATGACACCAACGCCGTAAAACTTAACATCGCCGGCGCGGATTCCAAACAAATTGGCAATATTGCTGTTTACATTTTTAAAATCATCACGGTAAGGTACCGTATCCGTATACCATGTAGAGATATCTTTGGTGTAACTTCCATCCAGATAAGAAGAAAGCGAAAACGCAGGGAATTCAGCAAGAGGTCGCTGTTCAATCACAGAACGTTCTGGACGTTCCAACACGGTCAGCAACACAGCAAGCACAGCTGCAAACACACCCAGTGCAGCTGCGGTAATCACATTCAAACGCTTCTGAAAGGCCTCATCGCTGAGCCCTTTCTTTTTTACAGGCAACACATCAACCTGTTCTCCTGCCGGCTGTACCACTTTTTCGGAACGAATCTTTGCGGTTATTTCGCGATCGAAATCAAACGCTTCCGCTTCCTTTTCTGTCATTGACACAGCCAATTCCTCACTGATCTCAGCCGCTTCCGCAGCATATTGAGGAGTGTAGTCAGCATTTTCTTCCTTATAGGGCAGATCACTGTTTTCTTTTAATCTTTTGGGGATATATTCATCGTTGGTCATTGTTTTTTCCTTCCTTGCCTCTCATCCTCTTCCCTCTTACCACTGCAGATAGAGGAAGGGACTGTCTGTGGTATTAACCAGCATAATACTGCTGACAATCAGAAGCCCTGCACAACAAAGGATTGCTGCTGCCCGTCCGATAGCCATAACACGCCGGTTGGTATCGATTTTTTTGGACACCCATTCGATAAGCGGGAAAGAAAACAGCACAGCAACGCCGATGAGGAAAATGTTTTCAACCAGAGAACGTCCGGCGATCTGGTCATACAAAGCGTTTCCGTTGGCCCCGACGAGATTTTTAAAGAAATTCCCGAGCATGGAAGAATCCTCAAAATAGAAGATACCAAAACCGACAATCACCACCAGCTTGGTATAGATATGCTTGATCCAGGAGGGGATTTTTTTCATGCGTTTTTTACCGATCAGGTTTTCAATCAGGATAAACACCCCGAAATAAAGGCCCCAGAGAATATAGTTCCAGCTTGCGCCGTGCCAGAGACCGGTGCAGAACCAGACGAGAAACAGACCGAAATATTTGCGGGTACGTCCAAAGATAGGCACATAGAGCAGATAGTCCCGGAAAAAAGTCCCCAGTGAGATGTGCCAGCGCTGCCAATATTCGGATATGGTCTTGCTCATGAAGGGATGATTGAAGTTTTCACCGAAATGGAATCCAAATATTCTTCCAAGTCCGATAGCGATATCCGAATAACCCGAAAAATCAAAATAGATCTGCAGTGCATAGATGATAACAAAATACCATGTACCAAAGATGGAAAATGTGGAAATATCGTTTCGGAGAAGATCTCCCAAAATGGTGCTGAGATTGTTGGCAATGATCACCTTTTTGGCAATACCCCAGATGATCCGCATAGCGCCTGTACTGAGATCCTCTGCGGTTGTCTTTCGCTCAGCCAGCTCTCCGCCGATGGTCTCATAGCGGACAATGGGTCCCATAAGCACCTGCGGGAACATGGAGAGGAACAGCAGATAACGGAAATACTTTTTTTCCGGCTCAACCTTTTCCCAATAGCAATCAATCGTATAAGAGATCGTTCTGAAAACATAGAAGCTGATGCCGATCGGCAGTGCGATTTCTGGAACCGGCAGCTGCGCCCCTGTCAGGGCATTGATATTCTCCACAATAAAGCCTGTATATTTAAACACGCCCAACATGGAGAGATTCATCACGACAGAGATAATCAGCGCAATTTTACCGGCCGTTTTTCCCCTTCTGCTGCCAATCACACGGCCGAGGAAGTAGTCCATCGTCGCGGAAAATATCAGCAAAACAATCCATACCGGTTCTCCCCATGCATAAAAGATCAAAGAAAACACCAGCAATACGGCATTACGCCACCGCACATCTTTTGAAATGAAATAAAAAATCAATGCAAGCGGCAAAAACGCATACATAAAGAATAAATCAGAAAAAATCACTCTTGTCTGCACCCTCTTAAAGCAAAATCGACAACACACAAACACATTTTATTACAAAATGTCATCACTTAGTATTTTATATCATCCGTCTGAAAAAATCAACGTATATCTGTATAATTTAAGATTTCCGCAAGGTTATTTTTTTTCGTGGTATTCCTTTTCCGCATTCACATCCCAAATTGCAGCTTTATTGGAGAAATCTTCTTTTTTGATACACGCAGCCGTCTTCATTGCCGTCAGCATGGAGTGATCCATATTATTATATCTGTGCTGACCGTTCCTTCCGACACACCACAGATTCGGAATAGACAACAGGTAATCCCGCAGTTCCCGAATCCTGTCGTAACTGCCGAAATAAGCCGGATATGCCTTGGACATCCGTTTGCAGCAGGAAAATTTCACCGCTCCTTCTGAGATAATACCCAGTTTTATCAATTCCGATTCTGCAAAAGCAATAAAGTCGTCATCCTTCATGGAACTCAGCATATCCCCTTCGTTGGTAAAATACTCCAAGCCCAGCCAAACCTGATGCTCTGCGTTGGGCAACAGATAGGGCGACCAGTTGTTGAAGATCTGAATTCTTCCCATTTTCACTTCCGGTTGCTGAACGTAAATCCAACAGTCCGGCACGATATCCCCCAACGTTTTTCTGTCGGTTTTATTTTTTATTTTAAGTTCATCCACAAGCAGGCCTGCCGTCATGAAATCCCTGTACACAAGCCCCGATGCTATTTCTGCTATTTTCTGCGGAAGATCGGGTAAACCGGCTGTAAGCATATCAAGAGGCATGGAGGAAATGAAAATATCTCCTTCTACCGCTATTTCCCCTTGTTCTGTTTCGCAGATAACAGCCGTTAAATTTCCCGCTTCATCGCATGTGAATCTTTTTGCTTTATACCCAAAATGCAGCACCGCACCTGCATCAACAGCTTTTTCAGCCACCGTTTCCCAAAACTGTCCCGGCCCCATTTTAGGATACCAGAAGCGCTCAATCAACGAAGTTTCGGTTTGTATGTCACTATTTTTCCCAAAGACACGCATAAACATATTGCTGATAAGAGAGCGCAGCGAAAGCCCTTTTACACGCTGTGCTCCCCAATCCGCTGAAATTTGGCTGGGATGCCGTCCCCATACTTTCTCCGTATAATTCTCAAAAAAAGTGGTATAAAGAGGCTTACCGAAACGGTTTATGTAAAAATTCTCCAAAGAATCTTCTTTCTTTTTAAATACGGATGCCCATAGAAAACCCATTCCCGCCCGTAAAGAACGAATTATCCCCATATCCCGCAGGGTTTGAAATGAAAGGCTGAGAGGATAATCAAAAAATTTTCCTCCAAAGAGAATACGTGATATTCTGGAGCGGGTCAGCATAACGGTATCTGCCTTTTCCGGGTCGGGACCACCTTCACACAAATCATTCTCTCTGCCGAGAATCAGATCATCCACGGAATGAGCTCCCTGAAGCGGCATGTTCTCCAGCCAGAAACGCTTTACCTCCTCGTTCTTAGAGAAAAAACGATGTCCTCCGATATCCATTCGCAGCCCGTTTTCGCACGCTACCGTGCGGGATATTCCGCCGATACACCGATCTGCCTCGAGAATAATCACATCAAAAGAATCTACAAGCAATTTGGCAGCTGTAATTCCTGCAGGTCCGGCACCAATAATGACAACCTTCTTCTTGTCCATTCTCTATTCTCCATTACCTTTAAAACGGCATCTTACTCCGCCTGTTTCTTTTTTTCATGCTTCAAAAGCTCTAACCCGCCGCTTATAGCACCGCTTGGGCACACATCCTTACAGATTCCGCAGCGGATACACTCTGATGAATTGATATTTTTCAGCACATCCACCTGCATGGGGCAGCTTCTCTCACATTTTCCGCAATGGATGCATTTGCTGTCTTCTACCTTCATTCTGAAAAAACTGACTTGATTGAAAAATGCATATACAGCCCCCAGCGGACAAAGATATTTGCAGAAGGGACGATAAAATACCGTTGACAATGCCAACAGAAAAACCGTAAAAGAGAGTTTCCAATACCATCTTGCACCAAGCATATCCCGCAGTGTTTCATTCATGATCAGCAGCGGAATCCCCCCTTCCAGCGTTCCTGCAGGACAAAGCCACTTGCAGAAATAGGGAGATCCGATCCCAAACTCATTGACCAACAATGTCGGAAGCAGCAATACAAAAACAATCAACACCGCATATTTCAGCCAACGCAGCAATTTATCCGGTTTAGAGGGCATGTTCAGCTTGGGGATGGGGATTTTATGCAGCAGCTCCTGAATCAACCCAAAGGGACAGAAAAATCCACAGATAACTCTGCCGAACAGCGCACCAAAAAACAGCATAACTCCCACAACATAAAAAGAAAAACCATGCCTTTTTCCGCTGATTACCGCCTGCAGCGATCCAATCGGACAGCTTCCCACCGCTCCCGGGCAGGAATAACAGTTTAAGCCCGGTACACATGCAGCCTTGGTATTCCCTTTAAAAATTCCGCCGCTTACAAATCCGGGCAAATGACAGTTGTAGACCAAGGTCGTCAGCAGCTGGATCCATTTTCTTGCAGGTTGTCTCTTCATCACAATCTCTCCGTAAACCTTATTCCAAAAACAATGTATAGCATGAGAGGAACACACTTTCGTATGTTCCTCCTGAATTAAAGACCGATACATTCAAAACAAATGTTGATGGCTTTCTGCAAAACAACAGCAGCCTCTCCGCGGAAAACTCCCGCAACGATAAAAGCCAGAGCAGCAAGCAGCAGTCCAGTCCTGACAATACCAGCAACAGATATGTTGGAATCAGAAAAGAGTTTCATTTCAGCATCGCAAGCCTTTCTTCAACAATCGCCATATATGCCCCTGCAATATTGCCGTTTACGGTAGGCAATCCTACATGAGGCTTCCCTACCGTATTTCCCTCACTGTCAATGAAAAAGGTGGTGGGATATCCCTGAACCTGCATGAGCAATGAAACTCTCAGATCATCCCCAGGAACAATGGTTGTAAAGGTGCAGCCGATCTCTTTGAGAATCTCTTTCGCCGTCTCATATTCGACATCGGCATCGGCACAGATGCTGATAAAGTTGATGTTATCGGGTAAATTCTCATAAAGAGCTTGTAATTCCGGCATTTCATAGATACAATATCCACACCAGGTAGTCCATACATTGACCACTGTCAAATCATAGTCTGCAAGATCCTTTTCTGTAAAAGTCTCATCACTTCCTATAATTTGCGCAGAAAAACTGCTCATAGCCCCGCCGGGAGCCGTTTTATCAGCACATCCGGTCAAACCAACCAAAAGCATAAATACCAAAATGATTGCTGTCATCTTTGATCCAAAAACCTTTTCCATAGTCCCTCCCATTTGTGTTCATCAAATTATTTTCCTTTTGCGCAGAGTTTTTCCAATCCCTCTTCAAGCACACGTCTCTGTGTGGCTAGATTAATACGGATATGGCATACACCTTCCGGATCACCAAAAGAAATACCGTTGGTAACACCAACACCGTTATTGATACACCATTTAAATGTTTCCTCGTTATCCAGGCCAAGTGCACTGAGATCGATCCACTCCAGATAGGTGCCCTGACTCCGGGTAATACCAAACTCGGGACGGTTTGCTCTCATGTACTCTTCAAAGAACTGACGGTTTCCATCCACATAGAGACAGAGAGCATCCAGCCACTCGTCACCGACTTCATAGCAGGTTTTCTGTGCCAGCAAACCAAACATATTCAAACCATCTATCCTGCGGGCAGCAAAAGCTTCTTTAAACTTGTTTCGTACATCTTCGTTGGGAATCGCTACAGATGAACTGCGCAGACCGGCGATGTTGAAAGCTTTGGTTGCAGAAAACAGAGAAATTCCGTCCGGATCCACTTTAATCCAGGGGATATGCTTATTTCCGGGAAATACCATATCGGAATGGATTTCGTCACAGACAACCATAGCATGATATTTTTTTGCAAGTGTGCGGATGTTTTCAAGTTCATCCATTCTCCACACTCTGCCGACGGGGTTATGCGGAGAACAGAGCAGCAGCATACTCACTCCCTGTTTAAAGCCTTCTTCCAAAAGCTCAAAATTAATCTCCCAGCTGTTTTCAGTCCGGATAAGCGGGCACTTAAACACTTCGCATTTATTATATTCTATTACGCTATAAAAAGGAGGATAAATCGGGGTAAAAATAGCTATCTTATCTCCCGGTTTGGAAAAAGCAGCTACCGCATTGTTCAGAGAATCAATAACACCAGGTGAGAAAGAGATCCACTCCTTTGATGCTTCTACGCCATGCCTCTTTCTCAGCCAATTTGCAGAAGCTTCCGCATACTCTTCACCATATTTGGTGTAACCATAAGCACCATGCATGGCACGCGAAACCAATGTCTGCTTTACCTTTTCGGGAACCTCAAAATCGGTATCTGCAATACTGATGGGACAGACATCCTCTCTGCCGTAGTTTCCCATATTATTATCCCATTTGATGCAGTCTGTATTTCTGCGATCGATGCCCTTATCAAAGAGCTTAAAGTATTCGTTTATCTTTTCTTGCGTAAGAGACATGGTATTTCCTCCACCCAAACAATAATATATTGAGGGAATCAGAGCCACAAATTCTGATTCCAATTGAAACCGATGCATACCATCGGTTTGCATCGGTTGTCAAACAAAATAATTTTTAAAAATGATTAAAAGAACTCTATCGTGCTGATGATATAATCCAACACTTTGCGAAGCATGATGCTGTTCCGCACACTGTTTTCACCATAGCTGTTTATGAATTCTTCCGGTGTGGCAAAACCATAATTCTCTGCACCAATTCTGATTTCTTCGGCAATCTCTTCTTCTGTAAATACAATATCCTCTTTCTGAGCAATGGCGCGGATGACCAACTCTTCCTTTACCGATTCAAGGATTCTCTCCTCTACAGCCTTTCTGAATTCTTTTTCGGTATACCCATAATATTGTTCGAGCATTTCCTCAAAGGTAAGGCCCTGTTTTGCGGCAGCCTCCTCATACATTCCGATCTGCTCATCCACATAGCGTTTTACCATAGATTTCGGATATTTTTTCACAGTTGCGGTATCCATCACTCTTTTCCAGACAATATCGCTGGTATTTTCTCTTTCAATATACTCTCTCACTGTGGTATACAATTCATCCGCTGTGGCATATTCTGTGTTTTCCTGCATAAATTCATCCGTAAGCTCAGGATAGATGATATCAATCATATGATTGATTGTAAAGGTTATCTCAGCGTCTTTGCCGTCTACAAGCTCATCGCCGTAATCTTTCGGGAATGTAAAATTGAATGTAACTGTCTCTCCCACATTTTTACCGATCAGATTAGTATCAACATTATCCACAAACATTCCGGAGCCAACTACAAACTCATATCCTTCTACAAGCCCCTCAAGGCTTTCACCGTCGACAAAAACCTCAAAATCCACATTCAGCGCGGCTTCTTCTTTCACGGCACCTTCTTCTATAATGTTAAACTCAATAAACTCATACAGTTCATTCCATACATAAGCTTCCACTTCCGCTTCATCCGGCTCGAGCATGGCTTTTTCAAACTGAAAATCGTCATATCTTTGAAGTTCAACATATTTTTCGGCATTTTGCTCAGGAGCACACCCCGCCAGAGTAATAATCATGCATATAAGCAGAAATAAGGCTATTATTTTCTTTTTCATCCTTCTCAAAACCTTTCCGAATTATATCTCTAAAAATCTCTGTTCCACAACATCAAAAATACCTTTATTGGTTATCCGCAGTCTCGGAATCACCGGGAGCGCAAGGAATGACGTTGTTATAAAGGGTTCAATGTCTTCGGGTACTCCCATCTTTCGGGCTATCTCTGTCATATACCGCAATTTCGCCTCAGTCTCTTCCGGGGCGGCATCAGAAATCAGACCACACACCGGCAGCGGCAGCTGTTCCAATACTTCACCGTCTTTGACAAGGATAAAACCGCCCCCCAGCTGCTCCAGCTGCTTTACTGCTGCAAGCATATCTTCGTCGTTATCCCCGATCACCAAAAGATTGTGCGAATCATGTCCTACTGTCGCTGCAATGGCTCCGCTGAGTGTCAAACCGGCCACTACACCGATACTTGCCTCTCCTGTTCCGCGGTATCTATCAATCACGGCAATCTTTTGATACTCTTTATTCGGTTTAAAATACCCATTCTCCACCGGCAAACTGACATCTTCACGCTCGGTGACAATCTCTCCCGGGATAACCTTTATCACGGGAGAAAGCTGGTTTCTCACCGGCAATTTAAACATTTCCGGAGAGAGCTCTCCTATGTTGACTGTATTCAGCAGCGCAGAAGGTATTTCAGCCTCTTCAATAACAGCAGGTTCACAATTTTCCGAAACCTTACCTCCGCAATACCATACGGAATGAATTTTCACTTTTTCTGCATCATCCAAAATAACCAAATCAGCCTGATATCCGGGGGCTACAGCACCAAGTTTTTTAAAACCGTAGTGTCTTGCAGCATTGATTGTAGCCATTTTATAGGCATCAACCACCGGAACCCCGAGCTCAATGGCTCGCTTTATGTTGTAACTGATATGTCCGCAGCTGCGGATCTCTTCGATATGTTTATCATCTGTGCAGAATGCAATCCGCTCATAACCAAAGCCCAACTTCTGCACGGCTTTTATAATTGCCGTCAAATTTTTGGCAGCACTTCCCTCTCTGGCCAGCACCATCATTCCCGCACGTACCCGCTGTGCCACTTCGTCTTCGGTGGTGCATTCATGATCGGTGGTTATCCCTGCCAGACGATAGGCATTCAGGGCATTTCCGCCGAGTCTGGGAGCATGTCCATCAATGTTATCATGATCACCTGAAAACACCTTCAGCTTTTCCAAAACAGAGGAATCCCCCGCTGTCACACCGACAAAATTCATCATTTCGCCAAGTCCGGCAACATTTTCCCTGCCTTTGAAAACTGCAATTTCTTCTGCATTCATCACGGCGCCGCTGCTTTCAAAGGGCGTTGCCGGAACGCAGGAGGGAATCATCACAAAGAGATTACACGGAAGCCGCTTTGCCTCCGCCAACATAAATTCGATCCCCTCTTTGCCGCTGACGTTGGCTACCTCATGGGGATCGGCAACCAATGTGGTTGTTCCGTGAGCCAGAACACGGCTGACAAAATTGGCCGGCGTTGTCATGGAAGATTCAATATGAAGATGAGAATCGATAAAACCGGGAGCTATGTACTTTCCACTGACATCGATTTCTTTTTCTCCCTCGTAATTGCCGACACCAATGATCATGCCATCGCATACTGCCACATCTGCACGGATACATTCACCGGAAAAGACGTTGATTACATTTCCGTTTTTGAATACCGTTTCTGCTTTCTTTTTCCCCATTGCCCGGGCAATCATTTCTGCACGGTCTGACATGCTGCCTCCTCCTTTCGGATTTATCCGAGCGGCAGGAATTTTTGCCGCTCGAACTCGGTTGCTTTATTTTTTATTTGTTCGGGTATGCCTCAAGCACATACCCCTGTTCTCTGAAATTATCAATCACATTTCCCAGGATGTTGGTGTTGGTAGAAGATACTGCATGCAGCAAATAAATAGCTCCATCATGGGCAAAATCCGTTATCTTACTGTATGCCGCTGTTGGATCCGGCTGATTATCTGTTTCCCAGTCTTTATAGGCAAAGCTCCAGAAGATACTGCGGTATCCCATGGATTCCAGCAAAGCCAGTGTTCTCTCACTGTAGCATCCCATAGGGAAGCGGAAAAGCGTCATTTTATAATTAAAATTTTCCAGCATATAATCATGCAGTTTTTTGACGTCATCATGAGCTTCCTGAAGAGAGAGTGATGTCATATCCGGGTGTGTAGCGCTGTGATTTCCCACAATATGCCCTTCATCAATCATTCGCTGAATCAGTTCGGGATTATTCTTAGCATAGCTGAGTGTAACAAAGAATACAGCAGGAACCTCTTTTTCTTTGAGTACATCCAGAATTTTCGGTGTATAACCGTTTTCATATCCCTCATCAAAAGTGAGATAGATAACGCCCTTTTCAGGTCTTATAAAATCTACGGCATATTTGCCGTACTTCTCCTGAAAAGTTACAGGAGCGATAGGTCGGCCGTCTTCAGAACGATTTACGCCCGGTCCCCAACCGTTTGATGTACCGTCCAGAGCGCCGATTTCATTGAAATCGGTGCTCATGGCAGCGGATGCCTCGGATGAAAATTCCTCTTCCGGTTCTGACGGCAGAGAAAGCTCGCTATGGGAAGAGAGATCTTCTTCTACCTCAGACATCTCAGAGGATTCCTCCGAAAGTATGTCGTCCATCGGTTCGGAAAGATCAAATATTGATTCCAATGCTCCGTCAGAGGACTGCAGTGAACTGTCAACCCGTGAAGAAAGCGAGGAATCACCATCCATGATATCACATCCGCACAGACTTGCTGCAACAGCAAGTGCACAGATGACTGCTGCAATTTTTAATACTTTCATAGTAACCTCCAGAAAATTGAGCAGCTGCTTCAGACTGTCCGGCAGAGCAGCTGCCCCATCGATTCTGTGTCTGAATATGCCGCTTTCATATTTCGCAAATTGCTTTGACCTAAATTCGGTCTGTTATAGTATGCGCTTTTTTTTGCGATTCAATCTGCTGTTGGTTGTAATATTCTGTAAAAACAGTTTGTGCTTCACAAACGACAAAATTCAACAAATCCAATTCAAAAAAATGGACGTCCCGCGGAGGGTTCCGCAAGACGCCGCGAACGAATTGTTCTTATTATTTTACAAAAGCGCCGATGGCATAAACTACAAATGTAAGAACAAACATAGCAATAGCCACAATTTTTGTGATCTTCAGCATCATGGCATCCATAGTCTTAGCCTTGTTGCGGCCGGCTACAGTATTGTCCTCCTGCATTGCACCAAGAGCGTTTAAACCAGAAGACTTAGAGCTCTGCATAGAAATAACTACTACCAGAACGATGCACGAAAGGATCAGCAAAATGCTTCCTATAATCTCAAAAACTCCCACGAAAAACACCTCCATATCTACTGAAATCACAGCAATATACTAAGTGTCAAGGTACCACATAAATACTCTCAACGACTAACTTAAAAAATTATAGCACATTAATTGGATTATTGCAATAGCTTTTTTTGTAAATAAACTGTTTATTCAAAAAATAACAAAGAAAATTTGAAGCTGCAAAAAAAATCCGATTTTTTTTTGGAAAAAGGAGTTATTCCTCTATATTCGGCAGCCTGCTTGTAATCTTTGCCGGTATTTTTGCCGTCAGCCTCTTTTTATATTTGCAGATCTTATCCACACAATTAGCACAACGCAGATTTCGGTTTGCCCCTTCCCAGAAGCGCTCCGGGTAACGATACCTCGTCCACTCCCATATGGCAAGCTCCAACAGTGAAACTGCAAAAAGGGTAACTGTATAGAAATTGGGAACAAAGGTAAGTACTGTGTAAGTCAGAAAATGATCCCAGCGAAAAATCCGGCAGGTGGTACAGCAGCGGTTTTTCATCAGAAAAACCTGCAGCGGGCAGAAAAAGAGGATACAGACTACATCCAGAAGATAGCAGACTGACCATATCAGAAGGATCTCCGCCGAGGAGAACAATTCGGTCAGCTTCAGCGTTAAAACCACCGCTCCAAGGATAAACCACACGGCCAACACTTTCAATGCTCCGACGTCTTTCTTCCTCATCTCCCTGCGCAGCATATCTCTGTTATAATTTTCAGCTGGGAGATAATGATAAGAAAACTGCTTGGAAGAACCGATATCCGGAAATTCTTTATCCCTTCCCCTATTCCGCGGAATCATCCTTCTTATCATTTCAAAAATGAGAAAAGCCCAAAACAGAATCCCTGTAATTTTTCCAAAAGCGTCTTCCCGGAACCCTATGTCCAGGAACCCTTCCTCCATGTACAGCCTATCTTTATCAAAAAAGTAAAGATAGGTTACATAGAGAAAAACAGCACTCCGAAAAAGAAACTCGGTAAAATATTTTTTCTGTGCTTTTGTTGTTTTTAAACTCTCTGATGATTGCATTGATTGCATGGAAGAAACCATCGTCCCTTTCAGTTTTATTCTGTCATCAGCGTTTTCCAACGATAATGGAAACACCGTCCGGAATCACCACAATTTCAGGAGCTGCGTACCGCTCTTTCGCCATGGCAAGAGCTTCATTGACATCAGCGGCATACTCCATCTTCATCTCGGCAATCTTCTCTTTCAGTGAAGGATTGGTAACAAAGATAATTCTGTATTTTTCCATCATTCTCGCAAGAATCTGATACTGCCACTGATCGGGAACTGTCTCATCCATTGGTGTTTTCTTTATCTTTGCCAGCAATTCTGTGGCAGAGTTTGCTTCTCTCAGCGCCTGATAAAAATCATCGCCGCCAATGCCGTCGGCACACTCTGCACAGATGATCAGCGTTGCACCCTCATTGGCTGCCGCTTCGGCAGCAGTGAGTCCTTTCACCGACTGATATACATTCTGATCCAGCGGCGCTCCGCCGTTGGAGGTTATGATAATATCGCCGCCTTTTTCAGCAGTTGCTCTGCAGTACTGCGACAACAGATCGCAGCCGGCCTGATGGGCAGATACTGGATCGCCGGCAACAGCGGCAACCACTTCTTTTTTCTCGTTAATAATTACATTCACAATATAGCTGAGCTTTGCCATCTCTGCAGCAGCCAGCATATCCCGATGAATGGGGTTATTTTCCAGAATACCGGTTCTTGCATGAGGATCATCAATGAAAGCGGCACAGTGATTCCCGAGCACAGTTTTTCTTGCACAAATTCCGGGAAGAACGCTCTTGCGTCCGCCGGAAAATCCGGCAAAGAAATGCGGCTCGATAAAGCCTTCAGCAACCAACAGTTCTGTCTCTACAGCCAGTTTATCAATAACCAACTCCGCACCGGAGGGCAGTACGCCGACACAGACATTATTATTGTCACAATCGTGTACAACGATCTTTTCTCTATTGAAAACCTCGTCTCCCAGTTTCACACGGAGTTCTTCCTGCTGGGTCTCTCTATGGCATCCGGTAGCAACCAGAAGGGTGATATCGATTTCAGGGTTTCCCTCTCTCAGCTCTGCCAGCATAAAGGGAATAATATGCTTGCTGGGCACAGGACGGGTATGGTCACTGATGATAACAACGGCGTTCTTTTTTCCTTTTGCCAGCTCACTGAGTTTTTTGCCGCCAAAGGGATTGGCCATTGCCATAAGAACCGTTTCATCTTCACTTCCGCTGCGGCAAAGTCCGTGAATATCAGACTCCAGCTTTACGATATTGCTCTCATCGATCCTGAGTTCCATTGAAGAATGTCCGTAAGGAATCAACATAAAAAGAATCCCCCTGCTGTTATAGTTATAAAAATATGTTTTATTTTGCAATTTGCATTTTATTATACCACACTATGGTGATATAAGTCAAAACAAATCTTGCTTCCTTTCGGCTTTCTCTGAGATTTTTCTACTTTTTCCATACTCAATTTTCATTGGGAGTAACTTTGACGTACACTCTGCCCTTTTCGACATTCTGCGCATGGTTTGTACTATAAAATAATATCAGCCCTCTCCTTTTCTTCGTCTTTCAGATTTTACTCCGTCTTTTTCAAAATATCTGCTGGATTCTCTCCCCTCATCAGAATAATTTGCCTGCGGGACGTACAAAATAAGGCAGGAAGCGATTGGTCTCCGCTCCAAAAGCAACGGTAACAGAAAGGAAGATAACATTCATGTTGAAGCCTAAGGAAAACAAAATTAAAAAATTTATTATGGGCAAAGGTTTTTATGCTGTCCTTGCGCTCTGTCTTGTGGGAGCGGGAACAGCCGCATGGCTCTCTGTCAACAAAACACTGGGTGCCCTTTCGGCAGATGACAGCACCGCTTATTCTCACCAGGAAGAAAGCAGCTATAGCTCCCGGAGTAAGACCGACAAGGATGACCGTACAAGCAGCTCTTCTCCTGAAAACATTACACATTCCAACCCCAAAGACGAGGAGGACAGCGAATGGGATATTACAGATTGGGAACCGGTAGACAAGGCGGCAGAAAACGTGCCCGTATCCCCCGACTCCAAAGAATCATCAGCCGCCTCTCAGGAATCATCAAAATCATCATCCTCACAGCAGCAGTCATCGGCACCATCCGCAAAATCCGAACAGCAGACGCTCTCTCCAAGCTCGCAAAAGCCGGCCTTTCGTTTGCCGCTCTCCGGTGAGATCTTCAACCCTTACAGTGATGGAGAACTGATTAAAAATGAAACCCTCAATGAATGGCGCACCCATGACGGCATTGATATCCGGGCCGCTATCGGCAGTGAGGTCTGTGCCTCCGCGCAGGGTGAAGTGATTGCCGTTGACAAAGATAATCTCTGGGGCTACTACGTTGCCATTGACCACGGCAGCGGTTATATCAGCTATTACTACGGTTTGGACGAAAACATCTCTGTCAAGGTTGGAGACAAGCTTATGGGCGGCGACCTCATTGGTCTTGTAGGAGAATCCAATGCCGCAGAGCTTGCTATGGATGCCCATCTCCATTTTGCCATCAAACACAATGGCGCATGGGTAGATCCCGTTGCCACACTCAATGCCTGAAAAATAGAACTGAAATCATGACAAACTCCCCGCTGTCAAAGAGACAACGGGGAGTCTTCCTTATATAAAAAACTCCGAAACAGCGCAAGTCCATGCAAGAAAAATTGAAAATAATATGGGATTTGATAAATTAGAAGTTATCTATCGTTTTTTGTAAATAACCAACTCTGGATTTTCTCCATTTTCTTCGTAAGTACAAACAAGCAGAAAATCCATATTAGCGGCAATGCCGAAACAACGGTCACCACCGAATTCACATTCAAGCTGACTACCAAGATAGGTCGCGTTATCATCAAGAAATTTTACAGTTTGACCGTTGGGTAGCCGGTACTCCAAATTGATGAAACTGCCTGACAACACATTAAGATTTTCCACTTTTGGTAAGCCCTCAATAAGAAGCAGGGTGTTAATTTCCTGGATTAGCTGCTGCTTAAATTCTTCAAACTTTTCCTTCCCTCCGAGTGCCCTGTATTTCTCGAAATAATCAAGCGTATATTCGCCGTCTGCATAACACCATCTGCAATATTCTTCATTGAAAAAGCCGTCTTTTTCCTTACTGATATTGGCATCATCAATCGGCATACCGCAGCATTGACAAATCAATTCCTGGGGAAAGCCAAGAAGCGTATTGATCGATACATCAAATAGTTTTGATAACAGTTTTAATGTTTCGGTATTCGGTGTGGTTTCACCATTTTCCCAACGGGAAACGGCTTGACGGGTTACGAACACTTTTTCCGCAAGTTCTTCCTGCGACATTCCTTTTTTAGTTCTCAGTTCGAGAATAACATCTTTTGTTTCCATAAAATCACCACCTCGATATGATTATAATACGAGAGGTTCAAATTCGCAAGCAACGCTCTGTTGCTAACAGGCATATATATTTTTATTTATCGAATGGATTATAACTTTGTTTTATTTGTTTTTTAATGAAATCACTTCTGTAAAGACAGGTTTAGCTAAAAAGAAATCGTAACCGAACAGAGTAGCCCCAAGGTAAATGTAAGAAAAAGTAGTGTGTATTAATTTCGTCCGATAAATTGGCTTTTAACATTCTTTTTTATATATCAACATTCCATTACCATAAGAGTCATCTTCTGCTCCCATCTCTTCCTTAATAAAGACATAGCCATTCTTTTCAAGAACTCTTACAGAAGCGTTATTCCCACGCATAACACGACCATACAAAACGTTTATTCCAAAAGATGAAACAACAAATTTGGTCATTTCATGTAGTAATTCTGTAGCATATCCTTTTCCGCTGTATTTCTTACAAATTACATAGCCAATTTCAACCTCACTGCAGTTTCCTTCAACTTCATTTACACCTGTGTCACCAATCAATTCACCTGTTTTCTTTAGTTCAACTGCCAACACAAACGGCAACTTTCTATTATTTACGCAGTCAACATAAAAGTTAATCGCACTTTGTGCTTCTTCAATGTCACTATAACTTTCGTTGGGAATCCATGTTTTAGCCTCATCCTCTAAATGATTTCTAAATAAAGATGGAGCATCTTCTATTGTAAATTTCCTGATTCTCAAATGTTCTGTTTCAAACACATAATCCATATCGTCTTCTCCACGAATTTAAGTTTATTCCATTGGTAAGTTGTATGACTGTTAGATAAATTGGTCCTGGCTTACTTGCTCTCACTATCTACTACAACATAAACCCCTTCTTGAATTGCGGAAAATGTTGCAATGGAGCAAACAATTATGGCAGTATATTTCAATTCCACGAAGGATATTGTCAAAGGCAATAGGAACAGCAGTATTCCTGCTACTTTGTTCATAATCGTATGCAGAGATATAAACTGTTTTTTAGAAACATATCCCCATATGATATTGCTGATTTTGATAACCGCAATCACACCGCCCCATATCCACAACCATAGCGGCATATGAATTGCCGTCAACAACTTAGACAAAGACACCACTACAAAAACGAGGTCGGCAATCGTGTCCAGTTGGCTCCCAAACTTGCTGGTACTGTTTGTTTTTCTGGCAATAGTACCATCTATCATATCGCTAAAACCACAGAAGAGATATATGATATAAAATGCCACGGAAAACACAGGGAAGAACAACAATAAAATACTGTCGAGAATACGACAACCAGTGAGTATATTTGCAATATGCTTCGTCATCTGTTCACCTATAAATTCTTATTTATCGAAGTGATTATAGCACATAATTCAGGATGTTTCAATGATACCTCGTCTGACGGCGATATGATGTTATGCTGCTGCATAATGACGTTGCTTGTTTCTCTCGCAATGATGCGATGTTTGCCTCAAAATGTGGCGTATCCGTCCTCATTGGGTGAATGCACACATCATTCAAAAAACGCACCCTTGTCGATAGACAAAAGTGCGTTTTTTGTTGCGAAAGAGCGACCAAACGGTGTATAAGTGGGGGTAAAAACGACCAAAAGTATTGTGGCAGCGCTGTTCGACAAATTGGAATTTATCAGACAATAACTGTCCTATACTCTAAAAACCCTTGATATTACTGGGTTTTTCGTTGGTTACAAACTCAACTGTTATGTATTTTCCCTTGTTTTTGCACTTATGAGCGAAAATAAGGGAAACTTTTTATATCTAACCGCCAACTACCTTATCGAGCAGTCGTGCGGAAGTACGCTTCGCCTCTCTTGTAGAGTGAGCGTAGACATTCATCGTGGTACTGACATC
>SVMZ01000026.1 GCA_015067185.1 Oscillospiraceae bacterium | reverse complement strand
CACCTTCATCGAGATCGGTCCCGGAAAAACACTTACCAACATGATAAAGAAAATCGATGCAAATACAAAAGCCGTAACTGTCACCGAATATCTTGCGGAGGTAGAAGGATGTTAAAGGGAAAAACTTCTGTCATAACCGGCGGCTCCCGCGGAATCGGCGAAGCCATTGCATATAAGCTGGCGTCATTGGGTGCCAATATTGCCATTATTTATGCCGGAAACACCGCTGCTGCAGAAAATGTTTGCAGCATATGCAGGAGAGAATATGGTGCAGATGCCCGTTTCTATCAGTGTAATGTTGCGGATTTCGCTGCCGTTAAAGAGACTGTCGCAAAAATCAAGGCTGATTTCGGAACGGCACAAATACTTATTAACAATGCAGGGATTACCCGTGACGGTCTGCTCGCCATGATGAAGGAAGAAGAGTTTGATTCGGTCATGGATACCAATCTCAAGGGTGCATTCAATATGATTCGCCACATGACCGGCTTGTTTATTCGCGCCCGTGAAGGCTGTATTATCAATATCACCTCTGTTGCGGGTATGATCGGCAATGCGGGACAATGCAATTATTCTGCATCCAAAGCAGGACTGATCGGTCTTACCAAATCGGCGGCAAAAGAACTGGCCCCGAAAGGGATCCGCTGTAATGCCGTTGCTCCCGGCTTTATTGCAACCGATATGACGGGCAATCAAAAAGACAATCCTCTGCTCAAAATGATTCCCCTTGGAAGGATGGGCGATCCTGAAGATGTGGCAGATGCTGTTGCCTACCTCGCAACGGCAAAATATATAACCGGCGAGGTCCTCCGTGTTGACGGCGGTATCGCTATGTAAGGAGAAAAAACATGAGTGAAAACAGAAGAGTGGTCGTCACCGGGCTTGGCGCAATTACTCCTTTGGGAAATACCCCCCTTCAAACTTGGGAAAGCATGAAGAACGGAAAAAACGGCATTGCCCCTATCACACTTTTTGATACAGAAAAATTCAAAGCCAAAATGGGAGCTGAGGTCAAAAACTTTGACCCCAAAGAATATTTGGAAGTAAACGATATCCTCCGCACCGACCGTTACGCACAGTTCGCTGTAGCTGCCGCACAACAGGCCGTGGAAGAAAGCGGTGTGGAAGGTACTGTGGCGCCTGAGCGCTTTGCCGTTATCTTTGGTACGGGCATCGGTGGTATCGGCACTTTTGAAACCGAACACGCCAAACTGCTGGAGAAAGGTCCCCGTCGGGTTTCTCCTCTGTTTGTACCCATGATGATCGGTAATATGGCAGCAGGCATGATCGCCATCCGGCACGATTGCCGCGGCTCTGCAATGCCTGCCGTAACCGCTTGCGCCTCCGGTTCCAATGCCATTGGTGAGGCTATGCGTCTCATCCGTCACGGCTATGCCGATGCTGTAATCACAGGCGGTGCAGAGGCTGCCATTGTTCCCTCCGCCATTGCCGGTTTTATCAATATGCAGGCCTTGTCCACATCGGAAGATCCCACTGCGGCATCTCTTCCGTTTGATCGGCGCAGAGGCGGCTTTGTAATCGGCGAAGGCTCGGTAGCACTTATCCTGGAAGAATATGAACATGCCAAAGTCCGCGGAGCAAAAATCTACGGCGAAGTTTGCGGCTACGGTTCAACCTGCGATGCCCATCATATTACCGCACCGCATCCCGATGCTCGCGGCGGCGCTCAGGCAATGATAGACGCAATGAATGAAGCCGGATATTCCGAAAACGATGTGGTATATATCAATGCACACGGCACAGGCACTCCCATGAACGATGTCATTGAAACCGCTGCCATAAAAAAGGCCCTTGGCGAGAACAATGCCAAAAAGGCTTATGTCAGTTCCACCAAGTCTATGACCGGTCATATGCTTGGTGCTGCAGGTGCCATCGAAGCCCTTTCTTGTCTTTTCGCCTTGAAGGAAGGCATTATTCCACCTACCATCAATTTGAATGAACAGGATGAAGCTTGTGATCTGAACTGCGTACCGAACACCGCAGTAACCGCCGACATCACTCTGGCACTCTCCAATTCACTCGGCTTTGGCGGTCATAATGCTTGTCTTGCTTTCAGAAAGGTATAATTCCATGAAAGAGACTGATATCCGAAAATATGCTGAACTGATGAAGGAACTTGGACTTACCGGACTTGAGATCACGGAAGACAACAGCAAGGTTCGTCTGGAACGCACTGCTTCAATTCAGTCAAATGAAATTTTATATTCTGTTCCCGAATCGGCCTCCCCGGCTCCCGCCATCGAAAACAGGGATTACCTCTCTGTTACATCCCCCATTGTAGGTGTATTCTACGCAGCACCGGCCGAAAATGCGGATCCTTATGTCGTTGCAGGCGATACCGTAAAAAGAGGTCAGACCCTTTGCATTGTAGAAGCCATGAAACTGATGAATGAAATCACCGCCGAAGAAGACGGCATCGTTACTGAAGTCTGTGTCACTAATGGGCAGGTTGTGGAATACGGTACAGAACTTTTTCGAATCAAGAGGTAAGAACATGAATAAAGAAGAACTCATGAACCTATTGCCTCACAGAGACAATATGCTTTTGCTGGATGATGCGGAAAACAAGGACGGCACGGCCATTGGCCACTATACTGTTCGCGGAGATGAATTTTTCTTAAAAGGTCATTTCCCGGGTAATCCCATCGTACCGGGGGTTATCCTCTGTGAAATTCTTGCCCAGTCCGCCTGTGTGCTGATGAAGGAAGTCATAACCCCGGAAAACATACCGGTCTATACCGGTCTCAACAATGTCAAATTTCGTTCTTCCGTAAAACCCGGCGACACGATTGAAACACAGTGCCGCATCAAAAGAGCAAAGCATCCGTTTTATTTTGGGGAGGGTACGGTCACTGTCGATGGCAGACTCTGCGTATCGGCCGAATTTTCTTTTGCAATTACAGGAGCGTAAATTATGTTTTCAAAAATACTGATCGCCAACCGCGGCGAGATCGCCGTCCGTATTATCCGGGCATGTAAGGAAATGGGTGTGGCCACGGTAGCTGTCTATTCCGAAGCGGATAAAAATGCCCTGCACGTGGCCCTTGCCGATCAAAGTTACTGCATCGGTGGTCCCGAAGCCTCCGAAAGCTATCTGCAAGAAAATCAAATCATCAGCACCGCTATCTTAGCCGGTGCTCAGGCGATCCATCCCGGTTACGGATTTCTTTCCGAAAATGCTCATTTTGCACGGCTTTGCAGAAAGAATGGATTAGTATTTATCGGCCCCGACCCCGAAAGCATGGATCGTCTGAGTGATAAGGCCGTTTTGAAAGAACTTATACGCAGCACAGGACTTTCGGTCATCCCCGGTACCAAAGCTGTCATGTCTGCAGAAGAAGCTAAACGGGCCGCCGACAGAATTGGTTATCCGCTTATGCTCAAAGCCTGTGCCGGCGGCGGCGGTCGCGGTATCCGTCTGATACACTCACCGGACGAATTGGAGGATAATTATCTACAGGCAACAAACGAAGCTGCCAGTGCTTTTGGGGATGGTAATGTATATCTTGAAAAATATATTTTCCCCGCAAGACACGTCGAACTTCAAATTCTTTCCGACGAACACGGGAACACCGTATGTCTCGGTGATCGTGACTGTTCCCTGCAGAGAAGAAATCAAAAACTGCTGGAGGAAACCCCTTCTCCCGCCGTCAATGATACCCAACGCCGGAAAATTATTGAACTTGCGGTGGATGCCGTAAAAAAGATTGGCTATGTCGGTGCCGGCACATTAGAGTTTTTGCTCGACAATAACGGCAACTTCTGGTTTATGGAAATGAATGTCCGCCTGCAGGTGGAGCATTGTGTAACCGAAATGCTGACAGGCATAGACCTTGTAAAATGGCAGATCAGAATCGCAGCAGGAATTCCGCTAAATTTCACCCAAAAAGATATCCGCATGACCGGTTCCGCTATTGAATGCCGCATCAATGCGGGAAGCTGCGGAACGCTGAAAATGCTTCACGTTCCCGGCGGTCCTTCGGTTCGCTTCGACACCTGCCTGATTGCGGGAGCAACCGTATCGCCTTATTATGATTCTTTGCTTGGCAAGCTGATCGTGTTTGCCAAAACCCGTGAAGAGACTTTACGCAAGATACGGGCCTCTTTGTGCGAGCTGGTAATTGACGGTATCCCGACAAATATCGAAGAGCAGCTGCGTATTGTGGAAGATGACCGCTTCACTTCCGGCAATTACGATTTAACATTTATGGGAAACAGGTGATGTAATTGGCTTTGTTGAATTTTTTGAAACCAAAAAATCAGTTGGAGGAAGGCGGCCGTACATCTGCTCCGGTGCAGCGTGATGACGGCGAACCCGAGAAAAACTGTCCGAATTGCCATAAAGATATTCCCCTCAGCCGTCTCTGGGCCAACAACCTTGTTTGTTCCTGCGGCTACTCCTTCCGCATGAAAGCCCGTCAGCGCATTCAACTGATCACAGATAAAGATAGCTTTTATGAATTGTACGCAGGCATGAAAGCAGAAAATCCGCTCAATTTTCCCGGCTACCAAGACAAAGTAAATACCGTTCGCATTGCCAGCGGTGAAAAAGAAGCTGTTGTTTGCGGTACTGCTACAATCGGCAAGCAAAAGTGCTGTCTTTTTGTTATGGAATCTTACTTTATGATGGGCAGTATGGGAAGTGCTGTGGGAGAAAAAATCACGCTTCTTTTTGAATATGCTCTTCAGTACCACCTGCCGGTAATCGGTTTTACCGTATCGGGCGGTGCCCGTATGCAGGAGGGACTTTTATCCTTAATGCAGATGGCTAAAACCAGTGCTGCCGTAAAACGCCACAGTGATGCCGGGCTTTTATATATTGCTGTACTCACCGATCCGACTACCGGCGGTGTAACAGCCAGTTTTGCCATGGAAGCCGATATTATTCTGGCAGAACCGGGAGCTACCGTTGGCTTCGCCGGTGCGAGAGTCATTGAGCAAACCACCAGAAAATCCCTTCCCACAGGATTCCAAAAAGCAGAATTCGTCCTTGAACATGGCTTTGTGGACAGCATCGTTCCCCGTGCTAACCAAAAAAAATATTTGGTCAACCTTTTAAAAATGCACCAAGGGAGGGCATTTTGATGAATGAAGCTGCTTACGAGAGAGTAAAGCTTGCCCGCGACAAAGACAGACCAACCGGTCTTGATTATATCAAAAACATATTCAAAGGGTTTGTTGAATTCCATGGAGACCGCCGCTATGCTGATGATCCGGCTATTGTCGGCGGCATCGCCAACCTGAACGGCACCCCCGTTACCGTTATTGCAATTGAGAAAGGACACTCAGCCAAAGAGCGTACCTACCGTAATTTCGGCGCCCCAAACCCCGAAGGCTACCGAAAAGCTCTGCGCTTAATGAAGCAGGCAGAAAAGTTCGGCAGACCAATCGTCTGCTTTGTGGATACATCAGGGGCATATTGCGGTATCGGTGCCGAGGAACGGGGACAGGGTCAGGCAATTGCAGAAAATCTGATGGAGATGTCTACCCTCTGCGTCCCCATCATCTCAATTCTTATCGGTGAAGGCGGCAGCGGCGGCGCACTGGCCCTTGCTGTTGCAGACCGTGTTTGGATGCTTCAGAATGCGGTTTATTCGGTTATTTCTCCCGAAGGCTGTGCGAGCATTCTCTGGAAAGACTCCGCAAAAGCCGAAGCAGCCGCAGCAAGTTTAAAGCTTACTGCAGAGGATGCCAAAACTCTCGGTGTTATCGAGCGCATCCTTTCGGAAAAGGAAATCGGAAAAAAAGACTTTTACGACCGTATCCGCACGCTCCTGGTTGAGGAGATCGATATCCTGATAAAGGATTACGATCTGGTGGGAAATCGTTACAACAGATTTCGCGGCATCGGTGTCCACGCAGTCATTAAGGAGTCGCTATGAGTATATACCAACAGTATTGTAACGAAATCTTCAATGAAAACGGTAATCTTCAAAAACTGACACTCGACTATCCCGACGACTTCAACTTTGGGTATGATGTTGTTGATAAAATAGCAGAAGAAGCACCTGACAAAAAAGCACTTGTATGGTGCAATGCAGAAGGCGAAGAACACATTTTTACCTTTTCAGACATCCGCAAATATAGTAACAGAATGGCAAATGTATTCCGCAGCGCAGGCATCGGACACGGAGACCGTGTTATGCTGATACTAAAACGCCATTACGAATATTGGTTTGCTGCTGTGGCTCTGCATAAACTGGGAGCCGTGATGATTCCCGCAACCCACATGCTGACAGTGAGTGATCTGATATATCGCTTAAAAACAGCCCGGGTCAATGCCGTTGTCTGCACTTCTCAAAACGATGTTCCGGAAAAACTCACCGAAGCACTCCGACAGTTGAATGCAGCCGTGAAGCTTTGGTGCGTGCAGGCCGATGTTCCCGGATTTGAAAACATAACATCTGCCATGGAAAATGCCAAGGAAGACTGGAACCGTGTTCTTACCAGAGCAACCGATCCGATGATGTTGTATTTCACTTCCGGCACTACCGGCTATCCCAAAGGTGTTATTCATGAACACAGCTACCCGCTTGCCCATATTGTCACTGCAAAGTATTGGCAGCAGGCAGAAGATGATGGCCTTCATTTTACGGTTGCCGAAACAGGCTGGGCAAAAGCATCCTGGGGCAAACTTTATGGGCAATGGCTTGTAGGCAGTGCTGTCATGGTTTATGATTTCGACAATTTTGATCCCAAACAACTTACCCATATCATCAACCGCTACGGTGTAACCTCCTTCTGTGCTCCTCCAACCGTTTACCGTTATCTTGTCCGCAAAGGTATTCCCGATATGCCAACCCTCAGGCATGCATCTACCGCCGGTGAAATGTTAGCTCCCGAAGTTTCCCGTAAATTTACCGAGCGTACCGGGCTGGAGCTTTGCGAAGGCTATGGGCAGACGGAAACCACCCTGCTGCTTGCCAATTTCAAAGGGATGAAAGCTACCGAAGGCTCTATGGGAACACCGTCACCGTTTTATAACATTGAACTTCGTGGAAAGAACGGCAAGCCTGTGGCTGTCGGGGAGATCGGCGAGATTGTCATTATCCCGGAAAAGGAAGGAAAACAAACCGGTGTATTTACCGCTTATCTTGACAACGAAGAACAATACAGCCATGTGTGGCGGGGCGGTATTTATCACACAGGCGATGCCGCTTATAAAGATAAAAACGGACGCTACTGGTTCCATGGCCGTTTTGATGACATCATCAAAACAGGTGGATTCCGTATAGGCCCCTATGAGGTGGAAAATATTCTGATGGAACACCCCGCCGTGGTGGAGTGCAGTGTTATCGGGGTGCCGGATCCCCTGAGAGGGCAGGCAATCAAGGCGGTGGTTGTCCTCGGTCATGGATATGCCGCCTCCAAAGAGCTCGAACTTGAAATCAAAGAGTTCTGCAATCAAAAATTGGCAGAATATAAATGGATCCGTATCGTTGAGTTTGTAAAAGAAATGCCGAAAACCATCAGCGGAAAAATACAGAAAAACGTACAACGGAATCAGAATTAGCAAACCGTTATAAATAAAAGCATCCGCTCTCCTCCCGCTTCCCCCTCCAAAAAAACGAAAAGCAATACCAAAGCCTTCATTTTACAAAAAAACACACGCCGTATGAACAGTTTTATCTTTACACAAAATCTGTTCATGCGGCCGCAGGCAGTTGACCTCTGAAACCCATAATAAAATCTATCCGCACGAAGCTGTTGTTTTTTATAGCGAAAACCATCGGAACACCCTCATAAAAAAGTAACCGGGTTTCTTTAAATCCGCACAGGATAAAAAGTACATCTCCCTATTTTCACAAAGAAATTCACGCAATATATTTACCGATACAGAAAAATAATCTAAATTTGAAAATCAGAAAAACCTCTGCTATAATTATATATTAGAATGAGTTATACTTGAATGTTGAATCAAACAGCAAAGTGTGTATTTGCGCAAAGGAGTTGCCATGAACAATATGCTGACCAATATGCAGGATATACTTGACCGACAAATCAGTGGGTTCCATCAATATATATTAAATAATCCCATTCATTTAAATTATGCAAGCAGAAATCTTTGTTTGATGTTAGGTGTTCATGAAAACGAACTGCTCCATGAAAGCAAAGATCTGTATGCTCAATTAGTACATCCCTCCGACAGAAACAGGTATTCCGTTTTCATCCATCAACTGAGTCAAAAAGAACAAACTCTCAGCTGCGAGTATCGTTTGACCAAAAAAGACGGCACGGTGATTTTTGTAAAAGATACCACCACATCTAAAACAGCTGACGACGGCACTCTGGTCGGCCACTCTGTTCTGACTGATATAACCGATATTAAAAACGAAAATAATAATTTACAATTTTTAAACCAAACAATTCCCTGTGGTTTTTTGAAATACACCTGCGAAAAGCAGCCTAAGGTCACATATATCAACCAGAAAATGATTGATATTCTCCGTTTCCCCCAACCCAAAGACGGCGAACTGGATTATTTGGAAATGTATAAAGATGATATTTTTCTGATGATACCAATGGAGGAACGCCGCAGATTTTCAAAATATCTGAACCGTGTTTATTCTGCGGAAGCACCGATTGCCGGGGAAATCGCACTGCTGCGTTGTGACGGAACCCGTGCATATGTATTTGGCTGGGTAACCAAATGCATCAATGAACAGGGCATAGAGGAATTCCAAAGTGTATGTATGGATATTACCGAACGACATCAGATCAGAAAGGACACCGAAACCAAACAATATCTGAAAGCCTTGACTGATGTATACGACAAAATATTTGAATTCAACCTCGACAGCAACACCGTAAAATGTCTGCACTGCGAGGATGTGTCCTCCTTTAACCATTTCAAAGATATTGCAATGCAGATTGAGGATGCCTTGGAAAAATGGATTATAATCGCTGTTGATTTAAATGACCGTAATGAAATCCGTTCCTTCTTCAAGGATTTTTGTCAAAAAAAACTTTACGAACCCGGCGCCAAACCTCCTCAAATCACTTATAATGCCCGTTCTGCCGATGGTACGATCAAACAATACAGCGGAATTTTTATCCGTGTTGACGAATCAACCAGCTTTTATTGCTGCCGTCGCATCCAGGAAACCGTGGAAGCAGATATTTTACGAATCGAGAATGATCAGTTAAAGCAAAAAATGAAAGATCTTGTTGTGCGGTTCTCTGACGGAATTGCCGCTTTTGAGGTTACAGCCGAAGGCCTGGTAAAACCTCTTTATGCAAGTGAAAATGTGTGTGAATTCTTCGGGTATACAAAAGAAGAATGGGTTCCTCTAACCGAAAAATACACACCGTTTGAAAACTTTATTGCGTACAGTGAAGCTTCTTACGAAGATTTATCGGAACTTCTCAGAACCGGAGAGGCAGAATTCTCTTATTTTGATTATACCACCGAAACGGAACGCAAAATCAAAGCCATCTGCTCTCAAAAAGAATCCGCCGGTAATTCTCCGAGATATGTTATGTTATATTCCGTGGAAGATACCATCCCCAGCGACAGGAAATCCCTGCCTGAAAACCGTATTGTTTCCATACGCACCTTCGGTTATTTTGATGTGTTTGTCGGCGATAAACCCATTGCTTTCCGCAATAAAAAATCCAAGGAGCTGCTTGCCCTGCTTGTCGACCGCAGAGGCGGATACGTTTCCTCTGAAGAGGCCATTGGTTTCCTGTGGGAGGATGAGACAGCCAACACCGTAACCATGTCAAGATATCGCAAGGTAGCGCTTCGTTTAAAAAACACTTTGGAAGAATACGGAATATCTGATATTGTAGAATCTATTGACGGCAAACGCCGTGTTGTCATGGAGAAGGTGCACTGTGATTTGTATAACTATTTATTTGGCACAGATGCGGACTATTCTCAACTTTTCAAGGGCATCTACCTTGCCAATTACAGTTGGGGCGAAACTACACTGGGAGAGCTGTCAAACAATCTGAAACAGAGGTAATGAATGAGCAAATATATACATAAAATCAATTATTATGAAACCGATAAAATGGGGATCACCCACCACTCAAATTACATTCGTTTCATGGAAGAAGCACGCTTGAACTTTCTCTCTGAGATTGGATACCCCATGACTCGCCTTGAAGCAGCGGGTATTACCTCCCCGGTGGTATCGGTGAACTGTGAATATAAACACCCCACAACATATGGTGACATGATTGAACTTGAGGTTTCTCTGATAAAATACACCGGCGTAAAACTCTCCCTCTCCTATCTCATGAAGAACGTTGATACCGGGACAGTTGTGGCCACAGCCTCCTCTTCCCACTGCTTTATCAATGCCAACGGAAGGCCGCTTGCCTTAAAAAAGCATTTCCCGGAATTTGATGCCGCTCTTATAAAAGAAGCAAATAAAAATTAACCATTTGAAAAGGACTATCTGCAGGAAGAATACAAATCTGCCTGTCGATAGTCCTTTTCATTTTAATTTAAATTCAGATTTTTGCAGTACAGGTTCTTTTCGGCAGAAAACAAACCAATATTCTCTGCCGTTGCAACCGAATTCCCTTTCTGGTCACTCGGAAGACGCTCCGGTCTCTCCGCACGGATTTTCCATATACCCAATATAACAGCGACCAATTACAAATTCAACCCTTTCAACAACCGCTGCATATTCCCACCGAAGATTTTACGTTTTTGCTCTTCCGTAATTTCAGCAAGTCCAATTTTTCCGATATAGAACCCGGCATCCAGAAAGCCGGCATCACTGCCATAGAGAATCCGGTCGTTATCCACCATCTCAACAAGATCCCGCAGCCAGATCTCGCCAAATTCGGTTCCTGTCAAATCGAAATATACATTGGGAAAATCCCGCATCATTGCCATGGTTTCAAAATGTCCATCATAGGTACCCCCGGAATGTCCGACAATAACAGTCATTTCCGGATGTCTTTCCAACGCACGGCGCATCTTTCCCGGTGCCGCTTTGTATCCTCCGCATTCCCATGTGTGTGCCAGTACGCATTTCCCTGCTTCTGCAACTTTATCGTATATGGCATCAAACCGCGGGTCATCCAGTGCAATATCATGATGACTCCAGCCGTACCCCTCTCCCGGATACAGCTTTGCTCCTATAAATCCTGGTTTATCCAAATATTCATCCAGCAGCGCCAGGCCCTCTTCCGGGTAATTTCCGTTAACAATACAATAGGCCATCAATCTTTCCGGACATGCAGAAACAAAGGTGGCCGCCTCTTCATTGGCACGGATACAATCATTATAAATACCCTCTATACTGGAGACACACATTTTATCAATGCCAAATCTGTCCATATAACTGAGCGCATACTCCGGTGTCATTTTCGGCATATAGATTCTGCTGCTATGTCCAATATGACAATGCGCATCTATCACTAAAATGTTATCCAGCGGCTGTCCCGCCATCACTTTTTCTGCAATAGTTTTCATCTTCAACACTCCTTTCCGGCCTCATCAATCAGTTTTTCGGCATTTTTAAAACAGATCGCACACTTATCCTCATAAGAGATCGGACTATATGCCATTCTTCCAACCATTCTTCCCGGTTCCATAAACGGCATGCGTGTCCCCAGAAGCAATCCCCGGCTGCCAACTGCACCAACAATGCTCTCTATTTCATCCATCTCTGAGAGAAAAGAGGTTTCAAAATAGAGATTCGGGTAGTTTTGGAGAAGAAAATATATTCCTCTGCTGTTCTCGTGGTCATGGTTAAGTACAATCAATCTCAAATCAGGGTGCTTTTCGCAGATTCTTTCTACATCGTCTTTCCCCCTGTCAAGATCATTCACCTTGACAAGCAGCGGCATCCGATATCGCTCCAAATAAGCGAGCGTCTCATCAAAATACTTTGCCGTTGCGGAGAAACCGTTATATTTCGGAGTAATTCTTACAAAACCGGCGCCTCTCCCTCTCAGATACTCCAGATACGCCACCGTATTGGCATACCCTTGCTCCCCATTAATCAGAGGAACAATCTCCGGACAAGGGATCATTCCTTCAAACTTTTCGGCAGTTTGAAAAAGCTCCTCATTTCCTGTAAAAATATTAATTCTCTGGCTGCGGAAACTGGAAACGATTGCTCGCTTAATTCCAACGCGCCCCAACTCCCGAAAAAGCTCATCCGCACCCGTTGTTCCCAGTTTGCGAAACGGCCATTTACCGATCATGGTATTTACATCAATGTACTCCATCTTTTTCTCCTCTCTTTCTGATTATATCTCCGTCTTGGGCGCAGATATATATTTCTTTCTGTATTCACTGGGCGTCATCCCTGTTTTCTCTTTAAAGCAGCGATTAAACGTCTTTGCCACAGGAATTCCCACCTTCTCCGCAATCTCTCCAATTTTCAGCTCCTCCTGCAGCAGCAGTTTTTTTGCGCAGGAAACCCGATATCCCATAAGGTATTCATGAAAGGGCGTTCCTGTAGTTGCCTTAAAAGCTCTGCAAAAATAATTTTTACTCAAATAGGCCGCTGCCGCAGCTTCTTCCACCGTAATTTCCCGGTAGTATTCGCGGTTAATCATTGCCATTACCGCTGTCATACTGTCCCCCGACAGTGTTCTGCGGCATCCTCTCTGTTCTTCACTCCCCTTTACAGGGAATTCTCTCATCAGCAACGCAAAAATTTCCAGCGTTCTGGCACATACAATCCAGTTGGAACAGATTCCCGTATACACCTTTTCATGATAAATATCCAACATAATTCTTCGCAATTTTTCTGCTGCCCCAGCTAAACCTCCTTCACTTGAACTGTGAGAAGCTTTCAGTATCGGCATGGAAAAATCTCTTCGTTCCAGTAAATCAAAGTCTTTTCCTAAAAGTTTTCTTCCAAATATAACATAAATAATACTGGTATCTTCAATCTCTTTAATTTCATGGGTCACCATACTGGAAATAATCGTAATATCTCCGGCAGACACCTCATATTCTATCTCATCAAGCCGCAGATTGTACCGCCCTTCTATGCAAAGAGCAATCTCCATCTCTTCATGAAAATGGGCGAAATAGTCTCCCTTTACGATGGTACAGTTGAAAGTTTCACCAAAATCCAATTCCTTCTGCCACAGCACTGCGCCACACCTCCATTCCTTTGTATAAAAGTTTTTCTGTTCTTTTTCTCAACTCATTCCTGCACCTTTTCAAAAAAGATAATTTTTGGGTAATAAATCGCAATTACTGTCATTGCCACAAAATCAGGAACTATATACAATAAATTTATCAGAAGTCTATTTTCATTCTTTTCACTTATGATATCACCTTTTATCATCTTTTTCAAGAGGATTTTTCTCTTTTTCTTCTCCGAATTTTCTTCTTTGCAACCGCTCTTCGCTTTTCTTTTATTCCGTCCCAAAAAAGATAATTTTTGGGTATATCATTTCTTTTTATCCAATCGTTTTTTCACGTATATCCACCTTTTCACATTTATATTTCAGGAGAATTATTATGAGTAACTTTTTTGACAACGAATTGGTTTGCGGCGCTGAATTTTTCCGCTATCCTGGCCCCTGTTTTGACGAACTGAAAAAAGATCTTGAGCGCTTTGCCGCCGACGGTTTCAACTATGTCCGTGTTCAGCAAAACTGGGCCTATGAGGAGCCCTGTCCCGGGCAATATGATTTCAGCCGCACCAGAGAAATTGTTGCCTATGCCGAAAAGCTTGGCCTGAATGTGATCCTCACTCTCTGCCTGGAAAATGCTCCCACCTGGCTCTACCTTGAGAATGATGTATACCAGCGCAACTCCTACGGCGAGAAGGTGATCCACACCATTCCCTACCCCATTCCCGCAGACGGCAAACCCGGTCCCTGTTTTGATAATCCTGCAGCTGTTGCTGCCGCCGAACGTTTTACCGAGGCATTCGTTGCGGAGTTTTCCCGTTTTGACGCTGTCAAAGGCTGGGCTGTCTGGCAGGAATCTCACAGTGGTTCCATGTGCGATAACCATCCCGATGCCGATTACTGCTGGTGCGAGCACACTGCTGCCGCCTTCATTGCATGGCTCAAGGAAAAATACACAACACTTGAGGCCACCAACAAAGCACTGCTGACCAACTATGGAAAATGGGAATATATCATGCCCCCGTATGCTTTCGGCGGCACCAAACAAACCCCGCTCTATACCGAATATGCCAACTTCCTGCGCCTGCGGCTCGGCCGGATTGCCGCATGGAAAAAGGCATTGGTAGCCCGTTGCGATCCCAGACACCGTCCTGTTATGTGCCATACCGTACTCAGTATGGTCAGCGGACAGCTGGGACGCTATTGGGCCGATGATTATATTATTGCCAAGGAGATGGATGTCTTTGGCGCTTCCCTGTATCCTTCCGTAACCCATGGTACCTGGAATGATGTTGTCAGCATTATGTTTGTTCTGGATTCTGCCCGATGCGCAGCAGATGGCAAACCCAACTGGGCCGCAGAACTTCAGGGCGGCAGACCCGCCTCACTGCTTTGGCACGGGGAAGCCCCCTCCTGCAACGACATTGCCAACTGGGGCATCACCTCTCTTGCCCGCGGAGTCAAAGGCATTGTCTGGTGGTCCTATCGCGAGGAAACGTTTTGCCAGGAATCCTTTGGCTTTGGCATGCTTGACCGCAAGGGTGAACCTTTTGAATGGTATAGCGAGATCTGCAAAATGAACGCTTTTATGAACCGAAACCGCGATATCATTCTTGCATCTCACCCCGAAAAAGCCCGTGTCGCCATTGCTGTTGACGCTTCCAATAATCTCTTCGCCTTTGAAAAAAATGCGGAACACCTTGTTTCTGATTCCATCCGGGGAATTTATACCGCGCTCCTTCGTCACGGTGTTTATCCCGATTTTATTTGGAAAGAACAAATTCTCGAAAATCGTCTCGCAGATTATTCTCTCGTCTTCCTTCCGCTCCCCCTCTCCATGTCTGCCGAGTATGCAGAGAAACTTAAAGAATATGTGGCCAATGGCGGTTCTGTTGTGTCGGAAGCCTACCTCGCCTCCTACGATGAACTCTCCAATGCCCAGCTCACCATCCCCTCTTTCGGTCTGGATCAGCTTTTCGGAGCCCGGGAAGAGACCATATATCAGAATACTAACCGCGGATTTATCAAAGAGTTTTACGGAAAAGGAGATTTCGCCGATATTACCGTCAATTCCGCTGAGTTTTCTCAAACTTTTTCATCCTCTACAGGAGAGACCATCTTTTCCGATGTTTTGGGACAAACTCTTGGTGTTAAAAATCACTTTGGAAACGGAAAAACCTATCTGCTCGGTACATTATTCTCTCATCTCCTTCAAAATGATCCTCTTCTTGAACGCATTCTTGTTTTAAACCAAGTTCCCGTCACCGATTCTTCATCGCCTATGATTCAATCTCTCACAGGGAACCGTGGACAACTGCTTTCTATCTACAACCGTTCCCAGGAAACGGTCTCCTTGGAACTCCCCATACCCATTGGGATGCATTTCTGCGACTCCTATGCTGCTGCCGAAGTGATTGGTCAATCCGTCCGCACGGTTATCCCCCCTCTCTCTGCCAACTGTATTGTTTTTGCAAAATAACCCTTTTCATCATTCCAAAAGAAAAGACATCCTCACTTCGAGGATGTCTTTCTGTTTATAAGCTCATTTTTCTGCATCCGGCACGGATTTGATTTTCGGGATCAGACTGGCGAACGAATCTCCTTCTCCGATATATTCTGCAACCACTTTCGCCACTTTGTCCGGATTAAAATTGTATTTATCATAGATTCCCACCGTATGATAACCGGCTTTTATCGCTGTTTCCAGTGCTGTAATGGAATCCTCAAAAATCCAGGTGCTTTCTTTTGGTGTACCCAGATATTCATGTGCCATCACAAAAATATCCGGCTCCTCTTTTCCCTTGCCAATCTCACTGCAGGAGAATATTTTCGGGAAATACCTGTCCATATCAAACTTTTCCATCACAATTTCCAGCAATTCTGGTGCCGTTGCCGAAGCAACACACATCTTTATTCCACATGTCAGACAATGCTCCAGGAACTCTTTTACGCCGCTTTTCAGTTCCACATCTTCTCTGTAAAACTGCGCCATGACTCTGTTTGCGTTTTCCAGCAAGGCTTCTCCGCTGTCTCCGATTTCACAGGTTTCGTGAACCAATAGCATAGCATCTTTTAGCGGGAGGGTCCTTATAGCTTTCTCTGTTCTATCATCCGGTCGGAAAGAGGCATCGTTTTTATATTGCACACCAAACTTCTTCCAAAGGATATCCCATCCCATCAAAGAATCCACCAATGTTCCATCCATATCAAATATCGCGCCTGTTATTTCCATCGAGTCTATCTCCTTTTATTGATTATTTCAAAATATTCACCGCGGTTATTCCCTCTCCGGTTCCATCTGCCTTAGAATTTCTACTCATTATAATTTAATACGTCTGGTTTTAATTTCGGATTTAACCCCACTTTTATTTACCGGCGGCAAAATGCCGTATTTCCAGAAGGTTTTGCTTCCCTCGATGTTTATTGTATCATCATCTTCGATCTCAACAATCGCACTCAACAGATCATCAAAAAACCATGTGTTTTTCCCCTGAGTCAGTTTATTCAGATTAAATGTCTCCTCACCCAAAACCCTTCCGTTTTCATCAATGGTTTCACGCAAAAAGGTCTGTCCGTCCAAATAATGATGTCCCTTTGTAATAGCCCAGTAGCCATTTATAACCGCATTCACATCAAAATAAGCAACCTCATCCTTCACACACAAATGATCGGTATGAAGATGTCCGTTAAGGCACATCAAAACGGTTCCTCTGTATTTACGGAACAACGCTTGTATCTTTTCTGTATCCGGCGTTGAATACCACTCGCCGGAAATACCGGGGTGAGCAAATATCAAAAAAACTTCAACATATACTCTTTTTCTCAAAAGCCGTTCACAATCTACGGATGACATTATTGTCTCACTTAAAATTCCTTTTCCTCATTCTCGGCTCATTTCCCAATCAAAACTTCCATTCCTTTTGATAGGTAAGAGATATGGTATGGTCTGCTCCAAAATGAATAGGAATCCAGACGTATGAGCAATGCAAAAAGTTTTGAGTGTTGTGACGCTCAGCCATATGGATATAGCAATCATCCCGTCCTACTACCCTGAAAATTGCCGTGGTCTGCGTGCAAAACGTGGTCTGCTCATTGTCATCAATGCAAGGATCCCCCATATTCTCCCACTCTCCCATCAGATCACGAGTACGGAAATATACAGCGCGGTTGTATTCCCAACCGGTGAGTCCTGAGGTAATCATATAATAGTATCCGTCCCGATATACAATTGCGGGGGCTTCCCGTCGGAAAGCAGAATCGATCCTCTTATATTCAGATGTACAGGAAAGATAATCCTCAGACAGCTTGACGATATGGAGACAGCGATTCATCTCTCCGTGATAGCTGCTGATATCTCTGTCATAAATAAAATATGCACTTCCATCCTCGTCCTGATAGAGGGTACAATCACGAACAACGCCCTTGTCATCAATGGGACGCAGATGTCCAAGCCAGCGGTAGGTTCCGTTGACCGTATCGCAGACTGCAACCCCCGCTTCGCCCTGTCCCGCTTCAAAACCATGACCGCCGGGATATCTGACGTAATGACACCATAAAACATATTGCTTTGTCTTCTCATTATAAATGATTTTCGGGCGCTCAAAACGCATGGGCGCATATAACTCGCTTTGGGGATCATCCGAACAAGCAAGAATCACACCCTCATACCGCCAATTAAGCAGATCCTCGGATTCATACATCACAACACCTGTTGTCCCTGCGCCGCCGTTCCATTTAGCGTCATCATTGTATGGAAGAGCCCTGAGAGCCTGTCCGTACCAGTGATACTTTCCTTCAGCATAGATGATACCACCGTCACTCGTATTGATAACATTCCCATCGGTATCAAACCAATCGACAAACTCATGCTGTTCGCCATGAATCCATTTTTTCATCTTGCCTTCACCTCTTCTGCAATATAACACAGCAAAAAAAGATTGTCAAGTCCACGTTCAACAATATAAAATACGATAATTTCTACTGTGCCTCTTTTTTCTTATGTCAAAATCGTTTAAACAACCTGCTTTTTAACGAACACATAACAAAGAGAATGTAAATACCAATCATTTTTTAACCAAGCAGGCATATAAGAATCCATGGCTTCTGCAAATCTCAACTGTAAAAAGGGCAAGAAAAAACCTCGTTCCAAAGAACGAGGTTTTTGGCGCGCCATGTAGGATTCGAACCCGCGACCTTCTGGTCCGTAGCCAGACGCTCTATCCAGCTGAGCTAATGGCGCATACTCTTTATCGAGCTTTATTATTATACATCACTCAAATTAAAATGTCAATAGTAAACTTCAATTTTCCCAAAATATTTTTTGAAAGTCATACTTCTTGACAAAATCGGCCGTGCATATCCATTCGAATATGCACGGCCCTGAAAAATATTTTTACTTGAAGCTGATGTTGGATGTGAAGTCACCAATTTCTATATTAGCCTCTTCCATGGTTTCTATACGCTTGCCATTGAAATAAATACCATCAATTACGATATCCTTACTCTGATGCTCCTCGTCGTAACCTCTCATTGCAGACTGGGGCATACGCGGTGCTGTGACATAGATATCCTTGAACACGATATCACGGTTGATGCCGCGCTTGATGCCGCCGGCGGAATACTCGGGAACATAGGTGACAAAGGAACCGAGGAGCTTAGGCATATAGGTGCTCTCAGGGTCATCGCCAAAGGGCTGGTCATCCGTCTTCTGGAGAATCGGTCTCTGAGACACTTCATCGTATTCAACGCGAATATTTTCGAACAGGACATCATGAATATCCGCGTAGTCAACATTCTGAATATCGCAGGCAACAGCGGAATTTCTGATCAGATCGCAGTCACGGAAGGTAATATTGAAGATCTCTTTTGCTCTTGTTTCTGCACCGAACTCCAGGGAACGCCCCCAGTCACACCAGATGACGCACTTCTCAATAAGAACGTTCTTGAATACATCATACATGATGCCATTGTGGAACATATCCGCTTCATTCTGCGTGTAGTCAAATCCTTTGATGCAGATGGAGTCATCGTAAGTTCTGATAAAGCATCTGCGCAGAACAACATCTTCACAGTTGTGCATATCAATCCCGTCAGAATTGTAACGCCAGTTACCGATGATCTTCACATTTTCGATGTGGAGACCGCGGCAGCAAACGGGACGGATATTATAAACAAGAGAATCGCGGATGGTGATACCTTCGATTTCAACGTTATCGCAGTATTCCAGGTGGATGGTATGCTTGCGGGTGGCATTGGTGATGGCAAAGCCCTTGTTTCTCTGCTCAATCTGCTCCGGGGTAAACTCTGTATTCAAAATGACTTCCTTCACTTTGCTTACATCAAGGATTCCGCGGCCGAGAATTTTGATATTGTTGGCATCAATGGCATGGATTCTTGCATAGACAACAGCACCTTCATCAATAAAAAGGGTCTGTCCTTCAGTCATCTCAATGACACCCACATCGTGCAAACCTTTACCGTAATAGATTACGTTCTTGTCATTGATATCAATATCATATTTCTTAGCAGGGTCGGCAAAAATATGGAGGGCATTATGATAGCCATCCAGTTCCACTGTGTAAGCACCGGCCTCATGGATGGTGAAGCTGATTTTACCGTCTGCCACATTGGGCTTAATGTTTTTGGAAAGAGGACGAACAACAACCTCTTTAAATGCCTTGTTGGGAGTCAGCTCAATCTTTGCCGGGGAATCCATTTCAAAAGAGGCAAAGCTGACCAATTCGGTCTGGTCCTGTGTACGCTGATGCCCCGGCCAACGTCTGTTAATGGGAAATGCAGAAACTCTTGCTATATGAAGCGGCGCCTCAACTCCGTCAACCAACATTTTAAAATCACTGCTGACCGGTTCTTCGGCAGCAAAGGGATAGACTCTTGAACCTATCAGTGCCATGTTATATTCTCCTTGTTTAAAAATTTCAAAAACAGCCTGTGTATCTTGTTTTCTTTATTTTAAGTATATCGTACTCACCTTTAAATAGCAATCCTATTTTTTTGTTTTGATGTCAAACAACAAATTTACCATCCTTTTTTTTCGTTTTTTCTGCCGCTACTGTCCGCTTTTTTGCTTTTCTGTTCTCTCCCTTGTCTTTTCTTTTTTCACAAAAAACAGGTGCAGAGAACACTCTCTGCACCCAAAGCATGCTGTTTACATTTTACAATAGACAGTATCTTTCAATGTCTCTTCGGCAGCCTGTTTGATATCAACAACTCCAAGTCCAAAGATTCCGGTCTGCACCTTTCCGTTAACCGGCTTTGTCCAATCTTCCCCAACACAGGCTGCTCCGTTTCTCATACCAAGAATGGAACCTACGGTAGCACCGTTGCAATCGGTATCAAATCCCACTTCCACCGACATGCAGATTGATTTGCCGTAGTCTCCCTTTCCATAAAGCAGCGCAGCCACAACAATGGCGGCATTGGAAATGGTGTGGCACCAATCATGGTTGTTCTTCTCATCATAACGGCTATGGATATCCTCAAAGCACTCCTCTGCCGTTTTTCCGCTGTCATAAAGTGAGATCATGCGCCAAACTTCTTCGTAAAGTCTGGATGTGGCCGGAATCTCTGCCAACCCGCCAAGTATAATATCCTTGATATCGTCGGTCACTGCCGCGCAGGCAATCATGGCTGCCGCAAACATCTCGCCGTAGATACCGTTTTTCACATGGGATACAGAAGCATCTCTCCATGCCATATCCGCAGCCATCTCAGGATTGCCCGGGTTAATATAACCAAAGTAGTCGCCGCGAATCTGTGCACCGATCCACTCACGGAAGGGGTTCTGGTACACAGCCGAATCCGGCGGAAAATAACCCTTTACAAAATTGCAATAGGCAACCCGCTCGGCGGTACAATATGCGTTTTTCCGTTGGGCATTCAGCCATGCGTTGGCTACATCATGCGGCGTAAAATCGCGGCCATATTGTTTCACAATTTCTTTGTAAAGAACCGTATAATTGGTATCGTCATCCTCCGGCATATAGGAAACACGGTCTGCCAACAGGGCAACTCTGTCATGTAGTCCGGCGAGCATCTCCTCCGGAACCTCTTCTGCCCGGATATATCTGTTCATCGGATAGTTATCCGTTGCCTTCAGCAGCGGAATTATTTCATCGGTATGCATGCCTTCCAACGGCTTCCCGAGCAGACAACCGCAGACACGACCGATCCATGCCCCATAGATTTTGTCTGCCAACTCCTTTTCGGAGAGTTTTTTCCGTTCAAAAAGATGCGGTTTACGAAGTGCACGGATCTCATCGAGTTCCGAGGGCTCAACATAGGGATACCCTTCCCGTTTGGTGGCATTGGTAACAATATCAAAAATGACATCTGCCATACGCTTTTTGTAATCGCTGACCGGTAATTTGGCTACTGCCTCAAACAGCTCTTTATAGCCCGCAATATCCAGTCCTTCTTCTTCACATTGACGGTATTCTGTTTTGAGCTCGGAACAATACAACTCCCACAGATTGAGCCGCTCATACTGAGGCTTGATCTCATGTCCGCGTATACCGTCCATAACACTCTCTTTTTTCCCAAAGAGAATTTCATCCACTGTGACATCAAAATACTTTGCAATACTGATAATTTTTGCAAGATCAGGCTGGGAGCTTCCATTCTCCCATTTCTGAACCGACTGCCTTGACACACTAAAAATCTCTGCAAATTTCTCCTGTGAAATTCCTTTTTTGCTGCGCAGTTTAAAAATTGATTCCGCAATTGACATATCTATCACCTCTTTTATATTATTGCATTGATTCGCTGAGAAAGCAACCATTTTTTGCTTTGCTTTTTACGCAACCCGCAGTTGTCATTTCTTCTTTCTTTTTCAGGGTTGACTAATCAGCCATAATAAACTATGATAATAACAAAGATCATAACTACTCTTTCGCGGAGGCTGCCATGATTTACAAAATTGCAATTTGCGACGATTCTGCTGCAGCGCGTGAACATATCGCTGCGCTGACTGCTGATTGGGCTAAAAAAAGCGGCATCAGTGTCCACCCCCTCTTATTTTCTTCAGCCGAAGCCTTTTTGTTCTGCTATGCGGAAGAAAAAGATTTTGATATTCTGCTGCTGGATATTGAAATGGGACCGCTTAACGGCATTGAACTGGCCAAAAAAGTGCGCGCCGAAAACAAAGAGATTCAAATCATCTTCATCTCCGGCTACCAGGACTACATCTCCGAAGGCTATGATGTGGAAGCGCTGCACTATATTCTGAAACCGGTGGATTCCGCTAAACTTTTCGCCGTCCTGGACAGAGCCCGTGAAAAGCTGAAGAAAAACGAGCAGGCACTGCTGCTCAATACCTCCGACGGCACAACCCGTCTCCCTCTTTATGCCATCCGCTATCTGGAAGTGCGTTCCAACTACGTCACCATTCATGCAGATGAAGTATTCTCTGTCAAGATCTCCCTCTCTTCTCTTGAAAATTCGCTGGACGACAGTTTCTTCCGTATCGGCCGTTCCCATGTCGTCAATATGCGATACATCCGCAAAATTACCAAAACAGAGGTTTTTCTCTCAAACGGAGATATCCTTCCCCTCTCCCGCAATGCCTATGAGCCGCTTAACCGTGCTTTTATCAATTATTTCTGAGGTGTTTATCATGTCATGGCTTTCCAAATATGTCGATAAACGGCTGGCCGCCTATCAGCGCGATCTGATCGAGACCCACTATGCCGAAGTAGAGAATATGTACCGCACCATGCGCGGCTGGCGGCACGATTACCGCAGCCATATCCAGACTCTGAAAAGCTTTGCCGTCTCCGGCGATATGGATTCCATTCAAAGCTATCTGAATCTGCTGGATACCGATCTCTCCACCGTGGATACCGTTATCAAAACCGGCAACAAGATGACCGATGCCATCATCAACAGCAAAATCTCGCTTGCCAGGGCCCGCTCTATTCCCGTCAAGGCGGATGCTCATGTTCCCGTGGCGCTCACGGTTTCAGAGTTGGACCTCTGCATCATTCTCGGCAACCTGTTTGACAATGCCATCGAAGCCTCCCTCACTCTGCCGGAAGAGGAACGCATGATCCGCCTCTATATGGATATCAAGGGCTCACAGCTCTATATATCTCTCACCAACCTGACTGCACAAAAAAAGCAGACCAAACAAAACGGACGCTTTCTCTCCACCAAGGGAACCGGACACGGTTTCGGCCTGGTCCGTATCGATGATATTATCGAACGCTATGGCGGTTATCTCTCCCGCAACAGTGAGGATGGTGCCTTCACCACAGAGATTCTGCTTCCTCAGCTTTAAAAGCAACAATTCGTCCCCCAAAAAGCGCATTTCGTCCCCGAAATGCGCTTTTTATAAATTTATATGCTATGATGGAGGCACACTACACGGTAGGTATGTCAAATTCTTATCTTGTTCCGAAAGGTCGGTGACAAAATGTCTTCTCAAAAAAACGAGAAAAAAAGCAAACCCCAATACAACGTGCTGCAAAACACGGCATGGATGATCCGGCTTGCCTGGGAAGAAAAAGAGAAAAAGGTACTTGTCCTTTCGCTCTTCATTGCCTTATTTTCCGTGGCAATCAACCTGCTCAACCTCTATGTGGTGCCAACCATTCTGGCTGCTGTGGAAACCCAAGCTCCCGTTGGTGAACTCCTTGGAACCATTCTGTTCTTTGCTGCTGCCCTGATGTTTTGCAATGCCGCAACCACCTATTTGAGCGAAAATGTTTTCTTTGGCCGCGTAACGCTTCGAGGTGCCATTCTCTCCCGCCTGGTCACCAAGCACCTGACCACCTCCTACTCCAATACCAACGATGAAAAATATCTGAATTCTTTCAACAAGGCCGCTTCCAGCTGCGGTAACAACTACGAAGCCACCGAAATCATCTGGACCAGACTGACCACTCTTTTGAAAAACATCCTTGGCTTCCTGCTCTATCTGCTGCTTTTGACTGCGGTAAACCCGCTGCTGTTCGGCCTCATTCTTGTTACCTCGGTCATCAGCTATTTCCTTTCCAAATATACCGACAGCTATTACCGCACACACAGTGAGGAGCACCGTAAACTTCACAGCCGTCGGTTTTATGTAGAAAGCAGAAGAACCGATACGGTTTCCGCCAAAGATATCCGCATCTTCGGTCTGCGTCCCTGGCTGGAAGAGCTGTATCGCAAATCCATGACTGCTTACGAAGCCTTTTACCGCCGTGCCGAGACCCGCGTCTTCTGGGGCGCTGTCGTGGATCTTTTCTTTACGTTTCTCCGCAATGCGGTTGCTTATGCCTACCTGATCGGTCTTGTGCTTTCCGGCGGGCTGAACACCGCAGAATTTCTGCTGTATTTTTCTGCCGTCAGCGGTTTTGCCGACTGGATCACCGGCTTTATCTCCGAATTTTCCCTGCTTCGCCGCGAGAGTCTGGATCTCTCGGTTGTGCGGGAAACGCTGGAATATCCTGAATGCTTCACCTTTGAAGAGGGCGAGGAACTGATTCCCGACAATACGAAAAAATATGAACTGCGGCTGGAGAATGTTACCTTCCAGTATCCCGGTACCGACAGCCCGATTTTGAAAAACATCAGTTTCACCCTTCGTCCCGGTGAAAAAATTGCCGTTGTGGGCTTGAACGGCGCCGGTAAAACCACACTTGTCAAGCTTGTCTGCGGCCTGCTCGATCCCACCGCCGGTCGTGTCCTTCTGGACGGCCAGGATATCCGCCAATACAACCGCCGCGACTATTACAAGCTGTTCTCCTCGGTTTTTCAGGAATTCCTGGTACTCCCCGCCACCATTGCCGCCAATGTGGCACAGTCGGAAACAGACATTGACCTTGAGCGCGTCAAATCCTGCATTGAAAAAGCAGGGCTGACGGCCAAGGTGGAATCCGAATCCAGAGGTTACGACACTCTGCTCAACCACGATGTCTACGACGATGCCATTGAACTTTCCGGCGGTGAAACGCAGCGGTTGATGCTGGCACGCGCCCTTTACAAAGATGCGCCCTTCATCATTCTGGATGAACCTACCGCCGCCCTTGACCCCATTGCCGAATCGGAAATGTACAACAAATATCATGACATGACCCGGGATCGCTCTTCCATTTACATCTCGCACCGCCTTGCTTCCACCCGCTTCTGCGACCGTATTCTGTTTATTGAAAACGGCATCATTGCGGAAGAGGGCACCCATGATACCCTACTCTCCCGCGGCGGGCGGTATGCAGAACTGTTCAACGTACAAAGCGAATACTACAAAGAGGGAGGCAATGATGATGACGAACAAAACAACTAAAAAGAAAAAGTCTCTTTCCATTCGTGAAGCCTTCAAACTCAATTTCCGTGCAATCCGGTTGATCTGCCGCGCTGACCCCCGGCTTATTCTTTCCCAGACCCTGGCATCCACCTGGAAATCCATCACCCCCTACGTTGGTATCTATCTCTCTGCCCTGATCATCGGGGAACTGGCCGGTGCCAGAGATCCCAGACGTCTGCAATATCTTGTCCTGCTGACCTTGGGAAGCACGGTAATCATCGCTCTCATCTCTGCCCTGTTGGCCCGTTGGCAATACACCGTCCAATCCAACCGACTTTATAAAACGCTGATGATTTTTTCGGAGAAATACCTCTCCATGGACTATGCGGATCTCCAGGCACCACGCACCCTGGAAATCCGCTCCCAAATTGAACAGATGCGTACCGGCGGCGGTTGGGGTATTACCAAAATCACCTTCCAACTGGAACAATTGGCAACCCATTTTTTCTCTTTGCTGGCGGGACTCTCTCTGACCATTACGTTGTTTACCCATTCTGTCCCCGCCTCGGCCGGTGTCTATACCCTTCTCAACCACCCCCTGGCCATCCTGCTTATTGTCGCTGTCATGCTCCTCGTCACCATTCTCACACCTGCTTTTTCTGTGAAAGCCAGCAAATATATGGCACAAGGAAACAATACGCATAATTTTGGCAATCGGTTGTTTGGCTTTTACGGTTACGCGATTACCGATAAGCGGCACGCCCCGGATGCCAGAATTTATCGCTACGATCGGATTGCATCCATTCACAACAATAACAAACATGCCGTTTTCCATTCCCGGGGCTACTTTGCTAAACTTGCCCGCGGTCCGATGGGACTCTATAAAACAGCAGCCTCCGCGGTTTCGGTGGTTTTCACTGCCATCACCTACCTCTTTGTCTGCCTTAAGGCATGGGCAGGTGCCTTCGGTGTAGGCGAGGTCACCCAATATGTTGCTTCCATCACTAAGGTATTTTCCGGGTTCTCCGGTTTGCTGTCTATCCTGGGAGAAATGCGCACCAACGCAGAATTCCTTGCCATTGAATTTGAATTTCTGGATATTCCCAATTCCATGTATCAGGGCTCTCTCACCGTTGAAAAGCGTCTTGACCGGGACTATGAGATAGAATTCCGCAACGTCTCTTTCAAGTATCCCGGTGCAGAAAACTATTCTCTGCGCAATGTCAGCATGAAATTCAACATCGGTCAGCGTCTTGCGGTGGTGGGACAGAACGGCAGCGGCAAAACCACCTTTATCAAACTGCTGTGCCGTCTCTACGACCCCACTGAGGGTGAAATTCTCTTAAACAACATTGATATCCGCAAATACAACTATCCGGACTATCTCTCCATTTTCTCCATCGTCTTTCAGGATTTCCGGCTCTTCGCCTTCACTCTTGGTGAAAACATAGCCGGCACCCTCCGTTATGACGAAGCCAAAGTAACCGATGCCCTCATCAAAGCAGGCTTCGGGGATCGACTAAAAGAGATGCCTAAGGGGCTTGGCACTTATCTTTACAAAAACTTTGACCAGGAGGGCGTGGATCTTTCCGGCGGCGAAGCGCAAAAAATTGCACTTGCCAGAACCATCTACAAGGATGCTCCCTTTATTATTCTGGACGAACCCACGGCAGCCCTCGATCCCATAGCCGAAGCAGAGGTTTACTCCAAATTCAACGATATCATCGAGGATAAAACCGCCATCTATATCAGCCATCGTCTTTCCTCCTGCAAATTCTGCGATGAGATCGCCGTATTTGACAACGGTCAAATTGTTCAGCAGGGCACACACGCGGAACTTCTGAAAGAAGAAACCGGCAAATACCATGAACTGTGGTATGCTCAGGCACAATATTATACCACCACTCAAACTGAAAACGCTTCCGCAGAAGTCACCCCATAAATCAATACAGCCCGGAATGTTAAAAACAAACATTCCGGGTTGTTCTTTTATTGGTTTGCCTTTTTAACTGTCAGGCAGCTGTTGCGTTCTCCTTTTTCAGCTTTGCCAAAATAGCTTTGTGGGGCAGCACCGTAATAAAACCGATCATCATCAATCCCAGCCAAACCAGAATCAGGTTTTTCCAACCAATTCCTTCAACCGCGTTGGCAAAAAGACTGCTGGAAACAGCAGCCGCCATGTAGCTGAGAAAATCCAGAAAACCGGTTGCCGTAGATACCATACCGGTATCGCGAAGACTGGGACAATATCTGCTCCAGATCATGGCAGCTGCACCGTTGGACCCCATTACGGCAATCACCATAAAAATAATGTTCATGACCGGCATCCTGACAAAATAGACCAACGCAAAGCCCACAAGAGCTACACTGAACATAATAATCAACGTGAGATCCATATTGTTTTTCAAACGCTCGTAAACAAAAACAGCGATAAAGGTTGTAAAGGAGATGATAAAAGTTGCAATGGTAAATACTGCCGCTGCCTTCTCCGAAGAATAGCCCAAATACTGAGAAATATAGGTGGGCAGCCAGAAGATAACTGCCGTACGGACAACTCCCGTTATAATAGAAATTAAAGAAAATTTAATGATCTTATACTCGATCAGTACCTTTATATTTTTGCTGCCCGATTTTTCCGCCTTATACTGATTATATTTAACAATACCCTTCTTTTCAAAAACAAGGAAAAAACCAAAACATACCATCGCCATAATGATCAGCGCTGCACTGCCGATATTGGCAACACTGTCCCAAGCCAATATTGCCGCAAACACACCGGCCAGCGGCGAGCCGAAAAAGGAAGAAAAGGTATATCCTAAACTACAGCGGGTAGCATAAACCGGCTCTGTATTTTCGGCAACCACTTTTGTCATGGGACCATAAATCATGGAAAGGAAAAAACCTACCATAGCATATGCCACTGTTGCAACAGTCCGTTCCATAATGCAATGAGTAAAAATGATATTGGCGACACCAGAAAGCAACAATCCACCGCAAATCATATACTTTGCCTTGATTTTATCGCCAATCACACCGTTGATCAACTGTCCCACTGCATAAAATGTAAAAAACATGGATGAAAGCGTCCCGCCAAACTCCGTCGTGAGCACGCCTTTTTCTATCATCTGCGGTGTTACGGCGCTGAGTATATTTCTCGCAAAATATACCGCCAAATAAGACACCGAACACAAAACTCCAATAAAAATTGCATTTCTTACCTTTTTACTGATTCCCATTTTCTATTTCCCTCAATCTTCAACATTATGCGATTCCAGGACACTTCTCAGATCCCAATATCGCTTTTCACTGTCTTCGTCTATTTTGCTGCTCAGGTAAGAGCAGATGGTGTCTGCAATCAACAACTGAGAAAAACGCACTTCGCAGGCATTACCGCTGATGGATCTTCCGCTGGAGGGAGCCACCAGCACATAATCCGACATCTTGGCAAGTGGTGAATTACGGTTACCTGTAATGCACACAACAGATACCCCTTTGCTCTTTGCCATTCTGACAGCATCAATAATATCCTTTGTCTTTCCGGACGAGGAAACCGCAATAACCAGCGCCTCTTTTTCCAGCATGGCCGCCGATATGGCACAGTTCAAAACATCACTCACCGCCGAGACATGGATACCCAGCTGCAAAAGCTGATAATAGAAATCTGTCGCAACAATTCCCGAACGAAAAACACCGTATATCTCCACTTTTTTCGCTTTCAGAATTTTATCCGCAACCGTTTTCAGCGTCTCTTCCTCATTCAGGTCTGCCACACTGTTCAGTGCTGCCGCGGTATTTACCGTTGTCTTATCCAACACATTCATCACGGTATCCGAACTGCTTACTACACTGAACGGCTGAGGTTCTATTTCCGAAAGACCGGCGGCAATCTGCAGCTTCAAATTGGAATAACCTCCGTTAGAGAACTTATTGGCAAAATTAATGATACTTCCCTGAGAAACGTCCGCCAACTCCGAAAGCTCTGACATAGAAAATGTGATAAACCTTTTAGGATCATCCAAAATCTGCTCTGCAATTCTTCGTTCCACACTGCTCAAATACCCCAGGTTAGCCCTGAGCTCGCTGATTATCTTTCTGGACATGATATCCTTCTTTCCTCTGCGATATATTTCGCTATTTTGATATTTTCACATTTTCAAACAAGCAAGAATGAGTATATCACACTCAATATCTTTTGTCAATCGATATCGAAAAATAGCACAAATATGAAAAGCACCGCACAATTCTTCAACAAATTGCGCGATGCTTTTTTCTCTTTCACATTCAGCAGTATCTTCCCTCTGTCTGCCAGATTGCGTTCATCATCTCATAGCGCTCCAGCGGCATACCGGTATACACACAGTTGGATGTAGAAAATACAAATCCTGTCGGCTTGGACATACCCTCCCGCAGTGCCCTTCTGACATCCTCTGCCGCTTCTTCATCGGTTCCCGTCTGCAGCAGACCACAGTTGACATTACCCACAAAACAGACCTTATCGTTGTATTTTTCCATACACCCGCTCAGGCTCATACCTCCCTGCGGATCCACCGATTGAATCGCATCCGGACCGCATGCAACAATCTGATCCAGAATCGGATTGATGTTTCCATCGGTATGTTTCATGGTGTAAAGTCCCATGGCTCGATAATCGTCAATGCACTGTTTGAGACACGGTGCAATCAGTTCCTCAAACACCTCGGAGGTAAAAAATGGATTCACATTAAATGCATAGTCGGAGCACAGGGCAACACAATCAATCAGTCCTTTATGTTTGCTTATCTGATAAATTGCCTCACTCCATTTTTTCCGATTCTCCTCCTGCTCTGCAATCAGCCCTTCCATATCCTCATACATACGGACAGAAAAATCCATCATTGCATTGCCGTCCGGTATGGCAAAGGTGGGATCTCCGTGAATCATCACAAAATGCTCTCCGTTATCCAGTTCTCTGATTGCTTCCAGAACCCGAACCGCCCGCTCGGGATTTTGTGTATCCACCTGAGCAAAAATTGCATCATGATGATAGATTTCTGCAATATCAACATAGCAATGCGCCATATCGATATCATGCAGACGCTTTTCTTTTTCACTCATCTGGCCCCACTGATAATAATCTCTGTGAGAGGGATGCACCCTCCCCAGTTTTTCCATGGTGAGGAAAAAGACCATCTCAAAATGAGGAACCAAGCCCTCTACTTTTTGTCTTGTAAAAGCCTTGATCATACGGCTTTTTCCGGATTCTTTGCCCATCATCTTCACTCTTTTCAGTTTCTTTTTTGTTTTCGAAACAGTAAATCCATTCTCATTAAGACAAGAGACCTTTCTTTTTCTTGCGCTCGGCATAGCGCTCCAACCCTCTTGCAAACATATAATGATCGTAATAACGCTCAATATAAATTTCGGTGCGGGACAACGAATCAATCATTTTATCAATCAGCTGGATTGCTTCTTCATTCTCTCCCACGCATTTATGGGCAACCATCTCAGTAAAATCTTTCATCAGATCACAATGGATTTCCAACAGCTGCCATGCCACCGCCGATGCGCGGTAGTCTTGATTTTTATTGGCCTTAATGACCGGCTCAAATGCCTCAACTACCTTACGCGCCTCGTTAGCTTTAGTCTGCATTTCGGGACAATAATAGCTGCCTTTTGTTTTATCGATGGAGCGGATACCAAAGAAATAGGAATAATCCATCAAATCACGGAGTTTTTCAAGGTATTCCACAACAGCCTTCCAGTTTTCGCCGAAAGCGTGACTGAAGTAATCCTCTTTGAGCTCCTCAAAGGAAACCGAAGAATCATACAATGTTTCACCGTAGACATAGAACTGGAAACCTGTGGGGAAATAGCTGCGCTGGGATCCATCCTCAAATAATTCCCCTGAGTCCCTGCTTCTTCTGCGCCACAATATCATCATATACAATCTTTGCCATGAACATATTGCTGACATCCATGTGCTGCATATCCATAAAATGATATTCATAGCAGAAGCAGTCGCCATCCCAAATTTTCTTCCATTCATGGAGATATGCCAGACACTCGGCCATACCGTCCGGTTTCCGGATGTTGTTTCTCTCGTAAGGGATCACCTTGCTCATATCTGCATCCTCACCGTAGGTTTCGGTATAAAGTCTGGTAATGGGCGCAAAGAGCATGGTAAACCGCTTATGATTGTTCAACCGCTCCTCAATAGGCGGCCAGAAAAGATCAAGATAGGCAATGAACACCAGATGGGTATCCAGGTTTCTTCTTGTCAGTTCCGCATCGATATCGTTAAGAAGCATGACGTACCAATCGGAAGTATTTTTTTTGCGGCATTCTTCACACTCGCAGTGATTGTTGCTGGCATCAGCCAGCCAGATATGCAGAAAATCCACATTGTTCTGTTTCTCGGCATAATCGGCAATATATTCAGCCATCTTCCGTCTTGCTTCCGGCTGAGACATACATACGTTGGTGTTGAGAGGGATTCCTCCGTAAAGTTTACGCTCCCCATTCAGCAGAGCCAGATATTTTCTGCTCTCCGGCGGCACCATATCTTCGCTCACCGGTTCCCAGCCGCTGCTGCTGTCGATACCAAAGGGCTCTGCTGTCCATCCATGTCCCATATCGTGGAAGTGCAGTCCCCGCTTCTGGATCTCCGCTTCGCATTGTCTCTTCCACTGCATAACCGTCGTACGGGTTACCGGCTCCGGCGCCCGCACTCTGCTGTTGTTGTGATTATAATAGGTATTATAATAAAAGAAAGGATTATCAAACTCCAGCATATAAGTGTTCAAACCGATTTTGGGAGTAAAATCGATGGTTTCCATCATATTGGGCTGATATTCCGCACCCTCGTTGCACTGACCTCGGTAGCGGTGATCGGCAACCTTGCGGTAATTGACCTCCGGCAGACCGTCGATTACCGGAATCCACTCCCCATCAATTCCCGGGAAGAGCCACCGACAGCCGCAGAAACGGAGATAACGATAAACAGCAATCAGCGTTGCCCCGGGATTGGACCCTGCAATAATGCCGCCCTCGGCATTGGTATCAATATAGATAATATCATCCAGCCTGGTATCTTCCACATCGGTGGTATCCAGATCAAAATCCTTCATAAGACCAATACGGAATCCTTTTTTCGCTGCCGGGTCATAGCCTACCGGAATCTCTCCGCAGCGCAGCATCATCATTCTGAGATACTTTTTCAGTTCTTCCGCCGCAAAGTCAATGGTTGTGTGAGAAATTACCTTGAATATTTGATACATATCCCGCTCTCCTTTTTATTCTTATCCTTTAAAAACGTCTGTTATTCGGCAACAGAATTCCCCATAGCATCCACCCATTCTTCGCCGGTCCAGGTAATCATCTTCCTGCTCTTTCGGTCGAAATAGCTTTCCAGATATTCCGGATGCTCCGGTCTGGAATTTTTATCATGACAGAGGTTAATCGTCCGGAAGTTTTCACCGTGTCCTTTTTTCCAGAAATGGTTCATTCCAAAGGCATTCCCCTGCAGTGTGTAAGAAATCATACCATGCCAGTTGCCAGGTGTCTCTTCTGTTGCATAAGGTTCCGTATTTCCTTCGGGATCATCCGGAATAAAGTCGGCATCAAACCGCTCCACACAAAAATCCAGGGCGGTAAGCTGTCCTCTTCCATGGAACAACGGCATGTGGGTGTTTCCCTCATCGGCGCAATTCAGCATGGTGATCGTCTTATAACTTTGGGCAAAGACATAACCGTAGCAGCATCTGGCCGCAAAACAATCCCGCAGAATCATATGGTCTGCCCCGATAAAATCATATCCGATATAAAGGCCGCCCACATCCACAACATTACAGCCAATTCTCGCCATTTCATCATTGGAATCGTTGCAGGTGCGGATACCAATGCTTCCTTTACAGGGTGTAGCCGGCTTCTTGTGAAGAAATCTGTCTTCGAAAAAGTGTTCTGTAAAGATACCAACCTGCCGAATTTCCGATGAGCCGAAATGACTGCAGTCAATACCGATAAAAGGATAGGAGGCATTATAGAAATAGAGATAGAAATTCTCGAAATTGACATTATTCACATAGGTCATAGTGAAAAAGTCGCCCGGTGCTTCCGGCCTGCGCCCTGCACCATAAAAGACACGGCCAGTTTCTCCTTGCGGAAGAGAATCCAGTGCACGTTTAGTGACGTGAATTACCACACCAAAATGCGTATTATAAGATTTGTTCTCTGTATCACCAATCACATTGACCACTCTTGCATTGCCATCGTTATAGCTGAAATAAATTGCCGAGTGATCTTCGTTTTCAAAAGAATCGATATAATAATCTCCGTCCAGGAGCTGCACGGTTCCACCTCGCACCAGCTTTTCAATCTGCGCATTGATTACACGTTCATCATATTCTCCTGTACACACAACATCTGCTTTACATTTATCTTCGACAGAAGAATTTGCTGCTGCAATTCGATAGATTGTTCCCATCCTTCTACTCCATTCTCATTTTTTCTTATCTTCCATTATAACTTTCCCATAAATTACTGTCAATACGCTGTGTTTACCTCTTTTTCCGATTTCCTGACAATAGTATCATTATATAAAAAATCAGCCTTACTGTAACCAAAAGGTCCTCCACAAAATAAAAATGGCCCAGGATATATCAATTCAAACCGGGCCATATCTTCTGACAATCACGCTCAAACTAACGTGAATCTTTTTTAATATTCTATATAGACAACATCATAAATATCCAAGCAAGAAAGTTTCATGTGCAAGGCGCCATTTTCTCTGACACAGGAAACCTCTGTCCCGAGATTGGCATATACCTTTTTCGGTTCTATATCCAGATTCAGGGAAAAGGCCACATCATACAGCGGAACGATTTTTTTGACATTTTGATAGTTCAGCAGTGATACGGTATAATGTCTTTTCTCCGGGTTATGACGTACAACATACTCCAGATATTCACATTCCTCGCAGTTGAGGATATTTCCCCCCACCTCACCAAGAAGCGATTTTATGATTGCTGCAAAAATATCGTAGTCGCAGACCGCACTGCTCTGCTCAATCGGTGCACAGTTATAGATGCAGGCACCCTTTCCGTATTGGTTGTAAACAAGTGCAGGAACCTCTGTTTTTTCTGCCGGCGGATTGCTTATGGCGGAAGAGTAACTGTGGATATCTCTTGCATCCGTAAACGGATAGGTGAGCGTGGCCAAAACCTCTGCCGAATCGGCAACCCTGCTGACAACCGGAACCGCTCTTTTGATCATGGCCGGATAGTTCTCGCTGAAATGCTCAAACAGTGGTTTCCCTCCGATGGTAGGAGCAAGATATACCGGTTTTCGGTCAATAAATGTTTCATATTTTACCCCAAGAACCTCCTCCAACATAAATCTGTCTTTATTCTTACCGTCACTGGAAAGAACTGAGGATTCTCCGCTCACATAGAGTCTGCCTCCGTTTTTCACAAATGCCCGCAGTTTATCGCACTCCTCCTCACTCATGCGGTAAAGATCTGAAACAATAATCACTTTATATCTCGACAATTGTTCCAGATTCTTCGGTGTGATGATATCATAATCGATATGCGCACGCATCAACGCGGCATTGAGCAGATTGAGCCGTTCCGGAATGACCGAATCCGCCGCAAACTTACTGATACTTTCTCCCTCTGTCCTTCGGGTTGTATATGAATCAAAATTCATATACACTGCTACATCTCTGAGAATCTCTGCCTCATGGTCAATCGTTTTGAAAAATGGCTCCAGTTCCGTTTTTACCTCTGCCATCATACGATAGAGATCCTGATTCAAGCCGCCATCCGGATCAATCGCATCAATAAAGAGGAAGCTTCCCCCGCAGAGAAAGGCCGTGTAAGCCTGCAGTAGAATCTCACTCTTATCCTTGATGGCTGTGTGATAGGTAAGATCCGGAGCACGGGATATCATATATTCAAAAGGCAAATCTTCACTGAGATTATACAGCAGACGGCAGACAACATCTGTTTTATTGCGGTCAGAATAAAAATCTCCGGAAACATAATCCATCTGTTTAAAATAATCATTGCCCAAACCGGTATACATACTTCTGTTCCAGGAAGCACATTGCAATGAGATGGATATGTCGGGCTTTGCACGGTGGGCAGCCTCAGTAATGCCCTTCGCATATTCTGCAACCGTGTCATATTTGAACTTTACATAATTCAAAAAGTTGTCGTCAGTCCAGTCAATGGTCGTCGGAAGATCAAAACCTGTTTTCTTCTTATACTTTTCGCGGCAATATTCACACACGCAATCCGGCGAATAGAATCCAATCATATCCACCCACAAACCTTCAATATCATACTTGGAAACCATCTCATAGACAAGCGCATGAAAATAATCCGCATACGGGCTGTTGAGACAGCAACAGCCAAAACGCGAGTCATCGCTCAGCCGTTTTCCCGCGCCGGAACATACCTGCCATCCAGGATGAGCCCGTGCCACATCCGCACACCAGCTGTTGAGATAACCAACAACGCCAATCCCTCTTTTCCTAAGTGCAGCTACGGTTTCTCCAAAAATATCGCGCTTATCGGTGATGGAATGACGATGGCCAACCTCTGAAGGGAACAAACACAGTCCAAGACAGTTGGATGCATAAACATATGCCGTATCAACTCCCGCAATTTCCATACATTGAGCATATTTTTCGGCATCAAAATTTTCGAGATTTCCCTCCCCACTTGGGATATGCATATCGACAAGATTACGGAAATAACTTTTTTTATACCACTTCTCCATCCGAAATCACTCCTTTCCCCCCACCACAATGTCATTTTAACTATATTTTCATTATAGCATAAACATTTTTTCACTGCAATGACTTTAAAAAAAATCCAGTAAATGCGGAAAATAATACAAACTTTCTTTTTTAATAAAACCCCGAAAGACCCTTGTTTTTTGCGGGTAAAAGATGTATAATTGTAAAGGTACGGTGTACTAACAATTGTTTTTAATAATCTCATTTAATCAGGAGGTAAAATATGGCTCATATCAGTGAAGCCGGTGTCAAAAAGATTTGCGAAATCTGTGACAGATACGCAGATGAAACGACACCGCTGATGATGATTCTCAGCGACATTCAGAACGAATACGGTTATATTCCTCTGGATGTCCAGAAACTCGTATCAGAGAAGACGGGTATCTCCGTGGCAGAAATTTATGGGGTTGTCACCTTCTACTCTTTCTTCTCTCTGGAACCCAAGGGCAAGTATGTTATCGGTTGCTGCCTGGGTACTGCTTGCTACGTTAAGGGTGCACAGCAGATTATCGATAAGTTCTCCGAAATCATCGGTATCAAACCCGGTGAGACTTCCCAGGACGGTCTGTTTACTCTGGATGCCCTTCGCTGCATCGGTGCCTGCGGAATTGCTCCCGCAGTAACCATCAGCGGTAAAGTTTATCCCAAGGTTACCGTTGACATGGTTCCCGAAATCGTGAAAGAATACCGTGCTATGGGAGGTGCCAACTAATGAATAACTTTAATGAACTGGACGCCAAAATCTGTAGCTGTACCGATGCTCTGACCGCCAAACTTGACGGCTCCAACGGCAAACGCGCTATCCTTCTGTGCGGTGGTACCGGCTGTATCTCCTCCAACTCTCTGGAAATCAAAGAGAAGTTTGAGAAGCTCGTTGCTGATAACAACATGGGTGACAAAGTTACTGTCAACATCGTTGGTTGCTTCGGCTTCTGCTCTCAGGGACCTTTCGTTAAGATTTTCCCCGAAGATACTCTCTATCGTCTGGTTTCTCTGGATGATGTAGATGAAATCTTTGAGAAGGACATTAAGGGCGGCGAAATCATTGAGCGCCTGCTGTACATCGATCCCAACACCGGTGAAAAAGTCGTTAAACAGGACGACATCAACTTCTACAAAAAACAGCGCCGTGTTGCTCTTCATGGCGGTGGTGTTATTAACCCCGAAAACATCGAAGAGGCTATGGGCTATGGTGCATTCCAGGGTCTTAAGCGCGCACTGAATATGGAGCCGCAGGAAGTCATCGACGAAGTTCTGGCCTCCGGTCTCCGTGGTCGTGGCGGCGGCGGATTCCCCTCCGGCCGTAAATGGCAGTTTGCCAAAGCTTCCGTTGCTGATCAGAAATATGTTGTTTGTAACGGCGATGAAGGTGACCCCGGTGCATTTATGGACCGCTCCATTCTCGAAGGCAACCCCTATGCAGTTATCGAAGGTATGATGATTGCCGGTTACGCTATCGGCGCTACCGAGGGTTATTTCTATGTACGTGCTGAGTACCCCATTGCAGTTAACCGTCTTAAAAATGCCATCAAGCAGATGAACGAAGTTGGCATTTTGGGCAAAAATATTATGGGTACTGGATTTGACTTCCAGGCTCACATCCGTCTGGGCGCCGGTGCATTCGTCTGCGGCGAAGAGACCGCTCTGCTTAACTCCATCGAAGGTAAGCGCGGTATGCCTCGTCCCCGTCCTCCGTTCCCTGCTGTTAAGGGTCTGTGGGGCAAGCCCACCATCGTAAACAACGTTGAGACTCTGGCTTGCGTACCTTACATTCTTCGTGAAGGCGCTGCTGATTTTGCATCCTGCGGCACCGAGAAATCCAAGGGTACCAAGGTATTCGCACTGGGCGGCAAGGTCAACAACGTTGGTCTGGTTGAGATTCCCATGGGTACAACTCTCCGCGAGCTCATCTATGATATTGGCGGCGGTATCCCCAACGGCAAGAAGTTTAAGGCTATCCAGACCGGTGGTCCTTCCGGCGGCTGCCTGACTGAAGAAGCTCTTGATGAACCCATCGATTTCGATAACCTGGTTGCCAAGGGCTCCATGATGGGCTCCGGCGGCGCCATCGTTATGGACGAAGACAACTGCATGGTTGACGTTGCTAAGTTCTATATGGAATTCATCTGCGACGAATCCTGCGGTAAATGTTCTCCCTGCCGTATCGGCACCAAGCGTATGCTTGAGATTCTTACCCGCATCACTGAGGGTAACGGCACCATGCAGGATCTTGAAGAGCTTGAAGAGCTTGGCAACACCGTAAAGGCTAACTCCCTCTGCGCTCTCGGACAGACTGCTGCCAACCCCATCATCTCTACTCTTACCCACTTCCGTGATGAGTACCTTGCTCACATTCAGGACAAGCAGTGCCCCGCTAAAGTATGTAAGAACCTGATGCAGTACACCATTATTCAGGATAACTGCTTCGGCTGCGGCAGATGTACAAAAGCCTGCCCCGCTGATGCTATCTATAAGACTGATTATACTGCCCCCGGCAAGAAGCTGCCCGCTTATCAGATCGATCCGGCTAAGTGCGTAAAGTGCGGCGCCTGCATCGCAACCTGTAAGTTTAAGGCTATCATCAAGGAGTAATAGGAGGACGATCAAATGGCTAAAATTAACATTAAAATTGAGGGCGTCTCCTATCAGGTCGAAGAAGGCCTGACCATCCTGGAGGCTGCAAAAGCTTGCGGCTATGAGATTCCCTCTCTGTGTGCATTTAACCACGGCGAATGCTCCAACGGTTCCTGCCGTGTTTGCCTGGTAGAAGTAAAGGGTGCAAGAGGTTTGGTTGCTTCCTGCGTATACCCTGTAAACGAAGGTATGGAGATCACCATCTCCAGTCCTAAAGCCATCGAAGCCCGTCGCGCTTCTGTTGAGCTTCTTCTTTCCAACCACAATCAGCACTGCCAGCAGTGCGATAAAAACGGCAAATGCGAACTGCTTTATGTCGCATCTGCTACCGGCGCCCGCGAAAACCGTTTTGTCGGCACCAAGACCCCTGTCACTTATGATGAACTGACTCCGACCATCGTCCGTGATACTTCCAAGTGCATCCTCTGCGGCCGCTGCGTAGCACGCTGCCAGAACGCTCATGGCAAGGATATGGGTATCCTCGGCTTTGAGAACCGTGGTTTCAACACCATCGTTGCTCCCGCTGAGAACAGAAGCTTCATCAACTCCCCCTGCATCATGTGCGGCCAGTGCATCAACGTATGTCCCACCGGCGCTCTGATGGAGAAATCCGAAATTGACCGTGTTGACGCTGCTATGAAGGCTGGCAAATATGTTGTCGTTCAGACTGCTCCTGCTGTTCGTGCTGCTCTCGGTGAAGAGTTCGGTATGAAGATCGGTACTCCCGTTACCGGCAAGATGGTTGCTGCTCTGCGCCGTCTCGGCTTCAAGAAGGTATTTGATACCAACTTTGCAGCTGACCTCACCATCATGGAGGAAGGCACCGAGCTGCTCGGCCGTATTAAGAACGGCGGCACTCTGCCCATGATCACCTCCTGCTCCCCCGGTTGGGTTAACTATGCAGAATACAACTACGGCGATCTTCTTGACCATCTGTCCTCCTGCAAATCCCCCCATCAGATGTTCGGTGCTATCCTGAAGACCTACTACGCCAACAAGATCGGTGTGGATCCCAAGGATATGTTCGTTGTTTCCATCATGCCTTGTTCCTGCAAGAAGTATGAAAAAGAACGCGAGCAGATGATCACCAACGGTCTGGCTGATGTTGACGCTGTTCTCACCACTCGTGAGCTTGGCCGCATTATCCGTCGTTCCGGCATCAACTTTGCTAAACTCCCCGACGAAGATTTCGATACCGATATCGTTCACGATTATTCCGGCGCAGGCGTTATCTTCGGTGTTACCGGCGGCGTTATGGAAGCAGCTCTGCGCACCGTTTACTTTGCTCTCACCGGCAAAGAGTATCAGGAAATTGCTTTCACAGCTGTTCGCGGTCTTGACGGTGTTCGCGAAGCTTCCATCGACATCAACGGCATGGCTGTTAATGTTGCGATTGCCAACGGCATGAAGAATGCAAAGGTTCTGCTTGATGAGATCCGTGCAGGTACTTCCAAGTATCACTTCATTGAGATCATGGGATGCCCCGGCGGCTGCATCAATGGCGGCGGCCAGCCCTATGTCCGTGACGTATTCCTCCCCAACGAGGATGACGATATTATGGATACCTACATTCAGAAGCGTGCTAACGCTCTGTACTCTGAGGACGAGAGACAGGTTATCCGTCAGTCTCACAATAATCCCCAGATCAAGGCTCTGTACGATGAGTTCCTAGGTGAGCCCAACTCTCATAAGGCACACGAACTGCTGCACACTACCTACGGTGCAAGAGAGGGCTTCAACGACTAAGGTCATTGAATTTCCAGCATTTATACAGGAGGAACTTATAGTTCCTCCTGTTTTATTTAAAACAAAAAGACGACCGATTAGAAACGGTCGTCTTTTTATTTTCGGGCAACTACTTGCGATTCAAAATAACTTTATCAAAAACATAAAGCCGGTCAATATTGCCAGGAAGGAAAAATTAAAAGCTGAGAAGATACCAACATAGTACCCTCCTCTTCCCGGATTATGCTTTACATATTCCCGGAAGGTGATCAAACTTGCCAAAGATGCAATCAATGTACCGGCTCCGCCGATATTAACGCCTACCAAAAGATCTGCGTAATTTCCTGTAAACTGGGACAGCAAAATAGCTGAAGGAACATTACTGATACACTGACAGGAAAGAACGCTGAACAACAGTGTATTCTTATCCAACAAGGTAGAGAAGATATTTCTTACAATATCAATTCTTGCCATATTACCGGCAAAAATAAAGAAAAAGACAAATGTAAACAGAAGACCATAATCCACCATTTTCAGTGCTTTTCTGTCAAGGAAAAACAGTGCAACAGGAATAATAATCAAGCCGATCCAATAGGGAATTCCACGGAAGACAATCACAATGGAAAGCGCAAAGAGCAGAAGATAAAGAATGGTTTTTTGGGGATTCAAAACAATTTTTTCGTCAGACAGCTGCAGCGGCTCTGATTTCACAAAAATCATACAGCAAATTGTGATCATAATAACCGAAAGAATAAAAGGAGGAGCCATGATTGCCATGAATTCCAGATTGGGAATTTCATATTTTGAATAGAGGTAAAGGTTTTGCGGATTACCAAAGGGGGTCAGCATTCCTCCAAGATTGGCAGCAATATTCTGCATAATAAAAGTAAATGCCATATATTTTTGTTTTCCCGTTGTATTCAGCACAAAATATCCCAAAGGCAGGAAAGTTAAGAGTGCCATATCGTTTGCAATCAACATGGAACCAATAAACGTGATATAGACAAGTGCCAAAACACTCATCCGTGCAGTTTTAAAAAGCTGCACCACTTTTCTTGCCAACATGTAAAAGAAATTGATATTCTTCAAAGCGCAAACCACTGCAAGAACACAAAACAGACAGGTTAAGGTCTTATAATCAAAATAGCCCACATATGCCTCGTCTACAGGAATAACGATGCTTGTTATAACTGCAGCAGCCAAAGCAATGCACATTACGGCATTTTTCTTTATAACATCTTTGATTCTTTCCCATATATAGCCTTTATTCCACACATAGCGTGCATCAATAGCATGACTCATTGTCATTTCCCTCTTTATATTTTATTCCGGGCAAACAGTTTTTCTTATATAAACTGCGCCCTTGTCTGAAATTTATCCCACATCGAAACATTATACTCCCTTTTAAAATCCCTGTCAATGCCGTTGTTTGTCGAACTTATACAGCTGCCTCTCGCAAAATATAGTTATTTTGCCTTTAAATCCATATTATTTGAGGAGATAGGATTAATAGCTGCCTCTACTTTGGATATATAGACATAGAAAGCAAAAGCAAAAAGGGAATTTACAAAAGTAACTTTTCCTTTTTGCTTTTGCTTTGAAATAACACAATATTTTTGTATGTGTCTACCTTTATTTTACACTCTCATTATACCTGAGCCTTGATGAAACCTTATAAGGGGCCTATTGCAGACATAACCCTAAAGGATCACTGAAAGGTTTTTCCAACCACCTTCCTTTTTCCGGCTATCCTTTAAGATTTTTTATTTCTTTGTATTCTTGCCGCTCGTAAATGGATCAACATACTCCTTTAAATTTATTTGATCCTCTATCTCATTCTCTCTTAACTGATTCCTTATATATTCTTCTATTTGCTTTTGGTTCGCTCTACTGTGTCTACATAATATCCCTTTGTCTTGAAATATCTGTTTCTCTATTTATATTTTAAATTTATGTGTCTATCAAATATCATTTAAATCAGGAATAAAGAGTCTTTAAATTTTCTATTATCGGCTTGTATTATAGATCTCATCTACACTTTCATTACAATAACTTCGTTTATAATACAAACACTTTATACTATTACTCCATTGACAATAATTTTTGTTTTTCCATTCTCTCTCTTTACAGCCATGGAATATCCGTCATAAAAATCAACTCTTTGTTCTTCTTTTGTGTTTACATACGAAAGAATACTGTCACACGAATGCTCCTTTGCCACCACAGCATAGGCATAGTTATCGGAATTTGTATGATCTATTGAAGCAATAAATACTTTTCCTTTCACAATTTCGTCCGACTCTGACAGACTATTTCTCTTCCAAGAACCAATTACTTCCTTCTCTTCCGCTATTATAGGAGAATCTGAAAGATTAACATAGCAAAATCCACCATTTGTAATTCTTTCTCCCCTGGCAAGAACACTTTTAAAAAAGGAATCCCCTTCGCGGAAAGCCTGATCGACTGTAGTATAGAGTGGCTCCGGTCCTTGGATGGCACAACCAAGGCAAACCATACCCTTTGGAAAAGCAAACCAACTTTTATATCCGGAAATCTCGTCATGCTCCAGTCTCATATAAAGCACGCCGTATCCTCCATCTGCCCAACCATCGCACTCGTCATTGGTTCCCGGTTTGGATTTCCAATCTCCTTCTGATGCCTCCCAAAGTCTGGCCTCGTTCCACGCGGATGCTGTTGTTCCCGGAATTGCAGAAAAATCAATCAGTGGATTCAGATTCAAATATTCTCTCCCGCTTGCCATAAATGCTGTTACACCACCGCAATTCAAATTATAACCTAGACGATTTTCCCGCAATCCCCATTCGCTTCCTTTATAATTGGTATGATACCCTTTTACACTGATGTGAAATTCCCTCGTATTATGGGAAAGAAAATAGCTGTATGGAAAATATTTTGTCGAGGAAAAGCTTTCTGTTTTCCCCGCCAGTGAATCACGATACGCTTTTAATTCATTTGTCCGCTTGAACTCACCCAGTTCAATAATCAAATCAAGAGTTGAAAGGAACGCAGAAGATGAAAGTGCATCTGGTCTCGCTATTTCACGCCCTACGGTCTGAAAATCCACAGCTACGCCACGCATCATATAGCGCTGGCCTTCAAGCAAGAACTTTTCAAAAAGTGCTGTTTTTTCTGCATTAATAGCAAATTCACTTCCCGAAAAAATTACAATGAGCTGAGCTGTGTCACAAGTAAATGACCGACCATATCCACAAGAATACAAAACAGCCCCATGCTGATAGAAAGACATATCCGGTTTAATCCCCTCCGCTAATCCCTCTGCTATAGATATTTCTTGTGCCGTGCGCTCAGCCGCTAACTTCATCAATTTTTTATCTCCAGTGAGAACTGCATGATGAACAGTATTTCGAATACCCCAAATCAAATTTGCCCCTGTCCACTTCAGTATATCAGGAACAGCAGCTGCAGACCCTCGTCTGATAATTGCATTGGCACGTAACACTTGTTCATCGGTAAGATATTCCCAAAGCATAATAACAAGGGTAGAGAGTGTGTTGACTGTACCAATTTGATTAAACCACCAATTGGGATTTTGAAAATCTTTTTCAACCCAAAAATTAAGTGCAGCACACATATCCTCTATCAGAACACCATCTTTCAGAAACTCAACTCCTACAGAACAAAGTTTTTCCTGCATTCTATACAGATGATTGAGTGTATCCCAAATTGCTATATCTTGACACTCGTAATTGATATCGGAAAAATATGCATATTTCCCTTCCCGTATCAGCGTCTCTTCCCAACTTGCCTTTTTTCTTGTGGCTTTGGTGGATATCCTATTCTTCCAAAACAATGTTTTTATGTTTTCAAGAATTTTTTCCATACGCACTTTCCTACAATCTTCATTTATTGGTGATGTTAAAATACAAATTAGACATTTTTCCTGCTTCGCATCAAAACTGTTTATATTGTTTTTTAAATTATAACATATTCTCTTTTCGTGTCAAGCTGCACCAGTAAAACAAATTTATCCCATACATACAACATGGGGGTATTCCGCATTAAATTCTCCTCTTCTGTCAGATAGAAATAAAAAAAGAACCAAATCATTTGATTTGGTTCTTTTGGGTGTACCCAACAATTTCGAACCTTTTATCAATTATGGGTTTTCTCTTTCATTTTTAACGATGTTCTATACTGCTCGGCTTCTGGCACTTCGATAAACTCCACAGACTTATCAAAGTTCTTCATAACAACCGCTTTTATTTCATCAAGTGTTACATTGAAAAACTCTCTACGCTGATTGACCATATTTAGCTTTTTGTTTTCAAAAGCTTTATGTAAAGCTGATTCTAAGGCGGGAGCATTATCCGAGAAAATCATAGCGTGAATATCAAAATTGAACGGAACTGAAGCGTCGCTCAATTCGTCGATTCGTTCCTGCGGATCTAATCTTCTTGTCATACCGATTTTGTATATGTTCTCGCCAAACGCACCGATGTTAGAAATAATATATACGTATCCTGCTTTTGCATTAGACTCTCTATAATCAATATCCTTTATATTTTTGTCAATTTCTCCGAGTTGTGCTTCGATTTCTGCCTTTTTCTGTTCCAAGTCGGCTTTTTGTTCATCGGTAGCGGTAAGTAATTGCTTATTTATAGAGTCCAAAGCATTTTGGTAGTGTTTTTGTTCCTTTTGAATCTTTTTGCGAGCTTCCTCAATCTCTTTTTGAAGTTTCGCTTCTTCACGCAGTTGGGCACGAAGCTCTTTCTGTTCTTCCTTTTCCTCTTGCTTCTTTTGCTTATATTCAAAAGCGAGATATAGTTCTTCGATTTTTGCTTTTAAGTATTGGTGCGTAATTGCCACGCTCATAATTCGTCCGAGCTTAGAAATAGCTTCAAAAGAGGTATGCAATCTTTTTTCTGAAAGCTCAATATTGGCGTATGTGACACGACTAATAACTTCGTCACACTCGCTATTGAAGGCACGAAGCAACAGCTTTTGCAT
>SVMZ01000025.1 GCA_015067185.1 Oscillospiraceae bacterium | reverse complement strand
GACGATGGCTACGAAAAAACGTCCTGATGTAGCCAATTTGTAGCCAGTAAAAAACAAGAATCCCGAAAACCCCTGTATTTTCAAGGGTTTTCGGGACTCGAAAGACTATTTTAACTTATTCCCACTCAATAGTGCCAACCGGCTTCGGAGTGAGGTCATAAAGAACGCGGTTGATTCCCTCTACCTCGTTTGTAATGCGGGCGGTTACTTTATGCAGAACAGCATAGGGGATCTCTTCGATGGTGGCGGACATGGCATCGGTCGTGTTGACGGCGCGGATGATTGCGGGCCAACCTTCGTAGCGGCTCTCGTTCTTTACTCCGACGCTCTTTACATCGGGAACAACAATGAAATACTGCCATACTTTTTCGTTGAGACCACAGATATCAAACTCCTCGCGGAGAATTGCATCCGCTTCACGCAGTGCGTTGAGACGATCTTTGGTGATAGCACCGAGGCAGCGAACACCAAGTCCGGGACCGGGGAACGGCTGACGGTATACCATGGCATGGGGCAGGCCAAGAGCCTCGCCAACTACACGGACTTCATCTTTGAAGAGCAGCTTAATCGGCTCCACCAGTTCAAACTTCAGGTCTTCAGGAAGACCGCCCACATTGTGATGAGACTTAACTGCTTTTTTACCCTCTGCCTGCTTGATGCTTTCAAGAATATCGGGATAGATGGTACCCTGTGCAAGGAAAGAAATATCATCCAGCTTGCGTGCTTCATCCGCAAAAACATTGATGAACTCGGCACCGATAATCTTACGTTTTCTCTCGGGATCTGCAACACCCTCCAACAGACCAAGGAATCTGTCAGTAGCATCAACATAGATTAAGTTGGCATTCAGTCCATCTTGGAAGAGCTTTATTACGTTTTCGCTCTCATCTTTACGCATAAGACCATGATTCACATGGACACATACCAACTGTTTGCCAATTGCTTTGATAAGCAGTGCAGCAACCACCGACGAATCAACACCGCCGGAAAGGGCAAGCAGAACTTTTTTATCTCCTACCTGCGCACGAATTTCCGCTACCTGCTCAGCAATAAATGCATCGGCCAGTTCTTTTGTTGTTATACGAGCCATTGTATCCGGACGTACATTATTTTGCATGATACATCTCTCCTTTTGCACTTTTATATATGTGAGTTTCATATTTTAAGCTATAAATATATTATACTCAAATTACCTTTAAATGGCAAGCACTGCAGCAATTTTTTCCTTCTGCATGAATATAAAAATATCACCACAATTCCGGAAAAATTTCATACAAACCTTCTGCCACGCCCTCTTCTTCACAGGTGACCCGGCAGATTGTCGAACTCTCCAGTTCTTTCGGGGCATGCGGCATGATCACACCAATCCCTGCATATTTCAGCATTTCTACATCGTTCATACTGTCGCCGAATGCCACCATATTCCCTTGGCTGATCCCCAGTTTTTCTCCAATCAGTTTCATTCCGGTGGCTTTATTGTAGCCATTGCACACGATCTCAACGTAGTGTCCCATATCGATCAGATACATTCCCGGGAAGCAACCCGCATATTTCTTTCCTACTGCTTCACACAGAGTGATCTTTGTTATTTTCAGCTTTTCCCCTTGTTCAATATATTTCCTTTCCATCTTCCGCCATGGATATTCCGTATAGTTTTTCAACTGATACTGAAGAATATTGCTTTCATCTTCTTCGAAGGAAAGGGTATAGATTGCCTCTTCTCCTTCAAATTTACAAGGGATTTTCTTTTCAACACAAAAATCATAAATGACGGCAAGCTGATCTCTGTCCAGTACTTTACGGTCCAAAACAGCACCGCCATACTCAATATAAGAGTTGCCGCAAATTCTACCATCCCACTCCACACACTCTGCCGCAACTTGGGGAATGAATGCAAGGCTGCGCCCCGTATTCATAATCAGCTTATTGCCTGCCGTCTGCACTTTTTTCATTGCCGTGATGTTGGCTTCGGATATCTTCTCCCCACACAGCAATGTTCCATCCAAATCGAAAAATACTGCCTTCATTTTTTATTTCTTCTCCGTTCTTACCGCAACTGCTCCACTGTTGCCATCAGCCGCTCTTTTGTCTGCAATCCAACCAGCCGCTCCACTTCCTCACCATTCTTCACAAACACAATAGCAGGAATGGTATCGATTTCAAATGTGGCTGTGATATCCGGCATTTCGTCTACATTTACTTTTCCAACAGCAATTTCTCCCTCGTCGGAAATTTCTGCATCAAACATTTCCAAAACCGGTAAAAACTTTTTACAGGGGACACACCACTCGGCCCAAAAATCAATGATCAGCAGCTCATTTTCCTCTATCGCGTCGGCAAAGTTCTCTTCTGTCAGGTGTATCATCGGCAGGCTTCTCCTTTAAAAACAACAACGGGAGGCATGCTCCCGTTTGTTATACATTTTTCTCTGTTCAGTGTTCGCAATATTCGCAAAGCATAGTCTCAACAGATGCATTTGCATCTTTCTTATAGGATGGGGGCAGATATTTTTCAATTGAAGTAATGCAGTTGGGGTTTTTGCACCGCTCTCCGCTGATTCCTTCCAGTTTGTCCTTGCCCTGCTCGCCTTCCAGCATCTTCATAATCAGTGCCATCCTTGCGTATACACCGCAGGCTGCCTGCTTGAAATAGAGTGCACGCGGATCCTCATCCACTTCATAGGTGATTTCATCCACTCTGGGCAGCGGGTGGAGCACAATCAGATCTGCCTTTGCTCTGAGCATCTTTTTCGCATCCAGAACATATACATTTTTCTGCTCTTCATAAAGTTTTTCAGATGCAAAGCGCTCTTTCTGTATTCTTGTCATATACAGAACATCCAACTCAGGAATTGCTTCCTCAAGGGATGTGACAAACTCGCACTTGCAGCCGCTTGCTTCCAGCAGATTGAGAATATATTGGGGAAGACCCAGCTCCGGGGTAGAGATAAACACAAACTTGTTATTATTCTTGCAAAGGCTCTTGACAAGAGAGTGTACGGTTCTTCCGTTTTTCAGGTCGCCGCACATACCGATGGTGAGACCGGAAACGGTGTGCTTCTCACCGAAGATAGTTACCAGATCCGTCAACGTCTGGGTGGGATGAAGATGTCCGCCGTCACCGGCATTGATGATCGGACATTTGGCATAGAGAGAAGCTGCCTTTGCCGCCCCCTCAAAGGGATGACGCATAGCAAGGATATCTGCATATCCGCTGACAATTCTTATGGTATCTGCCAGACTTTCGCCCTTGGATACGGAAGAGTTCATGGGGTTATCAAAACCAATGGTCTCTCCGCCAAGACGAAGCATCGCCGTCTGGAAAGACATCTGTGTACGGGTGGACGGCTCATAAAACAACGTTGCAAGAATCTTGCCCTCACAAGCACCGAAATAGCGCTTCGGATCTTTTTTGATGTCATCGGCAAGAGACAGGATGTCCTGCACCTGATTGGCATTGAGTTCACTGAGGTCTATAAGGCTGTGTGGATACATGTGGCACCTCCGAAAAAACTACAAATAATTTCTCTGACGATAATTTTACCATAGCTCGACATTTTTTGCAACAGTAATTTCGCAATCGAGATGCAGGGAATAGATAAGCATCTCTCCTACAGGCAGACAAAAACTCTGGGAAAGAACATCTGCATATACTTCCAGCTGACGATGATACCGCTGCACTAATTCTGCCTCTGTCTTCACTCTATCGGTTTTGTAATCCACCACGATCAACCGATTATTTTCGACAAATACACAGTCGGCAATCCCCTGTATGGTTATGGTATCTTCTCCCTCGAAACCGAGCCGGGAGGCTGCTTCATTATATAAAAATTTAAACTCGCGGTATATTTTCTCGGCGGAGGCCATTCTTCGGTACAGCCTGCTCTCAAAGAAGCGCAGAAGATGCTCTGTTTCAATGGCATCCCGCTGTGCCTGCGTGATGTAACCCGCCGACAGAAGTCTGTTCAGTTCCCCTTCCGGGTCTTCCTCTGCATGACGGTAATCCGCAAACTGCATGAATGTATGCAGCGCCGTTCCCTTTTGCGCCGGTGTCAGCGCATTACCGCGGTTGAAGGCAGGGATTCTTCCGAAATCTCTCTTCGCCTGCTTTCCGTGCGACAGCTCGGAAACACTCAGCTTATTGGGAATCTCCGTTGCATAAGCATAGGGGTAACATTGTGCTGTGCGTTTTTTTATCTCCTCTATCAGCTTACCGCTCGGCAAAACATCTTCTTTTTCATCTTTATTCTCTGATGCTTCTTCCCTGTATGCTGCAATACGGATATTCCACCTGCTACCGTTGCTGTCCGGCTGAATCAGTGGGTGGAAACCCTCCACATACTCCCGCAGCACTTTGCCGTCCGGGTGCAGCAGAAGCACCATCAACAGCCATTTTGATACACTTTCGGCGCGCCGTACCAAATAGGGAGATATTTCACCGCTGCCAAGTCCTGCGGCAGCATTTTCTATCATTTTCTGCACATGATCTGCCGCGGCTGTCATAATCAGCTTGTCTCTTGCTCTGGTCATGGCGACATAAAGCACGCGCAGTTCCTCTGACATCAATTCCGCTTCATTCGCCAATTTCAATGCCTCATTGGGAACGGTGGCAAACTGAATTCCTCTCTCTTTATCTCGCCGTACACAGGCAAAACCCAATCCTGCATGCAGCATTGTTTTTTTGTACAGATCCATCTTGTTGATTTTTTTTGTATTGTCCGGTACAAATACGATAGGAAATTCCAATCCCTTGGAGGCATGTATGGTCATAACATTTACGCTGTTTCTGCCTGATGCCGCAGCTGCCTTTTTCACCTTTATGCCGTCTTCCCGCATTCTGTCTGTATACCGCAGAAAGCCGCTCAATCCCGAAGATGAATGAGATTCGTAATCTGCGGCAATGCCAATCAGCCGGAGCAGATTGGAAATCCGTTCGCTGCCGTTCTCATTTCCGGACATGATGGGCAGAATATCCATCGTATCGTATATCTTCCGTAAAAGCACATCGGCAGAAACCGTTGAAGCAATTAACCGAAACCGGGCAATCCTCTCGAGTGCAGCTTTGCATTTTTCATCGCCCTCTCCTGCGCGGATTCCCATACAAACAAACAACGGCATCCTGCTTTTTGCCAGTCTGATCTGTGCCAGATCTGACGGTGCAAACCCAAACATTTCCGACAGCAGTACCGCTGCCAGAGCAATATCCGTTAAGGGATTATCAATTACACGGAGCATGGACATCATCAGCGATATCTCCGACAAGGCAAAAAACATCTCCTCGCCGGAAAAATTCACACTCAATCCCGCTCTTGTCAGTGCCTTGATATACTGCTCTGCCCGATTACTCTTGGAACGCAAAAGGATAGCAAAATCCCGCTGCTCTGCCTTTCGCGGTCCTTCTTTATCAAACACAACAAAGCCTTCAGCAATCATTCTTTTGATCTCGGAAGCAATATACGCCGCCTCTTTGAAAGATGTTTCCAACTCCGTATCGTCGTTGGTATCGATCAGCACAAAATCCGTTTCTGCCAGATGTGCCGCTCCCTCCGACGGTTTTCCCTCATCCGGGATCAGCCGTTCCTCTTCGTTATAATCCACCTCTCCCAAATCTTTGCTCATCAATTTTTCAAAGACATAATTGGTAGCACTGAGCACAGCGGGCATGCTTCGGAAATTTTTTCTCAGCACAATGTTGGCAGGATAAACACCCTCCTCAAAAGGCGAAAAACGTTCCTGCTTCTCAATGAATATCTCCGGCATTGCCTGACGGAAACGGTAGATACTCTGCTTGACATCCCCTACCATGAAGATATTTTTTTCGTCCCTCGATATTGCCCGGAATATCATATCCTGCGCCGCATTGGTATCCTGATATTCATCCACGAAAACAGCCTCATACTGCGCTGCACATGCTTTTGCTACATCGCTGCGCAGATATCCGTTTCCTTCGGGATCTTCTGTGTATAAAAGTGTCAGTGCATACTGCTCCATATCCGAAAAATCCATCAGAAGTTCTGCCTGCTTGCGCTTCTGAAGCAGTTTATCATATTCCAGCGTTACAGTAAACAGCTCCTTTACCATCGGAGCTAACTCTGTAATATCCTCACGAAAACCTGCGGAATCGGTAAAAAACTGTTTTTGTCTTAAGTTTTCCAAAGCTGCGCTTATTGTTTTTTTGTTCTCCTGCAGCAGTTTTTTCAGTTGCTCATTCTCACATCCGCGCACAGCTTTCAATGCCGGCACGGTAAACCGATGCAGTTCTGCGGTCAGGACATCCCATTTTTTGTTTCGGGCTGCTTCCAACATCCGTCCAATTACAACAGCACAGGCCTCAAAACTGTCAGCATATGCTTTCTGCAATTTTTCCTCCCCCTGCAGCAGTCTCAACGACGATTCTGCCAGAGAAAGAAGATATGTCAGCACCGTAACGGCATAATTCAGAATTTCTTTTCCCCAAACACTCTCTTCCACGTAAATTTCAGGATTATATAAATCCAGCATCTTCTGCATCCATTTTTCATAGAAGGGATGTGAGCGCATAAAATCATATAATTTACATATGGTACCTTTCAGATTCCGGTCGCTGCGTCCCTCGGACAGAAGTTCCACAAGAGAATGAAAATTCTCTGTTGCGTGCTCGTACCGCTGCTCCAGGTATTCATCCAGAACATCCTGTTTCAGCTGCATCATCTCTGCCTCATCGGCAATTCTCATATCTGACGGAAGCCCCAACTGATCCGGATTTTCACGAATCAGCCTAAGACAGAAGGAATGCACCGTACCGATCTGTGCCGTTTCAAGCAGCAGCTGTTGTTTCCTCAGCCGATTTCCACCGCTCCCGTTCAGAAGTATCTCTTCAATCCTATCGGAGATTCTTCCCCTCATCTCCTGGGCAGCGGCATTGGAAAAGGTGGCAACAATCAGTCGGTCTACATCAACCGGGGTCTGCGGATCTGTTATCATGGATACCACACGTTCCACCAGCACCGCCGTTTTTCCGCTGCCCGCAGCTGCCCGTACAAGCAATGTTCCGCCCCTGGCACAGATGGCATCATTCTGAGGTTTTGTCCACTGTCTTCCCAATATTGCCTCCTCCTTCCCTGCTGATTTCATTCCCGAGGTTGATTGCCTCATAAAAATCGGCTCTGCTCATAACTGTCAGCATATTTTTTTCCGGACTGTCAGCAGATCTTCGGCAAATCTCAGCATACTCACAGTAATCGCAGGCCAGTTGTTGTTTTCCACTGCGCAGCGGCACCGCGGCAACATCTCCCTCTTCCAGCATCCGCGCCATATCTGTGATCAATCCGTCTATATAACGGCAGATACTTCCCATCTCTTCCAGCGATGCCAGTGTTTTAGAACCTTCCGCACGGCTGATGGAACCATCTTTGTTGAAATTTATCGGAATAAATTTACCTGTGCAATTGTTATCCATCCCTTTAATGGATGTCAAATCATTCAGCAAAAGCCCATTCATACGGTAGTGCTCTCTGCCTTTGTCTCGTATCTCTTCTTCTGTGGCGCCGCGCCCTACTTCTACAACCTCGCCGTCTGCAGGCAGATACAGCACCCCGGCAGGAATTGCATTTTCCAGCGCGCCGCTTCCCTGACGCTGAATTGAAAACAGATAGATCAGCATCTGAAGATTGATTCCATAGTAAACATCCGAAAGATTGAACTCTTTTCCTCCGGATTTGTAATCCACCACGCGCACGTATTTTTTGCCGTCCCTTTCCATCACATCCACGCGGTCTACTGTTCCCTCAACCACGATTTCCGTTCCATTTTCCGTACACAGTTTTACCGAACTGACCGGATTGCTGTTTTCTTTAATGGCAAGTTCGAATGCAGCGGGAACAAAGTCGCACTGCTCAAATTCATCACCAAGGCGCTGCAGCAAACGCAGAATGCTGTTTTTGAGTCTCTCATACAGATAGATAAAACGGGGCGTTTTTTCTGTGCTTCCTCCGAGAGTCTCCTTAAGATAATTGTTCAGCAGCCGCTCCACCTGTTGCTCCAGTTCCTGTTTTTCCAGCTTCACCAGTGCCGACGGTTGATATTCTCTCAGCATATTTTCCAGCACATGATGAATCAGTGTTCCCGTTTCAAGCGGCGACATTTCTGCTTTTCTTCTTTTTTTCAGCCGGAGACAATCATAGCAGAAATACCAAAAACGGCAGCTGAAATATCGGTCTATGTTGGAGGGGGCCAACCGTAATTTTTTCCCGATCAGCCGCTGCGTGATCTCTCTGTCCGCAATACGGAACCGTTCGGGGGTAAACATATCCCCCAGATGCTCCGTACGGCCGGAAAACTTCGGTTCTGCAAGAAGATACTCTCGCAGCGAGGCAATAAATTCCGATTTCCCCGCTTCTCTTCTGTTTGCTGCATAAATTTCAAATGCCGTCGTATCATTCCAGATATCTTCTGTGCCTGTTCTTTCTTTAACATTTTCCGCCTTCAACAGCGGAAACAGGGTCTCCAGTTGTTTGATTACTGCGGACGGCTGCAGAGGCTTTCCGTCCAAATCGTATTTTTTATAGCTAACGCTGACCATTTCCGAAGCACAGGTCATGGCATGGTATAAAAACATACGCTCAAACAGCGGCCTGTCCTCCTGCTTTTCGCTAATATCCAAACCGCAAAGCGCCAACGCCTGACGATCTGATGCGGTAAATATTCCCCCGCCCTCATGGATCGCGGGAAACTCGCCGTCATTGACCCCAATTACAAAAACCGCTTTGATATCGCCTGTACGGATCCTGTCTGCCGAGCCGACCGTGACCTGATCCACGGTATGAGGGATCATACCGATATCCGCCTTGGCAGCCGCCAAACGAAACAACTCGGCAAAGCGTTTTTCCGGAAGGCATACACCCTTCAGTGTAACCGCAAACTGCTCCAGCAGAGATATTGTCAGTTCCCAAAGCGGCTCCAGTTCATCTGCAAACACCGTTTCGCCGATCATCTCATATTTCTGCGCCAGCTGTTCCAGCTGTTCGGTAACATTCAGGCGACGAAGATAGGAATATACCGCCGTGGCAAAACCCACGCCGTCACATTCCGCCATCTCCGACCGCAGCTTTTCCAGCGGCCCAATCAATTTGCGCCGCGAAGCATTGATCGCTTCCAGTTTTTCGCTGTTCTCTCTGCTACGTCCCTCAAAACCGTCCGGATCCTCAGTGAAATCCATCCGCCACCGGCCGCCGTTAATATTCCAAATGTAAATATATTCTTCCAGTTCGCCGATTTCTTCCACCGAAACACCGGCAAGTCCCGTTTTGGCCAATCTCAGCAGCAGCTCTGTGGAAAATCCTTCTGTTGCAATTTTTACCGCACAGATGATCAGTGCCATCAGCGGTTTGGTCATCACCGATACACGTTTGTCCATGAAAAGCGGAATCTCATATTTTTCAAATGCTGCACCAATGGCATCCTGATATGGTTGTGTGCTTCTTGCAATCACCGCAATATCTCTGTAACGGCATCCTTTTTCTGCCACCAATTTTCGGATTTCCGCCGCCACATACTCTGCTTCTTCATAGCAGTTGCCTGCTGCAGTCAGTTTGATTTCTTCCGGTAATTCACTGTATTCTTTTTGTTCTGCTCTCAGCAGATATTTCTCCAGATGAGCCACAGCCGGTACCGTAAATCTTTTTCCGGAAGTGCAGAACAGCGGTGCCGCTGTCTGCACCGACTCTTTGCGGGCAATCCGCATCAGCCTCTGTGCAGTTTTTTGCACAATGGAAAAAAGTCCGCACCCCTCCAGCTCATCATAGAAACTGTCGCAGGCAAGTGCGACAGTTACATTTTCAGCTCCGCGTATGATATATTCCAGCATCAAAAACTCGTCTGCTGTAAAATCGTTAAAGGAATCAATATACACCTGTTTCTCTGCAAAAAAGTTATGCTCCTCCAAAAAACAGCATGCTCTAACCAGGTCATCCGTCGGATCACTGCCTGCCGCATCTATCAGCGCCTGATAGGTCTCCATAATCAGCGCCAGCTCTTTTACTTTACCGCACAGAAGAGTCTTTTCTTTCTCTATTCCGATTTTTTCGGCAGCACCCCTCAGTTTTTCTGCCGTTACACAGGCGTTTTTCAGTTCGTTGGCAACCTCCACCAAATCGGATATAAAGGCCACACTTTGGGTGTTGGCCGCTTTTTTTGCATAATAATCCAACTGATCGCTCAGCTGATATAAAGCCGCACTCATGGTAAGCAGTTTTCCGGTATCATCAATCACTTCGGCAGACAATCCGCCGTAGGCTCTGAAAACAGCGTTGGCCAGTCGTTTGAAACTGAGTACTTCCACCTGCCTCATCAATACCGGACCGATTCTTTCAAAAAGTGTACGCTCACTCTCAAAAGAATACTGTTCCGGGACGAGCAGCAATATATTTTTCCCTGCAGCCGCCCTGTCCGCTATCTGTTCATATATCGCAACGGTTTTTCCACTTCCTGAAGTTCCCAAAACAAACTCAAGCATCAAAACGCTCTCCCGCAAATAAAGCATTCGGCACAACACCGTGCTGTGCCCTTTTAAATAATTATATACAATCCTCCTGTTTTTTTCAAGGATAATATATGCTGCCGCTTCATATAGATTGATATGTATGATCAAAAACAGACAGAAAAGCGGGGAAAAAATGTACAGGACCAAATTACAAAGCTTTATCCTAAACGCATTCATTATTACACTCAGTACTCTTGGTCTCCGATCACTGGATACCGTTTTCGGCGTATGGATATCCAACCGGCTGGGTGCACAGGGAATCGGACTATATCAGTTGGTCACCTCCGTTTACGGTTTTGCCATCACCTTTTCCATATCCGGACTCAGCTTTGCCGTGACACGCGTTGTATCGGAATCTGCTGCCAAGGGAGAACGCCCCTTTCGAACTGTTGCTGTTTGTCTCCTTCTCAGCCTGGTCTACAGCATCACTGCGTCATCTATTCTTTTTTGCGGCTCGGACTTTATCGCCGCCAATTGGCTGGGTGACAAAAGAGCATCCCTTTCTTTGAAAGTTTTTTCCTTTGCACTGCCCTTTCTCGCCGCTGGTTCTTGTCTTAGAGGATATTTTATTGCCTCCAAAATGGCACTCCGAACCGTTATCGGAGATATTCTGGAACAATTCACCCGAATCTCAGCGATTAGCCTTGCCCTCACCTTTCTCATGCCGCCCGATATTGAATATGCCTGCTGTGCCGTTGTACTTGGCTCTCTCATTTCCGAGCTGCTCTCTTTTTTTTATTACCTCTTTTCCTATCTGATGACCAGTCGTCGCTGCTCTCTCACTCTTTCACCTGCTTTTCAGGGAATGCTGAAACGAATTCTCAGAATCTCTCTTCCTGTTGCTTTCGGTGCTTATCTGCGTTCTGCCCTTGTCACCGCAGAAAATCTGCTGATTCCCCGCGGGTTGATATCCTTCGGTTTTTCATCGGCGACGGCTCTTTCGCAATACGGCTTGATCAAAGGCATGGTACTGCCCGTTCTCACCTTTCCTTCTGCAATCATCTCTTCCTTCGCCCTGCTTCTTGTTCCTGAAGTTGCCGAAACCAATATTCTCGGAGATCATATTCGCATCACTACTATGACGCAAAAATCACTGAAAGTTACCTTTCTCTACGCCATGCTTTCCATGGGAATTTTTCTTTGTTTCGGTCAACGTATCGGCTCGCTTCTGTATCCCGACACGGAAGCCGGAAAATATATATTCATTCTCGCCCCCATCATTCCGCTGCTGTATATAGATTTCGTTGTAGACAATCTTCTCAAAGCGTTGGATCAGCAGGTAACTTCCCTCAAATTCAACACCATTGATGCTCTTTTCCGCACCTTACTGGTCCTTTTTCTTCTTCCTTTGACCGGAACGCTTGGTTATCTGATGATACTCTTTGTCGGCTCTGCACTGAACGCAGTTCTCAGCATCCGCAAATTGCTTCAGATCAGCGGCGTCCGCCTCTCTCTTTCCAACTGGATTATCAAGCCGCTTCTCTGTTCTGCAGCTGCCTCCGCCTTCTCTTCTCTCCTCTTACGCTTGTTACCTTCCACTTTTCTTTCTCTTCTTTTGTCCATTCTTTTTTCCATCATCTTATATATTCCCCTTCTAATTATTACAAATAGTATAAAACCACAAGACTTTTCCCTGCATCGCCTGAAACATTCCAAAACCACTTCTAGGCGTCCCACTCACTCATAACACCCTATATTCCTCCCAAAATATCAAAAACAAAACGTATATAATAAATCATATTATCCTTTTAGTATTAATAATAATGTTATTTTTTTCAACAAACTTTCTTTTTCCAGATTATCATATACGCAAAAAGCCGCCCCAAAATGAGCGGCTTAAAATATATATTACAGTTTGTAAAAACCATCCCGGTTACTTATCAGAACGCCTGTCTTTCTTTTCCGTATATTTTTTCCTTATCACAGCATACATCACAATTCCTCCTGCTGTCTCCAGACAATACACACCGATAAAAATTCTATTTCTCACAGCGACGGTCTCTTTTGCGGCAGTAAGATCGTCATAAGTGCATACCGTAATTGGCAGCAGGCTGTCTTCGGTTTGTGTATAGCGGATACTGCACACCATTTGATTTCTTGCAATATATTCGCATATTACTTTTCCATTTTCGCTGCCATCCGCTATTCTCAGTTCCTTCCGCAATGCCTCTTCTTCGCTGATTTCATTGCCAAACTCGTCATAATACCGGACATCTTCGGACTCGACCTCTTCAGCCATGGCCATGCCGTCCACACTTTTATATTGATAGGGAATGTCCTGCTCCATATAGGCGACAAAACTTTCATAATCATAAAATTTTATCCCCTCCATGACCGACCAAGGTCCCCATAATTCCGTAACAGCTATGTGCACAACAGCGGTCGTCACCATGATGCCGGTCAAAATCAGGGCACACATTCCCTTCTTTCTGTGCAGATACCAATACCTTTCTTCTTCCTGTTCCTGCAGTGTATATACGCCTTTATTCAGAAAAACGGCATTGAGGAAATAGCATACAACACCGACCAGAAGAACGGCAGCCCCGGCAAACAAAATTCCATAAAGAAACCAACTGCCTGCAGTAAGTCCCATATAGGTATCTGCCGGGAAAATGATCAGCGGCAGAGAAAAACCAAGAACTGCAGCAAATTCTCCAAAGGCACTCTCCGCCAGACGGATTACAGCTCTTCGAAACTTCCCCTCGTCCGACCCTACTTGATTTTCCTCCGACACAGACAGCATGGCACTGTTGACAAATATGACTTGCGCCACACCGGCTGCCAGATAAAACACCAGTCCGGCAAAAAATCCGATGTACGCTCTTAAAAAACCAAAATTCCCAATCATTGCTGCAATCAGTCCCACTGCGGCAATTCCCATTGAGATAAAGGTATGTGTCTTGTATTTGGAAAAGCTTACTGCCAGCAGGTGTTTCCGCTGTTTTTCAGCTTTTGCACTCGTCTCGGTATTTACCGCATCACTCATTGGCTCCAAACGCTCTGAAGGAGATCTGCGTTCTCCACGCAACAATTCATCACAGGTCACACCAAAAATCTCGGCAATAACAGGAATGGCGGATAAATCCGGAGCACCATCGTCCCTTTCCCAACGGCTAACCGTTTTGTCTGATACATTCAGTCGCTCGGCCAGCTCCCTTTGAGTCATACCGTTTGCCTTCCGCAATACAGCAATCAGTCCGCCTATCGTTCTTTTTTCCATGTTCGATCCCTCGCTTCGTTGTTGTTACACCTTGATTCTATCATTCCAAGAGTGAGAATTCCATCCAAAAGACCCGGAATCACTCTCGGAATCCGAGAATCGCAGGGATCTTTTCTTGTATGCAGTTTTTTATCGTCATCACAACATATATTTATTTTTCAAACATATCTGCAAGTTTTCTTGCACTAGCGGCAAGATCTTTTACTCCATCCAGAACTTTTTCTTTATTATAGCCATGGAGATAGCTGTCTGCCTCCAATGTAAAATATCCGCTGTAACCAATTTCTTTCAGCGCCCCGACTACCTTTTCAAAGTTGATCTCCATAGAAAACGGAATCTGGTGAGAATCGTGCCATCTGTCATTATCATGAATGTGAAGCGCCTGCAAACGGTGACCCAATGCATGGATCATTTCTGCTGCGCCTGAGCCGGAGCCACGCATCTCGGCATGTCCAATATCCAAACAGGCAACCAGGAAATCATCTCCCACCGCATCAACATGCTCCACAAAGCTTCCCGCTGTGGAACAGGCTGCAAAAGAGCTCTCATCTTTCTCCTTATCCCAGTTCCACATATTTTCTGTAGCAATTTTCACGCCGTGCTCCTTGGCAAACGGGAGCAGTTCCAGATAGATCTCCGCATTCTCCTTTGGAGATTTATCATTATCCGGATGGATGATACAGATTTCTCCGCCTGCCTCGGCTGTACACTCGATGGCTCTTTTAAAATAGGAACGGATCTCCGGGCAGCAGGTTGGGAAGGGGGCGTGAGACTGATTGCATACAATACCGTTATCCAATCCAATCTGCTTTAATTTTCTGGCAAATACCAAATAATTTTCCTTTGCCAACGGATGTTCCGTTAACATAACCTGCTTTTTTCCCCAATCATAACGGCACATATCGAACATGGAAAAATCCCATGCATCAAAACCGGCTTTCGCAATATACTCTATCGCTTTCTCCTCCCCAACAATATGTGAGGCAGATACAATCTCTGTTGATATTTTCATAAAATCACTCCTTTTTTTCATTATATATCATTATTTTTCAAATGTAAACTCCTGAAATCAGCTTTTCCTCTTGACTTTATCGCAATACTGCGCTACGCTTATACTATATCATTCGGCAGCTGCGCTCAATTATGGCATGCACATCTTTGTTTTTTCTCTGTCGTACCCGCACCTGAATTTTCATTGTAATGGAGTGCATTTCATGGATCCCTGCTATTGCGGTCATGACTGTTCCCGCTGTGTCACCTATCTTGCAACAATCAGCAGCGATGACACCCTTCGCCTGCGTGCCCAAAAATTTTATGCAGAGATGGGGTATGACCTATCCCTGAAAGACATCAGCTGCATGGGCGGCAGATCCGACCATGTTTTTTGTCTGTGCCTTTCCTGCCCCTTTATGCGCTGTTGCCGTGAGAAAGGAATCTCTTCCTGTACGCTGTGCGCCTCTCCCTGTGAAATGTTCAAAAACTATCAGATCAGGTATGTCAACAACTCCAATCAGATGTAAAAACGGCCTCTCTTTCCTTGTGAAATGAGAGGCCGTTTCTTTTTTATAATCCTATCCAACCCACTTGTTCTATTTTGCCATTGCTTTCAAAATTTCCTCAAAGGCATAGGTGATTACCCAGGCACAGTCTTTTCCCACTGAGTTTGTCTCTTCGTAGTGGTTTTCTCCCACGCTATCCATCGTTGTATCAAAATAAGGCTGCACTTCATTGAGAAGGAAATCTGAGGGCGGCACAATATAGCCGATTTCATCGTTGGCCAACCCTGCAATCAAGAGTTTGGCATACCCGTATTTCTCCGCTGTTTCACACAAGGGAATCGGATTCTCTCCATCACCCGCGCTGCCGTATTCTCCGCCATATACCAACTCCGGGAAGATTTCTCCCGGCAGCAGCGCAACGGCCAGATCGCCCAATTTCAGAACATTCATCTCGGTGCGGATACCATAGCCTGTTTCCGATTTTGTCCTCACCGCCTGTGCTCCCAGGATTCCCAGCGTTTTATAGAGCAGAAAGGCACCGTTATCCAACGGTATCGTAAATTCTCCGCGCCCCATTTTCAACATCGGCGAAACTACCTGTTCCGTTTCCGGCAAGATAGACATTGCATAATCAGCCAACAGTATGCCAGTCTTTTCCATGTTTTCCGCTGCAGCCAATATACCGGGCAGTTCATCTGTCATGATCAACCCACCAATAGCTCCCGGCAAAAACATCGTGCTGTCACCGGTTTTGTACTCCATCACATCGCACAGTACACCTGGGAAATCCCGGCTGAGCATCCTGTTTTCCCCTCTCAATGCCTCTGCATGGGCACCATAGAGAAAGATCCTCACACCATTTCCTTCTTCCGGAACAAACCGCAGCTGATGAAGTTCATCATCGTAAATATGAGGATATCGGGAATCATACAACATATTTTCCGTCTTTACTTTTCCATAGCGAAGCTCTCCCTGCCTGATATTGCCAACAGCTTCTTCCGCTGCTTCTACCGCAGCCTTAACCAACGCTTTCATATATTCTTCATTCTTTCCATCCATCCCCACCGGACCCCAAAGCCCCAATGTATCCGGTTGCGCATGGACATGGGTGGCATAAATATTGATTGACAAACAGTGATGCTCACTGCAAAGCTCTTTCAGTCTTTCCCGTATTTCTCCCACCGTTTCACTTGAAAGTGCTATACAGTCAATCCCGATCAGCAACATACCGCCGCTTCCCGCATCCATCCATACGGCACGCGCTTGTGCGTAATCCGGATTTTCCTCTGTTCTCTCTCCATACATTTCCTGATAGACATCCAGTTTATTCAAATCGAGATACTGTGTTGCATACCACCCGGTGTGATATCCCGAAATATAAAGGCCCTTTCCGTCCGCGTGGGAGGGTGCAATAATTCTCTGCGCACCAAACCCAAACTCCCAATCTTCAGCAAAACCCCCGGATTCGCTAACCGAAATATTAATATTGCTCCTCTCCTGAAGGCTGCAGCTGGAAAACAATAAGCAGCCTGTCAGCAAAGCGGCAAGCAGCCTGATCCATCTTATCTTCATCTCTACACCTCTTTACAGTCCGCCCGATGCAAGCAGCGGAATCAGCACCCGCAGCGTATCACCGAATAAAATCCCGTTTACCCGTGTCGTACAGGTTCCAAACAACACCAGCGGCAGAAACAGCACCAGCACGATCAGCAGGCTGAACACCCATTTTTTCGTTCCTGTTTTCTTTCTGAAAATAAAATCGCACCCGATGCACAACAATAAACACACCAATCCCGATGCCAACCATCCTGCATCAAACTCCGCCTGCTGCAGCTGTCCGAAAATTTCTGCAAATTGTTTTACCTCTTTTGCATGAAGTCCCATTTTTTCTCCATATCGTTCAATCAGCAGTCCGCTGTTTTGAATCAGCAGAAGTGCTATTGTAACTACTGTCGTTGTCAACGCAATTCCTGACAGCAGCAGCAATATCGGCTTTTCCCAATTTTTTATTACGATACGCATCGCACACACCTCACTTCATCAAACTTTTTTTCATTATACTAAATTTCACTGCATATTTCAATCCCATTCTTTTTTATGATTAAATATACTCCCAATATACTTTTGAAGAATATTTTGATATAATAAAAGAAAATATTTGGTTTCTATTCCTCACAAAACAAGTTATAATGAACGAAAGACGGTATGGAGGAACTTCTATGAAAACCTACCTTCGCCACAGAATACTGAATGTTATTGATGTTAAAGAACTTCTTGCGCTGGAATATCTGGACTTTGAGGGCAGATATAAAGAATATGTAGAAAGTCACGGATTCTGGGAGTTATGCTATATCGAAAAAGGGCAGATTTCTCTTTTGCTGAAAGAAGAACGCATAACACTTTTAGAAAAAGAACTCATTCTGATCCCCCCTGACTGCAGCCATTCGTATTCTTCCGGAAAAGGAAATGAAAACCGTGCTTTTGTCATCTGCTTCGAAAGCCCTTCTCATACACTGAAACCGTTGGGCGGAATCCATTTTACAGCAGATGAAAGCCAGCTTTATTGCATGGAAAGAATGATAGAAGAAAGCAGACATACCTTCCGTATGAACGAGAACGACCTGCTTGAGGTGGTTGATCTTCCCAATTTCGGCGGACAGCAGATGATTATTCTTCAGCTTGAATATCTTCTCATCAGTATGCTGCGCCGGCTCTCTTCAGAAAAAAATGCCGGAATCGTGTTCTTGAGCGGCGAAAAATTTTACTCTGATCTGACAGCTGTTATCATCAATTATTTTCGTGAGAACATACACGATCAACTCTCTCTGGATGATATCTGCAGCAAATTCAACTATTCCCGCTCTTTTCTCTGTAAAACCTTCAAAAAGCAAACGGGAGAAAGCCTGATTGCCTGTTTTAACCGTCTCAAAATAGATGAAGCAAAAAAACTTTTGGAAGAGACGGCGCTTTCCGCAGCCGATATTTCCGGCTCACTTGGTTTTTCCGATGCCAAATATTTCGGTGTTCTTTTCAAGCAGCATACCGGGCTTCCACCCATTATCTACCGGGAACAACACACTAAAAACAAACAAAAAAACTGATTTTGAGAAAGGAGTACATGAATATGGCAAAACTGAAAGACAAACTGTGGAACTGGGGACATCTGGAAGGCTCCCACAATAAATGCATCGGTTTGGATTGCTCCATGACGCCGGAAGCGTTTGCCGAAGTTTACGGCATCAGAAATGCATTTATTGTTTCCTATGGCGGAAACATCCAGCCACCCTTCCATGCTCTGGCGGAAAGACTCTCTGTACTTCGTGAGATCAAATGGTCTGTTTTAGGAGATGCAAGCACCCCTCTGCCCGATGACGAGCTTGGAAATACCAAAGATATTCTGGCGCTTCCCACAGATCTTTCCAGCATTACCGGCGGCGTGGTAGATGATTTCTTTTCTCCAAAAAGAATGGAACGTTTTCCGCCCGAAGTTCTCTCCAAAATCAAGGCTGCGCTCAACGCTGCCGGAAAAGATTTCTGGTGTGTCCTCTATGATATGCAGTTGGATATGGAACTGGAAAAATATCTGGATTGCTTCGACGGTGTCACCTTCTGGATCTGGAACTGCAGTGATATTTCCAATATGGAAGACTATCTTGAAAAGCTGTTTACCCTCACCAACGGAAAACCTGTTATGCTCGGTATGTATCTCTGGGATTATGCCACAGAAAAAAAGATGGATACCAATCTTTTCAAACAACAGCTCACCAGATACACGGACTTGCTTCAGGCAGGAAAGATTGAGGGAATTATTTTCTGCTCCAGCACCATTGGAGATGCTGACCTTGAAACAAACAGAATACTAAAACAACATATCGCCGAATACGGCAACCTGGAACTGGAGAGATAGTACCATGATCACAACCGTCCTTGGTGAGATTCACGAGAGCCAGCTCGGAATCACTTCTTCCCATGAGCACATCTTTATTGATATGCGTGGTTGCGTGGATATCACCGGAAATGAACCACCTGTCTTCCACAAAAAGCTGACTCCGGAAGACCGTGCCGACATCTTTGCCGACCCCTATGCCATTCTGGATAATGCACTCCTGGATAATTTTGATGATGCACGCTGTGAACTGGAATACTTCAAAGCCTGGGGAGGACAGACCATTGTAGACTGTACTCCCGATGAAATAGGACGTGACCCGCTGGCTCTGAAAAAACTCTCTGAATTGACAGATCTCAATATTATCATCGGCTGCGGACACTATTATCATAAAGCACATTATGACTATGTAAAATATGCAAGCATTTCAGAACTCGCCGCAGAAATGCGCAAGGATATTACCGAAGGGATCGGTGATACCGATATCCGTGCCGGTATCATCGGAGAAATCGGTACCAGTGCTGTAATCAGCCCGGATGAACGGAAAGTACTGACCGCTGCAGGTATCGTCGGTACGGAAACAGGCAAAGCTGTTCACGTTCATACCGATCTCTATACTGAAAACGGCAATGAGATCATTGATGTGCTCACCGGCGAGGGTTTACCTGCCGAAAAAATCTGTATCGACCATGTGGATGTCTGGCTCCGTCCCGATTATATCCGTTCCCTGCTTGACCGCGGTGTCTATGTCGAGTTTGACGATTTCGGCAAAGAATTTTATGTCTCGGAAGCCCGCCGCTTCGCCTATGACCTGGAGCGTATAAGGCTGCTCCGTACATTGATTGATGAAGGCTACCAGAAACAGCTTCTGATCTGCAACGATATCTGTCTGAAAACCATGTGGAAGAAATACGGCGGACTGGGCTACGCTCATATTCTGCGCGCAGCCCGGGATATGGCTGCTGAAAACGGCATCAGCAGAGAAACCTATGACTCTCTGCTGACAGAAAACGTAAAGAATTTTTTGAAATAAAGCACAGTAAAGGAGTTTTATAATGAATTATCCGAAAATTGAAGCAAAAGAATATCTTCAGCGAATTCAATCTCTTCGTACCCGCATGGCTGAAAACGGCGTTGACCTTGTCGTCGGCTTTTCCAATCTGCTTGAGATCGGCATCGTCCGCTATTACTGCGGTTTTGCCCCCGTTAATGAAAGCTCTGCTATTGTGATCCCCTCTGAAGGTGAAGTTGTTGTCTGCAGCGGTCAGGCCTCCTACGACTACTGTCAGGTGCAGAACATCCTGCCAGACAGCCGCATTGCCATTCTCCCCGAAATTGGTGAAGTCAGCGGGTTTGAGTATGACACAGAAGGTCAGCTGGACTTTGAAGAGCTGTTTAATCAGATAAAAGCCGAACATTCCGATGTCAAAAAGATTGGCTTCATCGGCCGTCTTATCTTCCCCTCCATCATTATGGATAAATTGAGAAAGGTATTTGCCGATGCTGAAATCATCGACTATGATGATGTTCACTATGACCAACGCATCCGCAAGAGCCCCGCTGAAATTGAGATTATGAAAACCAACTGGGATATGGTCTCCGAAATGTTCACCAACGTGGTTCCCAACATTCAGACCGGTATGACCGAACGTCACATTGAAGGTATGTTTGAGGCTGAAATGATGCGTCTCGGCGCTGAAAGCTATGTACAGTCCTTTGCGCCGATGGTCGCCACCGGCCCGAAGAATTCCTATATCAGCATGTGCAGAAACTCCCTGAGAAAAATTGAAGAGAGTGAAATCATCAACCTTGCTGCCGGTGTCTGCTACGAAGGCTACAACGGCATCATCTGCAGTCCGCTGGTTCTCGGCGAAATTCCTCAGAAGATCAAAGACGCCGTTATGTGTGCTTACGATGCTCTCAACTATGCTTCCGACAAGATGAAACCCGGCACCCCCTGCGATGTTGTTCTCAATGCCTACACCGAGTATCTCACCAAATACGGTTATATCGACTATTGCCCGTACGGCAGCCTGCACAGCACCGGTATGCTGGAGTGCGAAGCTCCCACCTTCACCGTTGCCAACAAACGCATCATCGAAGAGAATATGGCCATCTGCATCGATGCCTATTTCAAAGGCATGGAATGGGGTTCCTTCCGCATCGAGGACTGTTACCTTATCACTGCCGACGGTGCCAAGCGCATGACCACCTACAATGACAAGGCTCTGCCGAAAATCTTTAAATAAGAGGAGAAATCATCATGATGGAAAAAGGCAAGAAAAACTGGGTTTTCTGTGATGGATATCTGCCTCCCCACGGCGATGATCCCAATTTTGACGGACACGAAGCTCTGATGGTCACCAACCTGAATGCTGAAAAGGCAACTATTGAACTGGTTTTCGTCTTTGAAGACAAGGAACCGGAAGATGGCATCTTTGTGGAACTGGACGGTATGCGTATGACCTGTGTCCGCCTGGATAAACCTCTTGGCCCCAAAGGTCTGATGCTGGGTGAAGCCGTACAATATACCCTCTGGGTCAAGAGCGATATTCCTGTCTGCGCCTGCTTTGGAAGACTGGATGTCCGTCAGGCCAATATGTCTTATTACAGCGTGGACGGCTATTCTTTTTAACTGAAATATACCTGCCAAAACACCCCGCTTTCCAGCGGGGTGTTTCTCCTTATTTAATGTTCAGTTTTTCACCAATGATCCTCATCTGTTCTTCTGTCAGTTTCCAGTCCGGTTCGAACCGAACAATACACTTTTCAAAACAAATGAGATATATTTCTCTTGTTTCTTCCCCGTGGAAAAGCTGATAAGCTGCATTGGCACCCCATGGTTCCGCAGCTGAAACTTTAAACACATCATAACTCCTGTTGCCATCAATATCAATGGAATACCAGTTGTCCTTGCTGTTCAGCATCTCCTGCAAACACCAATCATATAAAATCGGCAGCTTCACCATTGTTATGGTATATTTCAAATCAGGAATTTCCAGTGCATCCATGCGAGGACGTTGGTAAGCATGAAACTGTGCCAGTAAAATGGATTCTTCCACCGTCCATGCACGGGAATACTCATCATAGTTCACATCGGTCAAATCTTCTACTGTCACCGGCAGTTCGTCATCATATACCCGAAAACTATGCCCTTTATATTCATAGGTTTCGCTCGGGATTTTCTCAGGAAAAATTTGCATGATTCCATTAATAATTACAACCAGAAGAATTCCGGTTATACCAAAAGATAAAAGCAGCGTTACAGCAATTGTTGCCACACGGTTGGTTGCTGCCGGTGCCTTAAGCCGCTTCATAAGTGCAGAAAATCCCAGTACCAGCGCGGTAACTCCCAATATAACCACAACCGTTGCCATGTAGATCCACACCATTGCGGCACTTCCAAAAGATACCAGCATTAAACCAAGTGCGGCAAACATCAGGCACAAAACAGCAATGCGTATTCCGTTTCGCCCCTTTGTTGTAACAAAGCTGCCATCCAGTTCCGCTGCACGCTTTGCCTTTTTCCTCCATAAAAAATAGCTTCCTGCTTCTCCCACTATCATAAACAGTATCAGCAGCCAGCAAAACCCTGTAAATAAATTGATGTTGCTCGCCAAAACACCAATAGGATCGGATGACAAACGCCCTATAAACAAGCCCATTTGTAACAATGCGCAAAATAACAGCAAAAACCAGGAGGGCATCATTCCTTTCTTCATTGCATTGTGGATATTTTCAATCTCCATTTCTGCATCTGTTTCTATTGGAATCGGCTCTTCCTTCTCGTTAAAAAATATCTGCATCTGTGCATTTGTAGCCGCTATCTGCCAACCTGTATGAGCACAGAATTCCTGAAACTGCTGCTGCTTTTCGGATGGCTCCGGATCAAAAACAGAAGCCTTTGGAAAATAATTGACGGAAAAATGTCTTTTTCGCGGCTCTGCTCTACGAAAGCGCCATCCAAAAGCTGATATTTTTTCCAGCATCCAGCCTTTTTCAGCTTGTTTTTCCAGATATTTTTGAATTCCTGTTCTATCATAAAAATCAAACTGCAAAAAACATCTTTTTGTCGTTCTCATTTTCCCTTCCCCTCTCCGAAAATACTTCTGTAATCTGCTGCCTGTGCCCAGATCCTTTGATATTCCTTCTCCAACATCTCTCTGCCTTTTTCCGTCAAAATATAACTGCGCCGTCTTCCTTCTACCTTCGTTTCCCGGATCACACCTGCTTCCAGAAACTGTTCCAGCAAATTATAGAGCGTACCCGAACCCACATTGACACGCTCATCCGTCATAGCCGGAACCCGGTCCAGAATATCCATACCATAACACTCATTTTTCAAACACAACAACACATAAAACATTTGCTCCGTCAGCGTATGGAACTTTTCTCTCGGCATTGATTCACCCCTATTCTCGATATTCGAGTATTATATTTTTATTATATACTCGAATATCGAGAATGTCAACTATCCGATAAAAAAATTGCGGACTCTTTACACATTTTCTGACACCACACAGCATCCATAAATATAAAAAGCAAGATGCCATAAAAGCAGCTTGCTTTTCCATATGCTGTATTCGTTCAAAACAAAAGCACAAAGGACAGACATTATTTAACGTGAAATCTGCGCTTCAGCTCCCTTATAAATTCGCCGCTGAGTACGGCAATACAGGCTATCAGCATGGCAAATGCCAAAACTCCCATTACTACCATAGCCCAGTTGCTTTCTATACGCCACCAAAAAATTCCTATGATTGCCCCGATGATTTCAAGTACAATCAACTGCAGCATCGGCATCATGTTCTGTTTCTGCCGATCAAAATCCGTAAAAAACAGGATACCGGAAATGGCCACACCGCTGAAACACACAATGGGAACCACTTCCATTGCCCACCCGGAGACCAAAAAGGCATCGATCAACACCAACAACACGCATGAGTTGGTTATCAATTTGATAAATTGGCTGATACGGTTATACTCTACCAAATCGGTAGAAAACACCAGTGTCCACACCATATACAGAGACATCAGCACAACAACACTCCAGGCCTTCCCTTTGGTGACAATGTTGACAATAGGGCAGGTGTAGGCGGCAATCAAAAGCGGCCATCTCATGATTTTCAGAATTTTTTTGCGCTGCAATCTGCGTTTTTCCATAACAGGATAAGTAATTTCAATCTTTATAAAGCCCACTCCCTTCCACAGTTACTTTCATTCCGTCACAGCACAGCAGCTCATACATTTTTTCCTCAAATGTCGGATCCGCTGTCATTTTGGTAATGGAAAAGGTTGTTGTTTGGTTTATTGTCACTGCAGCACAGGATACCCTGTTTGTTTTGGCTGTTCCCAGCACAAAATCCATGCTTTCAATCTGCTCCTGTGCAGAGGGCGGCATCGTTACCACCCCCAAATTGGAAAACGTATTTGTAAACACCTTATCTCCCAGAAAACCATAAATAATTTTCGCCACCGGCTGTTTGATTTTCAAAGGAATATATTTTATCATATTTACCAGCTTCTCTGTGGCTGTGAGCATCTCGCTCATTGCCTCTTTGGAAGCTTTTTTATTCAGTTGGTCTCCAATTTCCTCAATCAGGTTCTGAATTGTACCAATCGATTCTATAGGCAGACGAATCCCGCAGTACATTGCAAAATTGCGCACAGTTTCGGACGGATAAAACTTTCTCATGTTCACCGGCACCTGAATGCTTGTCTCGCCCTGCAGTTCATCCGTCGCCGCCTTTCCTGCAATAAACATCAGCGCCAACAGATAGGCCGTGACGGTTGCATGATATTTTTCCGCTGCGGCTTTCAGTTCTGCCCTATTCATCTTCAGGTGGATAACACGACAGGGCTTATTTTCTGTCAGTTTACCGCTCATCTGAACAGCGGGTTTATTAACAAATCCGGAACTGCTGCTGCTTAACGGCACCCTGGCAAAGGCATTTTCAAATTCTTCCGCATCCGGAATGGCATTCACATCCCAAACACTGCCGTCATTCTCTATACTGATTCCGGTCAGTCTCAGATATTCTGCGGTAAGTGCCTTCAGAAAAACCATACCGCCTGTTCCATCGGTCAAAACATGAAAAAACTCCACACTGATGCGATTGTTATAGTAAAGCACCCGAAACGACTGAGAGCCGCTGCGGTATACCTTAAGCGGCTGGCAAGGAATATTGCTCTCTTTTTCAACACAGAAACGGCGCTTTGTGGTATCGAGATAATGCCAAAAGAATCCCTTTTTTAAAGTCGTCACAAAACTTGGAAATCTCTTGACTGTAAAATTCAACGCCATTTGCAGCAGTTCCGGAACAACCGCCTCTTTTAGATATACTGACAGGCGGAACACCGACATTCTGCCGTGCTCCATAGATACCGGATAAATTTTTGCCGCATCATCCAGCGCAAACCACAACACAGCCGGTCTCGCATAAAAACCGCCAAGATATCTCATGTCTAAAAGCTTTAATGCTTTCTCCTGAGAGAATCCTTTTTCTGCATAATACAGAATTGCTTTTTCAAAATCTTCTTTCAGCAGCTTCTTTTCAGTACTTTTCATCAGACAGTGCTCATCAAAATCTGCGAAAAACGCTTTTAATTCCTCTGCTTTTGTGTCTGCCTGCTGTTCTATATATTTTTCGAAAGGAGTTTTCACTATTTTTTTCACTTGCCTCCTCCTCTCATAAAACCCAAATTTCAAAATTACTTATTGACTGTAATTTTTCCAACACCATAAAAATTCTCTTCACGTTTTGCATCACTGGCAAAATATACCGGCAGATCATACTCGAACCCAATGGATACATCATATACTCCCGCTTCATTCGGCACTTTGATGTAAATCTGCTCCTCGTGTTTTCCCGGAAGCCAATGGGTAACATCTATATCTGTCGGCAGCTTCTGCTGTCCAATACGGATCAGCAGCGGTATTTTTTTATAAACAGGTGCCACGCCCACGTTATCGATACGCAATATCATATCAACTGTTTCCCCGGCAGATGCAACTTCAGGCAGAGTAAAGCTGTCTATCACAAAATGATATCCCATTTTTGCAGTCCAGCCATCCACCTTCTCTTTCCACATCTCCGGTACAGGCATCGATTTCCCGTTGAAGGAGGAGAGATGCCACGAAAGCGTTGTTTCGATGATTTTATCGATATCCCATCCCTTTCGTTCCCATTCGCCAAGCCACCAATAGGCTTCAAAAGATACCGGTGCTATCTTCCACTGTTCTGCCACTTTTTCAATCCGCGACGGATATAGTTCCTGCAGATGGTGCGGTTCTCCCAATCCATCCCCTCGCCAACCAACAATTCTGCCGCGCTCTGCGGCATAGGCAATCAGCTCCGGCCGGCCAATCTGTGTCATCAGCTGGGTATGGGGGAACGCCTCCAGATAGGTATCCATAATGGTTTCAAAAAGATTATCCGGATAAAGGTGCAGATTATGCCCCTCTCCCCACGAACCGGGCAGAGAGATATCGATGGATTCAAAGACCGGATCACTGTCAAAGCGGGCCCCCAATGCGCGGATTGCTTCCAGAAAATATTCCATAAACCGCGGATCAGTAGGGGAATCCTTGACCCGTTCCATCGGCGGCCGCTCCGGACAGGGCATGATCTCCTTCAGCCATGCCGGTACATCATCACAGGCTCTGGTGGAATGGGCCATCAACCGAAAAATCAGCGTCTGTCCATGTCTCTTCGCTTCATCGATGATGGATTGTATGAAATCATAGTTGTATTTTCCTTTTTCAGGCTCAAATTCTTTCCAGAGAATGCGGATATACACCACGGTAGAATCAGGATAATATCCCTGCTCCCGTCCGTTTTCCTCCGCGTCGGCAGAGACAGGATAGCATTCCACCCGTTCTGTTTCCGTCATCCTCGCCTCTGGTCTGACAACAATATCAGAATACAGCTTTTCTCCCCGAAAATGCTGGAATGACATAAAACCGCTGTGGGGGTTTTGTCCTGCCTCCCGGGCATAATGAAATCTATTAGTTATCACAATTTTCACCTCAAATTCTTCTGTCATGGGAACGGCTTTCAAATGTTATGCAGCAGTTCCAGAATCAAAATCAGATTTCTTGTAATGTGGAAAGGATCCTTGACCGGCAGCGCTACCACTTTATCCTGCGGCGCCCCTTCTCTTGTGCGGATCTGAATCCACTCCCTGACCTCGGGATCCTGCCCCGGGAAGGTGTCAAAGGTATAATCAAACACCCGCTCAAACCATTCTCTGAAAATCTCCTTCCCACTCCTGCAATAACATAGCAGTGAGGTATACAGTGCTTCGGAATGTACCCACCAGAGTTTACTGCCCCAATCACTCAGCTGTTTGGTCATGGTTTCCTCTTCCACTCCGCTCATATCCCCCACAGGCTCTCCGCCATTGATTCCGCAGAAATGGAGAATACCACCGTATTTTTTATCCCAACCGTTTTCAAAGGCTTTTTCTGTTACACGGAAAATTTTCTCTTCCCATGCGTTTTCTCCGCAGAGTTCTGCCGCTTCCAGCATAAACCAGGCATCCTCAATGGTGTGCCCCGGATTCATGTGCTGTCCCAGAAGCTGTGGGAAAAAGGCGTTGTCTTCTTTCAGGATCACCTCGTGCATCACATCGTTTTCATCCACAAAATGCTCCAGAATGTCCTCGGTATATCCTCTCACTAACCCGCGGAGGTATGCCGTATATTCCCGGTCCAGCTTATCAGCTGCAAGACAAAGTTCCTTGGTTGTATTAGACATAATCATGGGAATACCATGGGCGCGATATTTTTGGGAAAGCGGATAAGGCAGTGTCTTGAATGTATAGTTACGGATGCGCTCCACACAGGAGGCATGCAACCGTTTGGCAAAACGATACTTTTCGATATCGCCGCTGACCAATGCATAACGTGCCAGTCCGATCACAGCAAAACAGTCGGCATAGATGCTCATATCCAGCTCATCCCATCCCTCAACCTGTTTGGGAGAACCATCACGGTTCATGAGGAAGACACAACGATAGTCATTCTCTCCTATCAGGCAGTGATTCACCATAAAATCTGCCCCCTGTCCGGCAAGACGCAAAAATTCCGCCCGCTCCGCTTTGCTGAACAGCACAGCCGGTGTCTCAGCCAGTTTTGCAAACATCCAGACAAAGCGTCCCTGACTCCATGTGTATTTATCGTATGAAACAAGTTTTTCACCTTTATTGTCAAAACAGTTTAAAAATCCACCGTATTCCTTATCCTCACACCGGGGCATCCAGAACGAGAGGATCTGATTTCTGAGCTCATTTTCAAAAAATCCGGTCAATTTTCTTTTTTCCAACACAGTCATTATTCTCACCGCCTTTTTTAAATCATAGCATAAACCATGCCGAAACACAATAACCAATCCTCACCTTTTCCTGCCGTCTCTTGCGAAGAATACAATAACCTGTTATAATATAGTTGCTTTTCAAATAAAGAACCTCTGTATCTGATACATCAGATTCTCCCCAATTTGTCATAAATGGAGTGAAAGTCCAAAAATGAAAATCAGCTGCTGCATCTTTGATCTTGACGGTACGCTTCTTACCTCTCAAAAAAAAATATCGGACATAGACAAAGCCACACTGAAAAGACTCAGCGAGCGTGGAATAAAAATTATCATCGCCACCGGCAGAAGCGATCTGCAGATTTTTGAATATGTTCATGATCTTGGCATCGCCGATCCTGTCATCACATGCAACGGCGGTCAAATTATTAATATTCTGACCAAAGAAGTCCTGCACCGAAAGTTTCTTCCCGCCAATGATGCCAAAGCCATCCTCAATTCGCTTATCATGGAGGGAAAAGACTATCTTTTTTATACTCCTGACTATGTTTACCACGCGGTTGACAGCACACGCATCAAAATCTTCCAGAATTACAACAAAACCATTCCGGAGGTATTCCGCGTTCCCATCCGCTCCGTTACCGAATACCCGTCGGAAGAGGGCTACAACAATATCCTGAAAATCCTGATTCGCCACGACACCGCTATCATGCCCGATCTGGAAGAGCGTTTTAACCAAAACCATACCTTAACCCTGGTCTCCTCCGGTGCCGAATTGATTGATATTATGCCGGAAAACACCTCCAAAGGCAACGGCATAAAAATTCTGACAGAAAAGCTGGGAATTCCCCTCTCTGAGACTGTTGCCTTCGGCGACAGTATGAACGATGCAGAGATGCTTCGCACTGCGGGCTATTCTGTTGCCATGGGAAATGCCATTGATCCAATCAAACACATCTGCGATTTTGTCACCAAAACCAATGATGAATTCGGTATCACTTATGCACTGGAACAATTACTCAAATAAAACCTTTTCTCCGTAAAATATTTTCAAGTAAAAGCGCCTGTTGAATGTTATGCTCTTCAACAGGCGCTTTTTTTATTCTTTCAAGCTCCATCCATAATCTCCGTGGTAGATCATCAATCTGGTCATGCCGCCATCGATACAGAGATTTTCCCCTGTAATAAAACCGGCATGATCAGAGCAGAGAAACAACACAGCATCGGCAATATCCTCCGGTTTTCCCACTCGACCAACAGGCTGCTGCCCCGCATCTGCACCGCTGTATTGATTACCGTGCGTTTCAATCCATCCCGGTGACACGGAGTTAACCCGTACTTTGCCTGCCAGAGAAACTGCCAACGCATGGGTAAGGGCAGAGATTCCCCCCTTTGCTGCCGTATAGCTCTCTGTCTGGGGTTGGCTCATACGGTCCCGCGAAGAGGAAATGTTGACGATAGCACCGCCTGTTCCGAAATACGGTGCAAACAGTTTTGAAAGATAAAAGGGTGCTGTCACTCCTACTGCAAGCGCCCTGGAAAACTCCTCATAACTGCAGGAATCCAATCCTTTCATCATCGGCGGCGCATTGTTAACCAGATAATCGATTTTACCGTATTTTTCAATCACATACGCTGCAAACTGCTCCAATACCGCTTTCTCACCGATATCTCCCACATAATAATCACCCGGCGTGCTGTCGATCACAACCACAGCTGCACCGTTCTCTTTAAATTTTTCGGCTGTACATCTGCCGATCCCGTGCCCGCCGCCCGTAATAACCGCTACTTTATTCCGAAACATGTCTTTCTACCTCTTCTCTATCAAACTTCTGATACAACAATAGCATATTATACCGGAAAAAGCAACTGTTCTTCCCGTGGTTCCTAAATGTTCTTTTGTGTTCTTTCAAGATCATTTATGTTCTTTTTCTATTGACAATGATCTTCGATATGATATAATGAAAATAAATACATTTTTCGGTATCCTCATCTTGAATCATGGGAGATGATTATTTATGTCAGATATTACCCGCATTCTCCGACGTTTTTGTCTTGCTTTGGCTCCCTCTGGCTATGAGGGAATCATGGCATCATCGCTGAAGGAAGAGCTTTCCCCCTACTGTGATGATATCTCCTGCGACCGTGCAGGAAATGTAATCGGCTTTATTGGCGGAACAGACGATGCTCCTCTCAATGTTATGGTATTTGCCCATATGGATTCTGTCGGCTTTGTGGTTCGCAGCATCGAACCCAGCGGATTGATCCGTATTGACCGTCTCGGCGGGATCCCCGAAAAAATCCTGCCCGGCCTTCGTCTCTCCCTCTTCACCGAAGACGGTGACATTGTGGAAGGCATTATCGGGAACAAATCTCACCACGGCATGACCGCCGAGGAAAAGCTTAAAGTGGATCCCATCGGATCACTGATCGTGGATATCGGCGCTTCTTCCGCACAGGAGGTGCGCGACAACGGCATTGAGGTGGGATGTTTTGCATCATATACCCCCTCTTTCCAGCAACTGTTGGGCACCCGCGTTTCCGGCACAGCCATCGATGACCGCGGCGGCTGTGCTGCACTGGTGGAAATTGCCCGCCTCGCCCATGAAAATCCTCCCCCCTGCAACCTCTACATTGTGGGTACCGTTTGGGAAGAATTCAATCTGCGCGGGGCCATGGTGGCGGCACGTTCCATCCAGCCCGATGTGGGTATTGCGTTGGATGTCTGCCTCACCGGAGATACTCCGGAGGTAGCCGGCCGTTTTGAAACCGGCCTTTCCGGTGGTCCTGTCCTCACTGCCTATTCCTTCCATGGGCGCGGCACCCTTAACGGCACCCTTTCTCACCGCGGGCTGATGAACAATGTAAAAATTGCCGCCCGCGAGGCCGATATTCCCCTGCAGCGTTTTGCCTCCACCGGTATCCTCACCGATGCTGCCTATCTCCAGCTGGAAGACACCGGTGTTGCCTGTGTGGAACTGGCTTTTCCTGCCCGTTATACCCATTCCCCCGTTGAAGTCTGTGATACCAAAGACCTTGACCTTCTGGCGCAGCTGGTTGCTGCCACATTAGAGCGTTTGGATACCTCTTTTGATCCATCTCGTTATCGCATCTAACCCACAAAAATAATTTAATATAAGGAGATTTACACTATGAATACTGCCTGGATGAAAGAAACCTTTGGAAACGAAAAGCCCATCGTCGCCATGTGTCATTTCCGCGCCATGAAGGGTGACCCCAATTTTGACACCGACCTCTCTGAGGGCTCCATGGAGCGTGTTGTCGAGTTGGCCCGCCGTGACCTTTTGGCCCTGCAGAACGGCGGTGTAGATGCCGTTATGTTCTCCAATGAGTTCAGCCTGCCCTACCTCACCAAAACCGAACCCATCAATGCCATCTGCATGGCCCGTATCATCGGCGAGCTGAAAAAGGATATTAAAATTCCTTTCGGTGTCAATGTCCTTTGGGATGGTACTGCTTCCATCGATCTTGCTGCCGCTACCGGCGCCAAATTTATCCGTGAAATCATGAGTGGTGTCTATGCCAGTGATTTTGGACTCTGGAACACCAACTGCGGCGAGCTTGCCCGTCACCGTCAGCGCATTGGCGCCAAAGATGTCCGCATGATCTTCAATATCGTCCCCGAAGCCGCAGCCTATCTCGGCAACCGCAGCATTGAAGATATTGCCCGCAGCACCGAATTCAACTGCCAGCCCGATGTCATCTGTGTATCCGGCCTGATCGCCGGCGCCAACACCGATACCCAGATCCTCTCTCGTGCAAAATCCGTTCTCAAACACACACCGCTTTTCTGCAATACCGGTGTCCGTCCCGAAAACGTTGTGGAACAGCTGGAAGCCTCTGATGGTGCCGTTGTCGGAACCACCTTCAAGGTTGACGGTAAATTCGAAAACACCGTCGATGAAGCCCGTGTCGCTGCTTTCATGAAGATCGTCCGCAGCTACCGCGGTGAGTGATCCGACGGAGGCTGTTTTGGAAAAATCATTGTTTCAGCAGGAGCGGCTCAGCCTGATGGCGGATTATATCCGGGAAAACGGACGCGCCGACGTGGCTGAACTGAGCGAAAAATTTGGTGTCTCCCGTGTCACTGTCCGCCGTGATATTGACGTTCTTGTGGAAAAAGGTTTGGCAGCAAAAGCTCACGGCGGTGTGCTTTCGCTGGAAAACAAACTCAGCTACGAAACACCTTTTCACACAAGACTATCCCGGAATTCCGATGCCAAACGCCGAATTGCCAGACAGGCTGCCTCTCTCATTGCCGATAACGACATTATCATCCTCGATGCCGGCACTACTTCCTGCGAAGTGGCTCATGCCATTTCGCAGGTTCCAAAACGCAACCTCACGGTTGTCACCCATGATCTTTACATCGCCTGCGAAATCGCACGCAGCGGCTGCGCTGAACTGATCGTTCCCGGCGGAACGCTTCAGCGCGGTGTATTTACTCTAACCGGTGAAGATACGGTCGGCTTCTATCGCCGCTTGCATGTCAACAAAGCTTTTCTCGGCTGCGATGCACTGGATTGTTCTTTCGGCTTTTCCAACCGTCTCACGGAGGAATCCTCTATCAAGCGTACTATGACCGCCTGTGCCGACGAGGCCTATCTGCTCTTTGACAGCAGCAAATTTGACCGAAAAGCCTTTTCACTGGTCTTTTCTCCGGAAGAACTTTCCCGTTTCACCGCTGCCATTACCGATTGCAGCGACCCGCGCTGTGCCGATTTATTTGCCCGTGCCGAAACAGAGTTTATTCTCTGCTAAGGGACGGAAAGGAGGATTTATGGAGAAATATTTTATCGGTGTTGATGTAGGCACCTCCGAATCCAAAGGTGTCATCACCGATCTCAACGGACATATTCTTAACACGCAAAAACAAACACACGCCCTGCAGGTTCCACGTCCCGGCTGGGCAGAGCATGACCCTGTCAGCGTATGGTGGAAGGATGTCTGCGATATCATACATCGCCTGATCTCCGTTACCGGTGTTTCTCCGTCCGAAATTGCCGCTGTGGGATGCAGTGCTGTCTCATGCGGACTGGTTGCCGCTGACGAAAATGATGAACCGCTTCGTCCCGCCATCCTCTATGGTATTGATACCCGCAGCACCGAAGAGATTGCAGAGATCAAACAATATTTCGGAGAAAAAAAGCTGCTGGAGGTTTGCGGCGAACAGCCCTCTGTGGATTCTTACGGCCCCAAACTGCTTTGGCTGCGCCGTCACGAACCTGAAATTTTTACCAAAGCCAAACGCTTTACCTTTGCTCAGGGCTATATCAATCTGCGGCTGACTGGCCGAAATGTTATTGACAGTTATTCTGTCTTTTTCTCCACCCCTCTTTACAATTTCACTGCAAAAAACTGGGATGCCGATATGTGCCGTTATATCATCGGTGACCGCGACCTCTCCTGTCTGCCGGATATTCTTCCGCCCGCTTCCGTTATTGGGCAGATCACGGCTCGCGCCGCCCGGGAGACCGGACTACGGGAAGGCACTCCCGTTGTCTGCGGCACCACCGATGCCGGTGCTGAAGCACTCAGTGTCGGTATCTCCGAACCCGGCGATACTATGGTTATGTATGGCTCCAGCCTGTTTCTCAACCATGTAACACCAACCCTTATCACCAAAGATAACCCGCTTTGGAAAGCACAGTTTCTCTTTGGCGATTCCGGCTGTGTGCTGGCCGGTATGGCTACAACCGGTTCTCTTACCCGTTGGCTGCGGGATAATTTCTGCGGTGATCTTCTCTCAAAAGAAGAAACCGAAGGCGCCAATGCCTACGACCTTCTCTTTGCTGAAGCGAATACCGTCCCTCCCGGCTCCGATGGTGTCACTGTTCTCCCCTATTTTGCTGGAGAACGTATGCCGATTATGGATGCCGATGCCAAAGGAATGGTTTTCGGACTTTCTCTTGGGCATACCCGTGCTCACGTTCTGCGTGCTGCTTTGGAAGGTGTCGGTTATGGTTTGCGCCAAAATCTGGATATCCTTCGTAAAATGGGGCTCTCCATCGGCACCGTTACCGCCGTGGGCGGCGGCACCAAAAGTCCCGAATGGATGCAGATTATGAGTGATATCACCGGCTGTCCTCATGTTATCCCCGGCATTACAACCGGGGCCTCCTTTGGAGATACCATGCTCTGCGCTTTGGGAGTCGGCGCTGTTTCCTCTCCTTCCCACCTGAAAGATTGGAACCACACACTCAAAACAGTATATCCTCGTCCCGAGTTTGCTGCGCTTTACGAGAAGGGCAGCCAAATCTATGCCGAACTATACCGTTCCACCGCCGCATTGATGCATGAGACCTCTGCACTGTAAACACACCGTCTTTCTCTATCCTTTGCTGATCAGGCTTGCCGCGTTGCTAATTTCCTGTATATGTCTATACGCTGCGCTGCTGCAATCATAGAAATGATATTGAGATATTTTAGAAAACACGGCACACTATAGTCGATATAGTGTGCCGTGTTCTTTTTTCAGAATAAACGATCTCGCAGCCGTTTACTTTTTTATTTCAGTCTGTCCTTTCAGAGGTACCGTTTTCCTCTTTCCTCAATAAATCCGATACAACTTTTCTTGACCTTTTTGTTGGCCTGAATCATTTTCAGGATCCAGTGTACGTTTTTCTGCCCAATAAGATTGTTTCCAAAGTCCCTGCCCTCGCTTTGGGATAATCTTCTCTCTGTTTTCGGAAATATAAGTACACCATGTATCCTTCTTTTTCTTTTCCAACATAGAGCTTACCAACAAATCACCATTCAATCTGTAACTTCGGAAACATCAATCTTCTCTTCCGATAAAACACGCAACACACACCTGTCTTTCCCTCTGAGAATACTCTCCAGCAGTAAAACTTTCCACATTTTCTCAGGGAATACACACTTTAGATTATACAAAAGGCTTCTTCTTGAACATTCACACAGGAAGCCATTGGTTATCAAACCCTCTACATATAAATCACAAAGACATTTTTTATAGTGAATCTCATAAACCTTTCCCTTCTCCACCTCAAAAACATCTATTTCCGGAATACTTCCTTTCAGCCTTTCAAAAAAATCTGCTGTATCCGTTGATTGTTCGCGAACCATCTTATATATGCCCAACGAAAAAGATTTTGAACAGGCCTTTCCACATTCCTCTAAAACACTCCCCTGTTCCTGCACATTTAACCCGGCCAGTCCTTTTTCCAATCCTTGGAACCATTCATTTAAGAATTCTGTCACAGAATATCCTCCCTTTGACCTGAATCATTTTCAGGATTTTATCTTCCAAAATCACAAACATTCAAAAATCCTACAAACGAGAAAAATGGCTTCAAACCTTGCGATTTGAAACCATTTCAATGGTGCGGGTAACAGGACTTGAACCTGCACAGCCTCGCGACCACTAGAACCTGAATCTAGCGCGTCTGCCAATTCCGCCATACCCGCATATATTCAAAAACTCACAAAACGCATTGTTTTTCTTGTATTTAAGCCATTTTTAGTATATCATAAATTTTATCATGAAGCAACCCAAACAACGTCTTTCTTTTAATTTTCTCTCTTTTCTGTTTACCTTTTGTTGACCTAAAATGCTCACCTTAGCCAATGTATTCTTTTCTTCATAATAACTCAATATTGTCCTTCGAAAAGAGACCGTATTCTTGAACCCAAAAATAATTCTATACTCCCTTCTATGTATCTTTCTTTTTGATATAAAGTATTATCTAAATATGTAGACACAACAGCTGAACCAATCCCTACGTTAGGGTCAGATAATAATATAGCAAAGACCGTAGCAACAATATTGGGTTTTAATTCTTTATTATAATAATCATCTAAGCAACCTTCCGATGTATATGCGGATACATTAGCTTCTTGTGTTGTAACATTGTATTGAACTAAGTTATTCCGTATATAAAATTCACATTCACACTCCCCTTCAAAACATAAAGTAGTTGTACTGATTTGCCATTGTTTATCTGTTTCGTCCATAACAATAAGCTGCCTGTCCTCATTCTGATCGATACTCGACACCCTCACATAACCATATACATTCCCCATAGTATTACCTCCTGTGTCCAACATTATTTTACATTGTTCGGCCTAAAATTTGTTGTAATATTGGGGAAATTCATGTGCGTTTCAAGAAAACAATATGGGAACCGAATTTAGCATCAAAAAAATTAGAGTGGTTGACCTTTTAATCAACCACTCTAGACATTTTCTTCATTATTATAATTTTCATTTTTAATTTTCTCCGTGTATCTATGAAAACAAGTTATATCAGCGACATATCCTATAATATTTCGGTTGACAGCGCTTCTTTTACAGGAATCCTTATTTCAACAACGGTGCCTTCACCTTGGATGCTTTGAATGTAAACGCCATATTCCTCTCCATAGTGAAGTTTAATCCGATGATCCACACTGGAAATAGCATGATGATTCTGATGGTTATAAGGTTTTTCCATAATTTTTTTTAGTTTTTCAGCATCAATTCCAATACCATTATCACATATTTTAAACAGCAATTCTGTTTCAGAATAACGTAAAATAGTTATCACTACATTCCCAAACTGATCTTTTTTATTTTGAATTCCATGAAGAATTGCATTCTCAATAAAAGGCTGTACAATCAGTTTTGGAGTTTTGCAAAAGAGAACCTTTTCATCCACTTCAATACGAATACTGAGTCTATCTCCAAAACGCAAGCGGCAAATTTCGACATATTTTTCAATCAACTCAATTTCCTGTGATACTAAAATCTCTGTTGCTCCGTGACTGAGCGCAAGCCGATAAAATTTTGCTAGAGCCCCCAAAGCATCATGAATCGTATACGCTTCAATATCTGCTGCCAATGCACGGATTGATGCAAGTGAATTATAGAGAAAATGAGGATTTACCTGCTCTTGCAAAGCGTACAATTCCATAGCATATTTCTCTCGTTCAGCAGTTTTTACCGCTTCAAGCAATTCTCTACACATAAAAAGAATATCAGAAAAGGATTCTGCCAACTCTCCAACTTCATCATTATTCATTGGAATTTTCTCTAATACTAAATTTTCCCTGCTTACTCGTTTTACTGCATTTTTCAATGATACTACGTTACGTGTTAAAACATTGCTTGATAATATCATTGCCACCACAGAAAGCGCTATTAATAACGCCATAATTAGTAACAGCGTTCTTCCTACTGAAAAAATTCGCTCAATATAAGCGTTTTCATCCGTGATATATATGTGCTGCCAATTCATTTTACTATCATGCTTTATAAATACCGTAATCCCGTTCGGAACTTTAATATATCCAGTGAATTCAGGTGTAATTTTTTCACTGAGTTCAGCCTTGAACTCAGATATTAAAAATTCTTTTCCACCTTCAAATACAATATTACCATTGTTATCCAGAATATAATAGGCTCCTGTTTGTAAATCCATTGTTTTAGTGATACTTCTTTTTAAATACTTTGTCTGCTGTATTACTTGAGCCAAAGCAATACGCTTACCTGTAGTACGTTCTTTTACAACAATAGCTGCAGAAACTACATTGTTTCCGTTTTCATCTGTCTGTAAAGAGCCATCCCAACAAATTTGCGTATTGCTGCTCTCTAATATTTTTGCTAATTTTTCATCTTTCAAATTCTCAAGTGAATAAATATGATGAAATGGCCCTTCTGTATGAAAGAAATCTTCCATTATATACAATTGCAATTCCGGCATATACTCAAACCCTGACATAAGGGTTTCAAGATAGCTGGATATGTTAGACATATTTTGAATATAGCTGACTCCATGGATAGCAGCAGAATCGGTTATCATTGAATGGAGGGAACGGTCAAGATATGCTGTATATAATATTCGTGAATAGGATTCCAACTCTGAATGGACGTTTTCTTCGGCGGCACTCAGTTTACTCATATAAAGCTGTGCGCTTTCATCGGTAAATTCTGACGAATATAAGGAGAAAAACACACTGCCCATGGTAATAATAAAAAGAAACAAAATACATTCTGAATACAACAAAACACGATTTCGTAACTTTATTCCATGTAGCCATCTTCTAATTTTTGTCACGCTCGTCCACCTCACTTGGATTTTCAAACAATCTGTCACGATAACTTCTTGGTGAAACTCCAATTTCATTTTTAAACACAGATGAAAAATATGAGAGATCATTATAACCAACTTCTTGCATGACATCCGATATTTTCATATCCGGGTTGGCAAGCAAATTACACGCCAAATTCATCCGCTCAGAAATAATAAATCGATTTATTCCCTCTCCTGTTATACTTTTAAAAACTCTGGTAGCATATCCATGGGAAACATAGAGTTGATTTGCAATCTGTTTTACACTGATATTTTTACTAATATCACGCCGAATAATATTCTTTATTGCATCTACCAACCACTGTTGACGATTCTCCTCATCACACGTCATCTCCCGACAAAAACCAGCTAACGTTTCATCTACACATTTTTTCATGTTTTGCATAGAGGATGACTGCAATAAATGTTCAAAAGGATTTCCTTTGGTTACAATTCTATCTGCCACTTTTTTATTGATCTCATTAATTTTGGATAATGCAGAAGAAATCAGCTCAATACACATAATACGGGCAATCTCGGGAGAAACACCGCTGGTTGAAATTTTTTCGTAAAACGGCTCTGTAAGATTTTTCATTGCTTCAATATGGCCTCTTGTAACTGTAAGTATAATCGCTTTTCGCTCATCGGAAAAATCTGTGAAAAAGGAACCATAGGAGTTTTTTTCATTATCTGATATATCCTTAAAATGAATAACCTGCCCTTTTCCTCCAAAAAATTGATTTTCTAAAGCTGTTTTGGCACATTTGTAAGATGCTTTCAGACTTTCTATACCATGTCCCTGGATACCAACTCCAATAGAAAAACTCACTGCACAAGCAGCTGAAATATTTTTCTGTAGCTCTTCAGCGAGGTCATCCGGCATAGGTGCATTTTCATTCATGCGCAAAACAACAACAAATTCCAATCCGAAACCCAAGTTAAAATAATTACAGTATTTGGGGGGCAATTTTTCTTCAATGATTCTAGCTACCTTAAATCTCAGAATTTGCCGCTCCTTCTCTGTATATTCTGTTATATCCAAAGCATCCGGCTGCATAAGCAAAATACAATATGAAGCCTCAACAGGAAGTTCAATGGAGCAAAAGTCCAACTGCTCTTTTATACAGGGATTACTTCCGGAATCACCAAGAACAATCTCTCTGAGTAAAGATTCTCTAAGGGTAGGAAGCTGATTCCTCAATATATTTTCCATATATTCTCTTTCGAATTCACTCTCCTTTTCCTTCATACATATAGCAGCAATTTTTTTCAGCCTTCCTGTAAGTTCCTCAGGTTCGATCGGTTTAATAAGATAATCTTCTATTGAAGCACGGATTCCGCTGATTGCGTAATCAAATACCTGATGACCCGACATAAACACCATCTTTATATTAGGGCGCTTTTTTCTTATTCTCAATGCAAGCTCTGTTCCATTTATACCAGGAATGATGATATCGGTAATAATAATGTCCGGGCGCAATTGTTCTTCTAATTTTTCAGCATCCAGTCCGTTATCTGTAACACCTACCACTTCAAGTCCGAGAGTGCTCCAATCAATATTTTTCAAAATATATGCTACATCAAGAGTTTCATCTTCAACGATAAGTACTTTTAACATAATCATCACCTCTTATAAATAAAAATATATCATTTTATTATCGCCTTGTCTATAATTTGGTTATTTTCTTTTGATTTTTTCCTTAAAGTGGTGTGTTTTACAAAACAACATCAAAAATTTCTGATTGTATTCTCAGTCCCTATCAGTGTAAAATAAATACAAAGAGTTGGTGGCCACCGCTTTTTATTAACCCCGTGATTATTGTTACAGAAAGGAACGATGTACAAAATGACACGCAAATTATTGTGCCTGCTTCTTGCACTTCTTATGCTCGTAAGTATTACAACAGGCTGTCAGTCTCAGGTTGTCCCATCTGAAAGTGAATCGGAATCCAGCGTGGTTGAATCCTCCAAAACCGAAGAATCCGAATCTGTTGAAGAGAAACCCACCCAGGCACCTCCCTCCGGTATTCCGGTTATCTTTAAAGAAGATGATCCGGATCTCGAGTGGACTTATGACACAACTCCTGTAACCCTCTCCTGTTTCTACAACAGCATGCTCGGCTATGAATGGCAGTGGGGAGACGATGAAGTTTCCCAATACATTCAGGAGCGTACCGGCGTAACTCTGGAATATGAGTTTGCACCCGATAACGATGGTAATCGCCTTACTCTTATGCTTGCTTCCGGTGAACAGCTTCCCGACTTTATCTTCCGTCTCATGGGTAATTCACCTATTATGACAGAAATCGTCCAGGGTGGATTTGCACTTCCCATCAACGAACTGATGGATGAATATGCTCCCAAAATGTGGGATATGCTCTATGAATCCGAAATCGCACAGTGCACTGCAGAAGATGGCAACATTTATAATCTGCCGACACAGTATCGCACCGCTGACGTTCTTCTCAGTGACTATGACTCCGGTCAGAACGGTTGCTTTGGCGTCCGCATGGATATTGTAAAAGATCTCGGTGAAACATATGATTCCATCAAAACTACCGATCAGCTTATAGACTTTTTCCAGCGTTTTAAAGAAGTTTGGAAAACAGATTATCCCGAAATTCTTTACCCCATTGTTTTGAGCATTCCTGAATATGCTAGCGGTAATCTGTTCGGTATGTTTGGCTACTGCAAACTTTCAAACGGAATTTACTACGATCAGGCAACAGATGAGTTGAAGTACTGGTACGAAACTCCGGAAGGTCTGGAATCTCTCAAGTTCTTCAACCAGCTTTATCTTGATGGCATGCTGCTTCCGGAATCCTTTGCTATTCAGGATGTTCAGGTTGAGATCGATGCAGGATCTGTTTTAATGTTTGCATCTGGAAACTCCTGGCAGTGTAACCCCACCCTTTCTGTTGTTGGAGAAAATGTAGACGGTGCTTACACCGGTATTCTTGGCCCGATCAGCAAGTCTCTTGACCACACCAATGTATGGCCGGTATCCGGACATGTCGCTACTGCTCGTCCCAACTATGTTATAACTAAAGATTGTACCAACCCGGAACGTGCCATTAAATTTATTGAATACGGTCTGACCGAGGAAGGCAGTCTTGCTGTTACCATGGGTGTTTATGGTAAGCATTTTGAAGTCCTCTATACCGAAGATGGTGTTCCCTATCCCGCTGCTATCGGTAATGCTGCGGAACTCTCTGCTCTTGGTCGTGCTGGTGAACTCGGAATCTATGCATACGATCGTCTCTGGTATTCTTTCCGCAGCGCCTATGATGTCATAAGCGAACAGGCTGCCCTTGTCAATGCCACCGATGAAAAACTTGTAGAATATAACAAAGCAAAAGCTACCTGGAGTGACGTTTACGAGGATGATCCTCCTGCACATATGGCAAGTAAGGTGGCTGTAAATGCCAATGAGGATATGAATGTAATCTTTAATAACATTTATACCCTTTCCCAGACTATGCTTGCACAGATCATTGCTGCAGACAATGAAGCGGAATTCAATGAGCTGTATAATAAACTTTTGGCAGATACCGACAATGCCGGAAAAGCAACATTGCTTGAGTGGATGCTTCCTCAGGTAAAGGATGTTATCGCCTAATTTATGCAATAGCAAAAGTTTTGAAGTGGATTTGGTTTTATACCAAATCCACTTCCTGAAAAAGGGGGATACATTATGGAACGTGTCTGTTCAAAGAAAACAAAAAACCATTGGTTTAAAAAAGAATACCCTTATCACATTATGGTGTGGATGGGAATAGCATTTCTTGCTGTATTCAGCTACATTCCAATGGCAGGAATCATTATTGCATTTAAAAATTATCGTATAGGAACCGGTATTCTGGGAAGCCCCTGGAATAATTTTGCGCATTTTATAAGTATCTTCGAAGATTTTTATATGTTGAATGCGCTGACCAATACAGTCGGTATCTTTCTCTTAAGCATGTTGATCGAGTTTCCGGTTGTTATTGCTTTTGCATTATTATTAAATGAGATAAACAATATTACCTTCAAAAAAATAGTTCAAACAGTCAGTTATCTGCCTCATTTTATTTCTTGGACGATCATGGCAATTATTCTGGATACACTCATTTCTCCCAGCAGAGGCATCATTAATCAGGCATTAATTGCTCTTGGCTTCACTGAAAACGGTATATATTTTTTAGGAATCAAGGAAATTTACTGGTGGGTCGTGGTTATAGCCTCTCTTTGGAAAGGTCTCGGTTGGAGCTCCATTGTCTATCTGGCAGTCATTACCGGTATCGATGAATCCCTCTATGAGGCTGCCAAAATTGACGGTGCTGGGCGCTTTGCCCGTATGCGTTACATAACCCTTCCTTCCTTAAGAAGTATTATCTGCATACGTCTTATTCTTTCGGTGGGATCGATGGTTAATACCGGCTTTGATCAGGCTTATTTTTTGAACAACCCCATGAACTATGAAAAATCACTTACACTATCTTACTATATATATGAGATAGGATTGATTAGAGGAAACTTTGGTTATTCAACAGCAGTCGGTTTATTATTATCCATCGTTTCTGCACTCCTCATGCTGTTTGCAAATGGACTTGTAAAAAAGATTAACGGGGAGGCGCTTTTCTGATGGCTAATACAAGAAAAATATCCTCTGAAGGCAGAGTTTTTCCTGTGATAAACGGTATTATCATGTCGCTTATTCTGTTAACAACCCTTTATCCTTTTTGGTACTGTATTGTTATTTCGTTTAATGACGGTACCGATGCGCTCAAAGGAGGATTTTATTTATTTCCTCGTATTTTCACTTGGGAAAACTACGAATTTATCTTTCAAAATTCCCGTTTGTTAACAGGCTTCCGAAATTCTGTACTCAGAACGGTAAGCGGAACCTTACTGCACATAGGTTTTACCGGTATTGTGGCCTATGGATTAAGTAAAAAGCAACTTCACTTCCGAAAAGCATATATGTTTTTCATATTACTGACCATGTATTTCAGTGGAGGAATGATTCCTCAATATCTGTTAATTAAAAATCTGGGCATGTTGGATAACTTTCTGGTCTACATTATTCCTACCATGTTTGGTGTCTATAATGCCATTCTCTTCATCTCGTACTACGAATCTATTCCAGAATCTCTGGAAGAATCAGCAACCATTGACGGAGCAGGCAAATTTGTTATATTCTTCCGAATCATTATCCCCTGTTCCATTCCTATTTTCGCCACAATAGCACTTTTTCAAATTGTTAGCCAGTGGAATTCATGGTTTGATACCGTTATATATACAAGATCCGATACATTGGTAACTCTTCAGAGTATTATGGCAAAAATGGTAGCTGAGGCAGATGCAGCAAAGGAAATGAATGAAATGGTTGCCTCCGGAGGAGGATCGTCCAAAGCATTTGTTACAATAAAACCGGTGACTATCCGTGTCGCCACCATGATTGTAACAACCTTTCCTATAACCGTTGCGTATCCTTTTTTACAGAAGTATTTTATAAAAGGAATTATGCTTGGTTCGGTAAAGGGTTAACACTTGGACAGAAAGAGGGATGCAAAATGAAAATAGCCACCACAACATTGGATTATCTGGAATCGGGAATCTGGGCACAAACCCCTGCTGAAGCAGTAGAATTATTTAAGGATACAGGATTTCGTTACCTTGATTTTTCGTTTGGCTATATCCAAAGAGATTGCAATTCTCCTTTCTTTCTGAAAGGAGACGGATGGAAAAAAGAAGCCTATGATGCCGCTAATGTCGCAGCTAAATACGGTTTTGAGTTTGTTTTAGCTCACGCTTCCATTAACCATGAGGATTATGCAGCCGGTGGAGAACGACAAGAAAGGGCTATTTTGAGCTTGAAAAACAGTATTGCTGCATGCGGCATGCTGGGGATACCGGATATCGTTATACATGGTTATTTATATGGGAAAGATGATCAAGCCGCATTCGAAGCCAATAAATGTTTCTATGAAAAATTCAGTGAAGAACTGGAGAAATACAATGTATATGGTCTCATTGAAAATGGCGGCAATGCAGAATATCTTCTAGAGGCAATAAAGGTTTCAAAAAATCCGCGGATGAAAGCTGTATGGGATGTTGGACATGCTAATATTACAGGAATGTCTCAGTATGAAAATATCACAACTCTCGGGGAACAGCTTCGAGCTGTACATATACACGATAACTTCGGACATGTCTATTCAGACAAACTAGAGTTCAAAGATATAGACACCCATATGGCTCCATTTGCCGGGACCTGCAATTACGATGAAATTATACAAGGCCTGTTGGATGCAGAATATAAAGGTTATTTCACTCTCGAAGCCTGTAATGCCATGCGTTGGCATGAATCCTACACATGGAATCCACGGAAACTTTGGTCGAGAGATTCCAGACTTTTGAATCCACCAACGGAATTACGGGTAGCCGCAGAAAAACTGCTGTATCAAACGGCCAAGACAATGCTGGAAACATATCATTGTTTTGAAGAATAGTGTATTTTTCATGTTGCTTATCCGACAATTACTTTCTAAAACAACTTGTTTTATGCACAAATCCAAGGTTATCTCTAAAAAATTATAAAAAGAGCGGGAGAGTATTTTCCCGCTCTTTTTACAATTTTTCAATTTTGGATGGAGCCAAACCATCAGGCACTTTCCACGTATTGCATCTGAATATTTGCTTTCCTGTCTCATCTCTTCCTACACACGCTTTAAACTTGTAAGATACCACTTTTCCATTCTTTCTGTTTGCTGTAATTGATGCCATTGATAACATTCCTTTCTTTGTTACCAATGCGTTTTGCAGCCTGAATATATCGATTCCTGGTTATTTGTTGACCTTTTTGTTGACCTGAATCATTTTCAGGATTTTATCTTCCAAAATCACAAACATTCAAAAATCCTACAAACGAGAAAAATGGCTTCAAACCTTGCGATTTGAAACCATTTCAATGGTGCGGGTAACAGGACTTG
>SVMZ01000024.1 GCA_015067185.1 Oscillospiraceae bacterium | reverse complement strand
CGATCAATACAGATTCCAGCTTTGATGAATAAAGAGGGGACACATTGCTGTCTGCAACAATGGCAACGGTGGTGGCTTTCCGTGGTTGGAACAGCTCTGCTGTTTTTTCAATCAGCCCACGGCCGATGGTTACATCATAATTTTTAGAAGCGGTGTTTATGTTTACAGTTTTCATTTTCCGTCAATCTCCTGTTTGCGTTTTCTTCCATCATCAAGAAGCTGAGTAAGAGTTTCGCGGTCGTTTTGGGCAATTGCTTCGCGATATTCACCGAGGGAGGCGATGATGGAGTCCAGTTCATTCAGCATAAAATCACTGTTTTCCAGAAAAAGATCGGCCCACATGGAAGGATTCAGCCAGGCAACACGGGTAAGATCGCGATAGGACCCTGCGGAAAAACCCCGATGTTCAGTGGCGGTTGGACTTTTTACATAAGCGTTGGACACAACGTGAGCAAGCTGGGAGGTAAAGGCAATCAAGCGGTCATGATTTTCGGCAGTGGTGACAGATATGGAGACAAAACCAACAGGTAAAAGCAGCTGTTTAATTTTATCAAGAAGATAAATGTCATCATATATTTTGGGGACGATAACCATGCTTGCGCCGCGGAAAAGATTGGGACGACTGTTTTTAAAACCCCAGAGATGATTTCCGGCCATAGGATGGCCGCCAACATATTCAAAGCCATACTGCTCGGCAAGGCGGAACCCGACTTCGCAAATTTTGCGTTTGGTACCGCAGCAATCGATGACAACGGTATGCTGATCAATGGATTCCGCGTTGTTTTCCAGCCAGTCAATAGCTTGCTCCGGATTGATGGCGATTAGAATGCAGTCACAGGAGGAAATGTTGTCGGCGGTAAGGTAATCGTCAATGGCTCCGGAGATTTTGGCAAATTCAAGGGTGGTAAGGTCTTTGTCAGCTCCATATACAGTAATGCTTTCGGATTGTTTATAGGCTTTTGCGAGAGAACCGCCAATCAATCCAAGACCGACTATACCTGTTATCATGGTGAAGCTTTCCTTTCTGTATGGGGTAATCAATCGTTGGCTGCATCCAGGATTTTACGCACTTTCTGAGCAATTCGATCAAACTGAGCGGGAGTAACAGACTGGGCACCGTCGCAAAGAGCGTGCTCGGGATCATTATGAACCTCTATCATCAGTCCGTCGGCGCCTGCAGCAGCTGCCGCCATAGCCATACGTTCAACAAAACGGGAGATGCCGCTGGCGTGGCTGGGGTCGACAACAACAGGAAGATGTGTGAGCTCATGCAGGGCTGGGACAGCGGAGAGGTCAAGGGTGTTGCGGGTGTAGGTTTCAAAGGTGCGGATACCGCGTTCACAGAGGATGACGTTTTCGTTTCCGCCTGCCATAATATATTCTGCACTCATCAGCAATTCTTTCAGGGTATTGGCAAGACCGCGTTTCAGAAGGATGGGCTTGTTGAGTTTGCCCAACTCACGGAGTAGGTCAAAGTTCTGCATATTCCGGGCGCCAACCTGAATAAGGTCAACGTTTTGGAAGAGTTCAATATCATTGATATTCATAATTTCAGATACGATAGGAAGTCCCGTTTTGGCTTTGGCCTCTTCCAACAGCTGGAGTCCCTGAGCGTGAAGACCCTGGAAATCATACGGGGAGGTTCTGGGTTTGAAGGCGCCGCCGCGGAGAAGGGTTGCACCGGAAGCTCTGACACTGGTGGCAATGCTGAGACACTGTTCTTCTGATTCCACGGAGCAGGGACCGGCAATAATCTGAAAATTTCCGCCGCCGATTTTAACGCCGGAAACATCCACAATAGTGGGATCCTCGTGAAATTTGCGGTTTGCTTTTTTATAGGGTTCGCTGATGCGTTTAACACTTTCAATGATGGAGAGTCCTTCCAGAAGCTCGATGTCAACTTTACTGGTGTCTCCAATCAGACCGATAATAGTATGATAGTCACCTTCAGAAATATTAACGGAAAGCCCCATGCTTTCGAACCAGTTGCAAAGATTATCTTTTTGTTCGGAGGTGACGCCTCTTTTAAGTACTGCGATCATAAATTTCAGGACCTTTCTTTATGGAAATAGAAAAGAGACTGTACAGTGATTCTGTACAGCCTCTCGATAATCAACAAGCTACTTGCGGTGTTATCTGGCAGCACGAATCACTTCTTTAGGAAAATACCCAAAGAAGTAGGTAAAGAAGAAGTATGTAGCAATGGCGGAATACTTCATGATAGCACCTCAGTAAAATATTATTACATTTTTATTATAAAACCGGGAGAAGTAAATGTCAACAGGTAATTGGCGGAATGACAAAAATTCGGTATGATAAATATTTTGACATATAAAGGTGGATGATTTGTGTAAAATATAAATAATTATCCGGATCTCGTGGGAGATCCGGATATGAAATAAAATCAGGGATGTTATCTGAGGGCTGCAATATCGGGGGAATATTGTAGGACAAGGGTCTCCATTTCAGTGTCACTGATAGTGGTCTGACGGTCATTTTTATATTCCTCGTCTACCCAATCTTTAATTTTGGTTACCAATTCGGAGCGTTTATCCACTTTCAGTTCTTCGGAGAGATTATAGTGGTTGTTGATCCACATGGCAATACCGGCAAGACCAGAGGTGTTGCTGATTGCCACCATAGCGGGCTTATTGAGAATCTTTTTGGTATCGAAAATATTGTAGATTTCCTCGTGTTTGAGAAGACCATCTGCATGAATGCCGGCACGGGTGACATTAAAGCTGTCTCCTACAAAGGGTGTCATCGGAGGAATCTCGTAGCCGATTTCGTGTTTGAAGTAGTCTGCAATCTCGGTGATGACAGTGGTGTCCATACCGTCTGTAGTTCCGCGCAGAGAGGCATACTGCATAACCATGGCTTCGAGCGGAACATTTCCGGTACGCTCACCGATACCGAGGAGGGAGCAGTTGACAGAGGAGGCGCCATACATCCATGCGGAAACGGCATTGGCAACAGCGAGATAGAAATCGTTGTGTCCGTGCCACTCGAGCAGTTCAGGCGGAACATCGGAATAGTGCTGCAGACCGTAGATGATACCGGGAACACTTCGGGGGAGTGCAACACCGGGGTAGGGGACACCATATCCCATAGTATCGCAGGCGCGGATCTTGATGGGCAGACCGGATTCTCTGGAGAGATTGGAGAGCTCATTAACAAAGGGAACAACAAAACCGTAGAAGTCAGCACGGGTAATATCTTCAAAGTGGCAGCGGGGATGCAATCCTGCTGCAAGCGCATCGGAAACAACACCGAGATAATGATCCAGTGCCTGTTTTCTGGTCATCTTAAGTTTATGGAAAATATGGTAATCGGAGCAACTGACCAGAATACCGGTTTCGCGGATACCAATATCTTTGACAAGCTGGAAATCCTTTTTGGTGGCACGAATCCAGGTTGTAGCCTCAGGGAACTTATAACCACGTTCCATACATTTATAGAGGGCTTCCTGATCCTTTTTGCTGTATACAAAAAATTCAGTCTGACGGATGATGCCATTCTCGCCGCCAAGACGATGGAGCATATCATAAAGATCGACGATCTGCTTGGTACTATAGGGTGCGCGGGACTGCTGACCATCTCTGAAGGTGGTGTCGGTGATCCAGATATCCTGAGGCATACCCATAGGAACACGGCGATGGTTGAAGGGGATAATGGGGATCTGATCATAGGGAAACATCTCACGGTAGAGCTGAGGGTCTTCGATATCCTGTAATGAATATTTATAAGGATCCTGTTCAAGCAGGTTGCTCTTTTTATTAATTGAAAACATGGTTTACACCTCTTTTGTTGAAAGTATATAAACTAACCCAGTTTAATTATAGATATTATATCATTACCAAGTAAGCAAGTCAACACGCCAATCTGCTATATTTTGGTAAATCGGAATGGTGCGTTTTAGTGCAACTGATAGAGATTGTTAATTATAAGATAAAAAGTATATATCAAAAATAAATATTGCATATCAAGAATATATAATGGAAAGAAAACAAAAAACTGCTGAAGACGGATATCCTTTCAGCAGTTTTGAAATTGAAAATAAAAAGATTAAAGATACCAAATATCCCGTTTAGTGGTGGAGATGGCAGAAGCCCCGGCAGAGAGTGCGGTAATCACGTCATCTTTATCGCTGATGAGGCCGCCGGCAATAATGGGAATAGAGTATTCCGAACGCAGTTTGGAGATGATTTTTGGGGCAAGAGCAGGAAGCACCTCAATGAGATCGGGAATGCCCTGTTCAATATGACGGCGGGCATTGTCAAGGGCGATGGAATCGATCAGAAAAAATCGCTGAATAGCGATGAGACCGTACTCTCTTGCGGCCTTGACGATAGCGGTACGAGTACTGATAACACCGTCGGCAAGAGTGGCCTCTTTGATAAACCGGACGGCGATGTCCCGGTTTTCCAGGCCTTCAATCAGGTCGGTATGAACAATAGCGAGTTTGCCGGCATTTTTGACAAGTTCAACCTTGCGCGGAATGTCGCAGATATTGCCATACAGAAAGAAAATGGTGCGGCAGGAGGAATCGAGAGCAGAGTTGAAACCGATATCATCCTTCACGGCAGCAATGATCGGGTTTTCCTCATAAATTTCCGATATATTCATTGTTGTATCAGCACACCTTTCATAAGAGAATGATTATATATAGCCTGTTCAGTAGGTACAGTTCAAAAGAGATTTGATGGCAGCAGCAATGATTTCTGCATGGTCGAAAGCAATACCGTCAGAGGAAAGAATACAAAAATGGTGATCCTCTTCCGCAAAAAGAAGTTCGGCAGAGAGATGGAGATTTTCAGCAGAAAGAACGAGTTGATAGTGGTCGTTATTACATTGGGTGAAAGAGATATCGAACCAGCAGGTGTCTGCAGCATCATCACCTGCTGCGGCAGCTGTGTTGTCGGGGACAACGGTAAGAAAAGCAAAAGAAACGACCCATCCACGGGGATCGCGGTTTGGCTTGCTGTAGCAGCCAATGGGAATAAGCTTTTCGGCAGTCAATCCGGTCTCCTCATTCAATTCCCGGCGCGCACACTGTTCTATTGTTTCACCGGGTTCGAAAAAACCGCCCGGCAGTGCCCAGGTGTCTTTAAAAGGTTCTTTTCCCCGTTTGATCATCAAAAGCTGCGGTCTGTCAATGTCTTTTATGACGGCTATGTCTGCAGTAAGCGAAGGGCGGGGATATTCTTTTTGAGAAACGGTGCCCTCCATGGTGCAATCCTCCTTTTTGGGAAAGTAACAAACTTATCATATCAAAAGAATAGGGTTTTTGTCAATGAGAAAATATAGGGAATGAAGTCAAGCGATAATGTTTGAAAAGAAAACTTCCGGCCGATATCTTCTCGGTCGGAAGAAAAGTGGAATCAAGTATTGTTAGCAAGTCTTCTGAGATAGGCGAGAGTTTCAGGAAGCTCAGCGGCAGGATCATTGATTCGGCCTTCAAAGCTGACCCGACGGTGATAACCGCCTTTTTTCAGAGAGGCAAAGAATAGCTCATAGTCGCCGTTGTCATCCGGCGTAGGGTTAGCCCGGGTAACAGGGTGGGCAATATGGGTATGTGCCAGCAGCGGAGCATATGTTTCCGCGTGAGCGATATCCTCGCCGGCTTTGCCCATGTGGTAATAATCAAGCAGCAGCTTAAAGTTGGGATGGGAAACAGTGTTAACGAGCTCTGCTCCTTTTTCTCCATCGTTAAGAATGTTGCATTCAGCAGGATTCAGCGGTTCCAATGCCACAGTAAGTCCGTTTTCGGCGGCGCGTTTTCCAAGGAGAGAACCGACAGAAACCAGCTGTTCCCAGGCGCGGTCACGGGAAAAACCGTCGGGAACACGGCGAGCACGGCCGCTTCCGAAAACAACCGTGGTTCCACCAAGTTTGGCAAGCCGTTCAAACAGCGGCGCAATGTAATTGTCAACGGTATCAAGGCAAACTTCGTCGCCCACAAGAGAAATTCCCGCCTTGAACAGAATACAAAAAGCTTCCGGGATGATATCAGCAGATTTAACGAGACTGAGCACAGCGGAAAACTCCGCCTCATCCATCTGCGCCACCGAAGCGGCAGCTCCTTCTATGTAATCAAACCCCAGGGATTGCACTGTTAAAATATCTTTTAAATCGCAGCACCAACCTATTTTCATGTTAAAGGGCCTCCTATATAATAAAGTATGAATACACAGAAAGGTGTAAATTTATACCCCGGCAAACTGTTCGCCGAACAGAGTTTCACAAAGGGTGATAACGGTTGCATCCGAACCTACATAGAGAACGATAATGCGGCCGTAGAGATACAGATGGGGGTTATCATTCCAGGTAATATCGACACCTTTGTCGTTGGTGTCAAATTTTTGACCGTCAAGCGAGAAACAGGCGGCTTCCAAAGCGGCTTCATTGTTATCCGGATAAATGAAAACGTTCAGAGAAAATTCTTCCCCCTCAAAGGTAATCACACGTCTGGTGCCGGAGAGGAAGATGGGGTCGGCATCTTCCCAGGAGACGGTATAGCCGCTATTTCCCAAAAGGGCAAGGAAGGAATCGAAATCCTGTTCGCCTTCCTCCGTTACGGGATGAACAGAGGTTTCCGGTTCGTTGGATTCGCTTAACATTTGTCCGTAGGCATCGGTAAGTTGGTCAACATAGCCGCAGGAACAAAAACAAAGAGAAAAAACAAGTGAGAGAACGGTGACGAGAAGAACGGGCCTGATAGAGAAAAAGCTGCTTTGTTTGATGGGAATTTGTTTCATAATGAAAACTCCAATTTGAAATATAAGATGGTCAGCAAGAAGCAGACATGGGAGCAGAGAAAAGAGCGAGACGGTGATTGGCTTCCTGAAACCAGGCAAAGGAGGAGGGCTCCAGCCATTTTGCAGGCTCGTTCTCAATGAGACGGAGAGTAAAATCCACACAGGATCCGGCACGGATGCAGAGCAGCTCTGCATCACCGCAGAATGCATGAGCAATAAGACCGTGTGCCTCATATTCCTTTTGAAGAGCCATGGCATCAAGATAGGTCCAGACCCATTGATCATGCGGCGGCTGACCGTAATGCTGCAGTTTTTTCTCCATCTCGGATGCATCGGATTCAGAAAGCTGTGCGAGCATATCATTGTATATACGGTATTCCACCAGATGTTTCATGGTATTGTACCGTGTGGAAATACCGATAAAAACAATTTTTACATCGGCATCGTACATCTTCTGCCAGGGAGAGGAGGCAGAAAAGGCATAATCGCCGAAAGGACCGACCCGTGGTCCGAAAGCGGTGTGTCCTTCGGTAAATGCCGCAGCTCTTTTACCAAACGCAGCCACAGAATGTGTCGCCTGATTGCTGCGGAGCGTACCCTCTCTTTTGCGGAAGACTTCTGTGAGCAGACCAACGTCCGAGGGTCTGTCCAGATGCCAATCCCGGTAGACGGTCTCCCAGTTCTTCTGAGAAAGCGTAGGCATAATCAAGGTTCCTTCTTCGCCAATCACCTCCAGAAAAGCATCAATAACGGTATCGGATCCGCCTGAAACATGACCGAAACTTTTCATAGAGGAATGCACAAGAACGTCATCGCTGTTTTGTATTCCGAGAGAACGAAGGGCATGTATAATTTCTTTTTTTACAACATCAGCCATGATAAACTTCCCTTTTACAGTCCCAGAAGCTTGATTGCATTTTCACGGGCGATCTTGTTAAAGGCGGTTACAGAGAGTTTGCCGTTATCACGCCATTCAATCAGTTTGCGGGTGAGGGGGAGATCCATACCGCAGCTGCAATAGTCGGTGCCGAAGAACATTCTGTCCTGGAATTCCTCCAGGAATTTCGGACCGTATTCCTCATCGCGGGTAAGCGCGTTATAGCAGGTGAAGTCGGAAAGATCGCCGTAGAGATTTTTATATCTTCTGAACAGCTTGGGTACAACGCCTTCTTCCACAATTTTTGTGTTGGGCAGAATACCTACCTGTTCACCGGTGGGCTGCATGATGAAGGCGCGTTCACCCGGTGTTTCCAGCTTGGCAATTTCAGCCCAGAATACAGGACCGTGACCGAAGATTTTGAGTTCGGGATATCTGTGAAGGGTGTGCTCCAGCTGAGGCAGACCGGGGTCATCATAAAGTCCGAAATCGTTAGTCTTCTGATCGGAGCCGTCGAAAACAACGGGAAGTCCCACCTTTTCTGCTGCACGGAAAAGATTTTGCACCAGCGGATCCATAACCTCCAGATTGGGCATAACTTCGCCGAGACCTTTACAGCCTCTGTCTTTGTAATACTGAAGAACATCCTCAAGCGGAGCTTTGGGAGAATTGGCAACGGCACGGGGATCCACATTGCAGTAGGGAATGAAACGGTCGGGATATTTTTCTGCCATGTTGAGGATATCCTCATTGGATTGCGGAAAATATATTTCACTGTTGACCACAGGGAGAAGAACACCTTTTTCGATGCCGTATTCGTCATAAACCTGAATCAGATGCTCCGGGGTGGCAAAGCGAGCGACAAAAGGAACCGGTTCCCAGTATGCGTGAGCATGGATGTCAATAAACATATTAGCACCACCAAAGAAAATATCTTTTTTATTATAGCATAGCACAATTAAAAAATAAATATAAAACAGGCAGATTTACAATATTTTTGAATTTTATCTTCATTCGGTATTTGCTTTTAAAGAGATTTTTGGTATAATATAAATATCTGTGTATTACGAGCAATAAAAGGAGATTTTTACCATGGATAACTATGAGATCATTGCGCTGATTGCTTCCGGAATTGTGACAATTGCCATTGCGGCTGCCATTTTGATTCCTGTTATAGTCAGAGAAAACCGACTGAAAAAAGGTGTATACGGAAGATTAAAGATATATTCTGCTCTTAAACGGTTTGCCTCTTTCCGTAACTTTAAGGTGCTCAGCAATGTCACAATCAAACAGGGCGGTAAGAGTGCCTATTTTGAGAATATTATGGTCAGCTTTTACGGTATCATGGCTGTTTCCACAATTAATGACAAAAGCGAATATTACGGTGAACGCCGTGCCCGCAATTGGACCAAAATAACGGAAAGCGGCGACGGTAAATCGCAGATTAAAGAAAGTGTTGCCAATATCGTTCTGGAAGGCGAAGATAACATGAGCCTGCTGCGTGAGGTGTTTTCTCACAAAAAGATATACGGTCTTCAAATTGAGCAGTTTGTTGTTCTCACCAGACGTAAAAAGCACGGAGCGGCACAGTGCTTCCTCTCCGGTTGTCCTGAGATTTTGAAGTTCTCCGAATTTAAAAAGAATTTACATAAAGTAAAATACGAGAAAGACAACGATGTCGATGTGGATGCTGTTGTTGCAGCAATTACAGCGGCCGGCGAAAATAAATAAAAGGACGAGAGGGCGGAGAAATTCTGCGCCGGTTTTATTACAGGAGGAAAAATGAAAAGACTTCTTCTCGCACACGATCTGGGCACATCCGGAAATAAGGCCACGCTCTACCGTGAAGACGGTACCATTGTTGCCAGCAGAGTGGCTTCTTATAATGTACATTATCCTGAGGGAAATCACGCTGAGCAGGATGCCGACGATTGGTGGAACGCGGTGGTGGAATCCACACGCATGCTGATTAAGGATGTGGATCCGAAAGATATTGCCGCTGTTTCATTCAGCGGACACATGAACGGCTGCCTCTGTGTAGATGCCGAAGGAAAGCCGCTGCGCCGCTCTATTCTTTGGATGGATACCCGTGCCTCCAAGGAAGCACAGGAACTGGAAGATAAATTTGGTATTGAACGGTTTTATGCTATTACCGGTGCACGCCCCAAAGCTTTTTACTCTATTGAAAAGCTGATGTGGGTGAAAAATAATCAGCCGGAGATCTATGCGAAAACTTATAAGATGCTCCAGAGTAAGGATTATATCTCCTTTAAGCTGACGGGACGCTTTACTACCGATCACAATGATGCCTCCAATACCAATGCTTATGACCTGAAGAATCGCTGCTGGTCGAAGGAAATTATCGATGCGGCGGGCATTGATATGGATAAGCTTCCGGAAATCGTCGCTTCCACCGAAGTTGTAGGAACGGTGACAGCAGAAGCTGCAGCTCTGACCGGTCTCTGTGAGGGGACCACCGTTGTGGCAGGTGCCGGTGACGGCGGCTGTGCCGGTGTAGGCGCAGGAAGCTGGAAAGATGGCGCAGTATACTGCTGCCTCGGTACCTCTGCATGGATCAGCACGGCACTCAGTCAGCCGGTTATGGATGAGGATATGGTCGTGTTCAATATGGTACATCCGGATCCGAAGCTGTATATCCCCTGCGGTCCCATGCAGTCTGCCGGAAACTCCTTCAACTGGATGAAAAACCAGATCTGCACACATGAAAAATATCTTGCCGATACAACCGGTGAGAGCATCTATAAACTGATCAATGAACAGATCAAAGAATCTCCTGCGGGAGCAAACGGACTGATCTTTTTGCCGTATCTCATGGGAGAACGCAGCCCCTGGTGGGACAGTCAGGCGAAAGGAGCCTATATCGGTCTGACCCCTGCTCATACCAGAGCGGACATTCTGAGAGCGACCATCGAGGGTGTTGTTCTCAATCTGGCGCAGATTTATGATTCCTACAGAAACCGCACCTATCCTCCGCTGGTGCTGATCGGCGGTCTTGCACTCAACGATGTGTGGAGAAAAACCATGGCAGATGCTCTTGGTGTGCCTGTGCTGCAGACCACCTGCACCGAAGAAGCCTCTTCTATGGGTGCTGCCATTATCGCAGGTGTGGGTGCGGGAATCTTTAAAGATTTCTCCGCTTCCGAGCTCTTTATCCATCCGAAGGAAACTGTGGAGCCGGATATGGAGATGCATAAGTTCTATCAGAGCAGGCTTCCCGTCTATAAAGCATGCTACACAGCGCTGAAGGATGTTTTCCCCCAGCTTTAAGAGAAACAAAAAGCCCTTGCGGCAGTTGCTTGCTGCAAGGGCAGTTTTGATATAAAAGATAAAAGAAACTTTTGGCCTCAGCGGCCGATTTTTCCGCGTCCCCAGCCGTCGATATCGCCGCGGATCATGGCGCCGAAAATGCGTTCCCGCAGACCGGGATTTTCTTCCTCCAGCCGGAGAAGAAATTGCTTGGTGTCCTCACGAGTGGTTTTTCCGTTGACAGGGCAGCAGCTTTCGATGATCGGCAGCTGTGAGCGATTGACCGCATTTCTGATTTCGCGTTCGGTGGCATAGACAAGAGGACGGATCATGGTGATTTCTTTGCGGGAGAGCCATGTAACAGGCGCAAAGCAGCCGATGTGTCCGCCCTGGAACAGGTTCATCAAAAAGGTCTCCACCGCGTCATCCATATTGTGGCCAAGAGCAAGCTTATTGCAGCCGAGGCGAAGGGCTTCATCGTGAAGGGCGCCTCGCCTGAGCTTGGCGCAAAGGCTGCAGGGATTTTTCTCTTCACGGATGTCAAAAACTACATCTGAAATGTTGCTGCGCTTAATGACGTATTCTACAGAGAGTTTATCGCACAGTTCGGCAATGGGAGTGTAATCCCCTTCCTTGCCGCCGAAGCAGGGATCGATGGTGACAGCAACGACATCGTATTTTTGGGGGAGAAACCGTCTCATCTGCGCCATGCCGCAGAGAAGCCCGACAGAATCCTTTCCGCCGCTGACACCGACTGCAATTTTATCGCCGTCGGCTATCATTTCGTAGTCCTGAATGGCTCTTCGCATAAAGCCCATAAGTTTCTGCATAAAAGTGTACACCTGCTTCTTAAAAATGAAACGTTACTATTTTAATATTCTACCTCATATTGTACGGTTTTGCAAGAGAATTTGAAAGGGAGGAATATGATGAATTCAGAAATAACAACACTGGAACAGCTTCGCGTGGAATGTCTTAACTGCCAAAAATGCGGTTTGGCAGCAACCCGAACCAATGTCGTGTTTGGTGTAGGCAATCCCAACGCCAGGGTGCTGTTTATCGGAGAAGGACCCGGTGAAAACGAAGATCTTCAGGGAGAGCCTTTTGTGGGACGCGGAGGTCAGCTTCTGGATAAAATGCTGGATGCGGTGGACCTATCCAGAAAAGAGAACATATATATCGCCAATATTGTCAAGTGCCGTCCGCCTCACAACCGGGACCCGCAGCCGGAAGAGCAGGAGCACTGCATCAATTGGCTGCGCGCCCAGACAAAACTGATTGCGCCTAAAATTATTGTCTGTCTGGGCAGAATATCTGCTCAAAAGCTGATAAAGCAGAACTTCAGAGTTACGGCGGAGCATGGCATGTGGTTTGAAAAAGGCGGAATACAGTTTATGGGAACCTTCCATCCGGCAGCACTGCTGAGAAATCCCAATAACAAACCGGCAGCTATGAGTGATTTTATTGCACTGCGCGATAAAATCAATGAGCTTTGTCCGGAGACCTATACCGGGAGTGGGTTGGTTTAAGTGAAGATACTGCTGCCGGATTCCATCGCAGATATATTGAATACCTTTGAGAAAAACGGGTTTGAAGCTTATGTGGTGGGCGGTTGTGTCAGAGACTCACTGCTTGGCCGTGAGATTCACGATTGGGATGTGACAACATCTGCAACAACAGAAGAAATGTGCCGTTGTTTTGCGGAAGAGCGGCTGCTTGCAACGGGAGAGAAGCACGGCACCATGACGCTGATAAAGGACGGGATGCCGGTAGAGATCACCACTTTCCGTACGGAAGGAGTTTATTCGGATGGCCGCCATCCCGACGGTGTTATTTTTTCGAGAAATTTGACAGACGATCTTTCCAGAAGAGATTTTACCGTCAATGCCATGGCATATAACCCCACAAAGGGTTTGATCGACTGTTTTGGTGGACAGAAGGATTGTCAGGACGGAATAATCCGCTGTGTGGGAGAGGCTGCGGCAAGGTTTACCGAAGACGCACTACGGATTCTTCGTGCTTTCCGTTTTATGTCAAAGTTAAGGACAGCGGAAGGTCTCGGTTTCAGGATTGAAGCCGAGACGGTGCATGCCGCTGCCGACTGTGCGGAACGGATCGGTATGCTCTCTGCCGAGCGGATACGGGAGGAGCTGGAAGGGATCATAACTGCCGAACGTGCGGGAGAGACGCTTGCCCTGTTGAAAGAGACTGGTATTTTGCAGGAAATACCGGGATTGGAAGAAACAGCGGCGACTGGCAGGGAATGGGCCTGTTTTCCCCGTGAGCTTCCGGTGCGTATGGCCCTGTTGTTTTGGGATTTGCCGGCAGAGCAGGTGAAACGGCGGATGGGTCTGCTGCGTTTTAAAAACAGCGATATAAAGAGTGTGTGCGGATTGCTGGAAAACAGCCGTGCCGCCATCCGAAGCGATGAGGATTTACTTATGCTTGCCGGAAGATTGGAGGCAGAAGGAGCACTGGTTCTTTTGCAGATGCGCAGTCTTTTGGGAGAAGAAGAGGCACAGAGTGCAGAAAAAAGGCTGCACAACCTGCTGGCGGAAGGGCGATGTTTTAAAACCGGGCAGCTTGCTGTAAGCGGCAACGATATGATTCAGCTTGGATTGAAAGGCAGAGAGATCGGCTGTATGCTGGATCGGCTGCTGAAAGAGGTCATGAACGGCGCACCCAATGAGAGAGCAGCGTTGCTGAAAAAGGCTGAAAGGTATTTTTTAGAGTTTATTCAAAAGGAAAATAAATAATATAAGAGAGTGCATTTCAGAAAAGAAATGCACTCTCTTTATCTGTGGAATAGCGGAAGGGTTTACTCGGAAGGGGGATGGGCAGGGCGATTCAGTGCAGTACCAAGTTTGATAAGAACGTCTGTCCCCTGTCCGGGGATAGAGGAAATGGTTACGCCGCAGTCATCACCATAAAACATTTTGATGCGTTTGTCAACATTGGAGATAGCAAACCCGCGTTTGGTGGCAGAGCGGAGTTCTTTATCTGTCATACCTTCGCCATTGTCAGAGATGGCGATAAAAAGATAAGGCTCTTTCCGGTGGATGGAGATGTGCAATTCGGGAACTTGCGGCATATCGGGAGAAAAGCCGTGAAAGACTGCGTTCTCGCAGAAAGGCTGTATGATGAGTTTGGGAATAATACAGTCAAGGGTATCGGGAGCAATATCCTGGCGAAGGATCAGTTGTCCACGGTAACGGATGGAACAGATTTTCAGATAACTGTCCAGCATATTCAGCTCATCCCGAAGGGAAATCAGTTTTTCTCCGTTGTTGAGAGAAAGTCGGTAGAAATTGGCCAATGCATCCAGAGATTCACTGATATTATCGGCATCAATTTCACGGGCGAGCAGGTTGATAACCGAAAGGGTGTTGAAAAGGAAATGGGGGTTGATTTGAGATTGTAATGCCTGAATTTCCAGGTCATATCGTTCCTTTTCAAATTGACGTTCATGTTCAATAAGTGTTTTGATACGTTCCAGGAGGGATGAAAAGGCACGGCTCAGCTCACCAACTTCATCCTGTCCGATAACATCCAGATCACAGGAGAGATCATTTTCATCAATATTGCGGATTTGAGCGGTAAGGGAGGTGATTCGCCCATCTACAAGGTGGGAGGAGAAAAAGAGAATAAAGAAAGAGAATGCCATAATGATGAGGGTGACTACCAGAAAATAACGGCTGAAGCTGACGTATTTGACCATCGGTGTTTCGGTGTCACGGACACAAATGAGGATGTAGCCGTATTTACCGCCGTCAAGTCTGGTCACGGTACGTTCACCAAGATCACCGTCACAAAGGCATGTTTTCATATCCGGAGAAGAAAAGGCTGCGGGGATATAGCTTTCATATCCGGTGTGATCGTTGATGTTGCACCAGTATATTTCACCTGCGGGAGAGCAGAGGAGAAAAATACCGTTAACATCCTCTGCGGTATCACGGATCAGATCGGTAATACAGGTGAGACGGATACTGAGTTTGACATAGGCTGGCAGCGTAAGGGTTTTGTTGTTGCGGATGCCGACAGCACAGGTGAAACGGCAGGGATCATTCTGCGTTTCCGGCTCAAGGAGCCAACTGATGGTGTTGCGGGAATAAGATTGGATTTTTTGGTACCAAGAGCTGTTTTCGGCGGTTTCAAGGAGGAAAAAGTTAGGATTGAAAAAAGGGGAAGTGTCTTCTGAAAAATATACTTCCCAGGTAACGGGAACACTTTTTCCGGAACAGGCAGCAGTGATATAGGCATGGATATCGCTGTCGTATTGCTGGACTTTTGCTGTGTTGTGAGGACGGTTTTCAAGTTTTTCGTGAAAGGTGCTGTCCAACAGCATAGAGGCCAGAATGTCAGAATATCCCTCCAGCCGGTTTTTAATGGAGTCGCTGAGATACTGCAGCTGTTCAGTGGTATTTTGTTCCGACATTTCACTGAAAGTGTCCACGGCACGGTTGTAAATCAGCAAGCCAAGTAACAGGATGAAAACATAGAGAAGCATGGATGTATAAAGGAGTAATTTTTTGCGCATGCTGATGTTTTTCCAGAACTTTTTAAGGGCGCTTTTCAAAAATATCACACTCCTTTTTAGACGATATTTTTCCCTGCGTGCATATCCCGCCATTCTCTTGGCGTATGGTTGTAGTATTTGCGGAAGGTGGATGAGAAATAGGCTACGTTGGTATAACCTGTCTGCGCAGCGGCTTCGTTGATGCTGACAGAAGGATTCTTCAGAATCTCCGCTGCAGCAGCCATACGGGTACGGATAATGTAGGAGTTGATGGTTTCTCCGGTGTGTTTGCGGAAAAGGCGTATAGCGTAGCCGGAGGAAATATACACCCGTTTGGCAATTTCTTCTATGGTAAGGTTTTCTGCATAATGAATGTCAATTTCTTCCGTGATCTTTTTCACCAGCCAATGCTCTCTTCCGGTAATATAATTATCCAGGTTTTCTTTTTTGTTCAGCAATTCTTTTTTTAATTGGTTGATCAGCTCATCCAGTGTTTCGAAGGTAAGGATATCAAGATAACGTGTGAGGTTGGAAGTATCCACACCGGCTTCGTAGTGGGAAGAGAAGATTCGGCTGATCAGTTCGGAGAACAGGATGCGGAGAAGTTCCGGAGAAAAGGAGGCAGATTCCTGATATAGTTCATCGCAAAGACGATCCAGTTCGGCAGAATCTCCTTTGTCGGCGGCATCAAGAAGCGGAACAAAAAGGCGTCTGAGATTTTGCGGAGAATTTGTGTATTCACCGGAGGTAATATCCTGGAAAGCAATGACTTGTCCGCTGCCGAGATAAAAACGATATTCCAGTGCGCGTCTGGCGTGGGAAACGGAGACAGGGGCTCCATCCCAGCCGGAGGAAAGAGAACCGATACCAATAGTAGTATTAAAACCGCCGTCAGTGAAGATAGCAATGCGAAGCTGTTCGGCAAGTGTAAAAATACTGCTTTGGTCATCGCCGTCTGTGTGTTGGAACAATACGCAGAGAGGCTCGTTTTGAATGCGGGTAAGGGTAGCAAAACAATAATTTCTGCCGTTGGTCTGGAAAAAGGCAGAGACGCAGTTGCGGAGGGTAAACATGGTGATGTCATTTTTTTCTTCCGGCAACAGGCAAAGAGCATACAACGGGGCATCGGCGAGGGTGATACCGTAGTAATCGAAACGTTTTTGAATATCCGAAGGATGTTTTCCCTCCATAAGAGAGCTGACAAACAGTTCGCGCAGCAGCGGAAGCTGTGTTTGAATCGCCTCGGTGTAAAACTTTTCAGAGGCCAATCTGCGGTTGTTTTCTCTGATTCTTACAGCAATGTTGGATAAGACCTGATATAAGGTTTCCGGGAACAGAGGTTTGATAAGATAGGCTTCCACACCGTAGTCAATGGCGGTTGTTGCATAGTCAAAGCGCTGGTGGCCGCTGACAAGGATAATGCGGATGTTGGGACAAAGTTGTTTGGCACGTTTGGTAAGCTCCAGTCCGCTGAGTTTAGGCATAACAATATCGGTAATCAGAATATCAGGCTGAAGGGTTTCCACAAGCTCCAATGCGCCGCTGCCATTGTAGGCTTTGCCAATCAACTGCATTCCCAATGAGGTGTAGTCAATATCCTCTTCCAGAGAACGCATTTCCAGTGCCTCATCCTCTGCAATAACAACAGTGATCATAAATTCACATCCTTGATATGTCTCTGTTATTATTAAACCATATTTTAGGGATGAAATGCAAGTAGGAGAGTTTTTTTAGAAGGATAGGTTGGGATTTTAATGATTTTGTCAGGATTAGAGTAGTTTAAAAAGAGAATTCATGAATGAGAGTGGTGTGGATTTTAAAGAAATGTGCGGTTTTGGTGTATTGAACTATAATTGTTAATAAGTTATACTTATTGTAGTTGTTTTGTGCACGAAAATAACAGAATATGGCTGATGAATTTCAGTCGAAATTAAACGTGAAAGGACGCTTAATAATGAAAATGAGCTTAAAACAGATCATCGCTCTGTTGTTGGTTCTGGTTATGACCGTTGCTCTGTTCGGCGGTTGTGCTGCAGATACTCAGCAGGAAGATCAGTCTTCGGAATCCAAGACATCTGAAAGCGAAAAAGACAGCGAAGAAGAGGAGTCTAAAGAAGAAGCAGACGAAGGAACCGGTTGGGAAGCTGTTTCTGCAAAGGTAGACATTCCCCAGATGATCAAGAAAGACCCCGCATATCTTGAGTGGATGGACGATACCTCCCCCATTACCTTCAGTGTTTACTATGTCGGTGTTGTCAGCGATCAGGAATTCGCATGGAATACCCCTATTGAGCAGAAGATCACCGAGCTTACCGGTGTTACCATCGACGGTATGAATGCTGCTGATGCAGAAGGCAATGAGCTTACCCTCATGATCGCTTCCGGCGAGCCTCTGCCCGATATGTTCAACAACCTTTCCGGTACTTCCGTACATTATCATGACCTGGTAGACAGCGGAAGCCTTTACAGCATGGACGAGCTCATTAACGAATACTGCCCGCTGTTCTGGGATCTGATGGAAGAGTTCCCCATTGCTTTCTCCAGAGAAGCGGATGGTTCCCTTTATCGTCTGCCCAGACAGGCGACCACCAGTGCTGCAGAGTCTTTCTATGGCGCTAACGGTTGGTTTGCTGTTCGCGGCGATATCTGCGAGCATTACGGTATTGATCCTCTGGATATCAAGACCCTGGCAGATATGGAAGAGTTTATTGAGAAAGTTATGGCTGATAAGGATACCCTTTGGCCAGAACTTCAGTATCCCATCTCCACCGCCATCAACATGAGCTGGCTTGGCGGTCGTCCCTGGTATGCAAGCTTTGGCGGCGTAAGTGACTATAACGAAAGACTCGAAATGAAGTACGATAAAGAAAATGACAGCGTACATTACTGGATCGAAGATGAATACGGCTATCAGGCGCTGAAGTACTCCTGGTCCCTCGCCCAGAAGGGTTGGATTACTGAAGCTACCTTCTCCTATCCCGGTGATTATGATGCTATGGCTTCCGGTTCCGTTCTGATTGCATCCGGTTCCAACATGTGGTATCCCGATTATATCCTTGGTGATCTCGAGCAGAACGTTCCCGGTGCATACTATTCTTTGATTCCGATGATTGCTGCTGAAGAAGGCATGGAAGTTGGTTATGCTGACTCCATGAACGTTGTTCAGGGCTCCGCTCCCGGTGTTGTTATCACAACCGACTGTGAGAATCCTGAGCGTGCCATCAAGTTCCTTGAGTTCATGGGCTCCGAATATGGTCAGCTCCTTGCTACCGTTGGTGTTTATGGCGAAGACTGGGAAGCAGAATTTGACGATAACGGTAAGGTTATTTCCGGTACTTACATTGGCGAAGCTGCTACTCCGGAAGGAAGCGCTGCCAGAGGTATCCTCAACTATACCTACGACTGGTACAACCTCAGCGGTAACTATGACTATTTCACCGGCATTTTCTCTAACGATCCTGCTCTTGCTCGTGGTGCTGCCTATGCTTGGTTTGATCGTTACGAAGTAGCTCCCGGTTCCGTTATGGATACCGAGCCGGCAGATTCTGAGTATGCTGTTCTCAGAAAGCAGCTGGAAACCATCATGAGAAACTATCAGACGGATATGGTTCTGGCAAAGGATGAAGCTACTTTTGATGCTCTCTACAACGAGTGCCTCCAGGTTATGGAAGAAAACGGACTTGCTACTCTGAAAGAGTATGTTCTCGGCCTGACCAAGGAGAAAATCACTGCCTACGAGAAGTATGGCATTGAATTCAACTAAATTCAGTGTTGATTTTTGGGTATGCCGGGTACAGCTCCGTGCCCGGCATAGCCCTTTTTTAATAAGATGAAAGAAGGTGCTTTTGTGGCTAAACAAAAAAGTCAATGGACAATTCTGAAAAAGCAGATTGGTTATCATCTGCTTGTTTGGCCTGCATTGGTATTTACCATCATCTTCTGCTATATACCAATGACAGGTCTGGTTATTGCTTTTAAAGACTATAAGCTGCGTATTGGTATATGGGCAAGTGAATGGAATGGACTTGCTAACTTCCGTAATATTTTTAGCGATTATTATATGCCGCAGATCATATTGAACACAGTGGGTATTGGTATTCTAAGTATTGCGGTCAGTTACCCTGTTGTTATTCTTTTTACTTTGCTGCTCAATGAAGTGCGTTCAACAAGCTACAAACGAATAGTGCAGACAGTAAGTTATCTCCCTCACTTTATTTCATGGGCAATTATGGCTGTTATTCTTACAGCGATGTTTTCATCCAATAATGGTGTTATTAACTCCTTGATGCTGGATCTTGGCATAATATCCGAGCCGCTGAACATTCTGACCAACGAGGAGGCTTACTGGCCGTTGGTGGTTATTTCGTCGGTGTGGAAAGAAATGGGTTGGTCCGCTATCCTTTACCTTGCTGTTATTGCAGGTATTGATGAAACCATGTATGAGGCTGCCAAGATTGACGGGGCAGGCCGCTTTGCCCGTATGTGGTATATTACCATGCCGCAGCTCAAAGGGATTATTGCAATCACTTTAATTCTCAGCGTTAGTTCTATTCCGAATGTGGGATACGATCAGGCATATTTCCTCTCTAACAGTGTTAATATCGAGCGAGCCAATACGCTCTCCTATTATATTTATAAAAGTGGTCTGGTAGATGCAAGGTTTTCCTATGCAACAGCCATTGGTCTTGTTTTGTCATTGATTTCTGCTGGATTGATGACGGGTACCAATGCGATTTCACGCAAACTTTTAGGAAAGGGGCTTTATTGATGAAGAAAAAGAAACACCTTCCTATTGGAGATATACTGTTCAATGGTATCAATAATTTTCTTATGCTTCTGCTGATCATCATTATGCTCTATCCCTTTTGGTACTGCGTCATTCTCTCTTTCAATGATTCTGTCGATTTTCTGAAAGGACCTCTGTATTTGTGGCCGCGTAAATTTACCCTTGAGAACTATGAGTTTGTTTTGGGAAGTCCGTCCATAGGGATTGCCATCAGAAACTCCATTCTGCGTACGGTAATCGGAACGATATTGCATTGTGTTTTTACAGGTGCTGCTGCTTATGGTCTCAGCAAACCAGATTTGCTGTATCGTAAATTCTATACCACTGTTTTTGTCATCACGATGTATTTTGGCGGTGGTATGATTCCGACCTACCTGCTTCTCAGAGATATCGGATTTATCGATAGCTTTTTGGTTTACGTCATTCCTACCATGTGGAGTTTTTACAATGCCATTCTGTTTATGTCTTACTATGAGTCGATTCCCGGTTCACTGGAGGAATCTGCCCGAATCGATGGTGCAAACACACTGGTTATTTATTTCCGCATCATCTTCCCGGCATCGCTGCCTATTTTTGCAACCGTCGCACTTTATTCTATTGTGGGGCAGTGGAACTCATGGTTTGATACGGTCATCTACACAAAGTCGGAACAGCTGGTTACGCTGCAGAGTATGATGGCGAAGATTTTGCAGATGGCAGAAAATCAGAAGAAGATGATGGAACAGCTGGCAAAAAGCAGTATGGTGAATGCAACCGTTCCGGTCAATATTTCACCTACCACAGTACGTGTTGCCACTATGGTTATCACCACATTCCCAATCGTAGTGGTATATCCCTTCTTCCAGAAATACTTTGTCAAAGGTATTATGCTTGGTGCAGTTAAGGGTTAATTGTTTGCAGCAAAGAAAAAATATAACATATTGAAACCAAATATAAAATGCACGCGGGATTCCCTACTGGAGTTATCGCGTGCAAAATGTTATTACAAAGCAGAATTTAAAAAATACTGGGGGAATCTTAGTGTACACATCGCAGGAAAGAAAGTATATCAAGTCTTTTTATGCTGAACTCGGTGAGATAATTTTTCCGAAGAATCCGGATAAAGTGGAAAAAACTGCTATGGAAGTGCTGGAGAAACTCTTCAGAGGGTATCAGACAGAGGGAAGTAAAAAGCTGATCATTGGCCGTGCCTGTAATTCCGAAGTGATTGAAGGTCTGTGCAAAAGCGGAGAACTGAAAATTGGTGAGGTTTCGGAGCTGGATGATGGTTATGAGATCAAAACCATTGGAGAAGATATCGTCATTGCGGGTGCCAATCCCCGTGCCGTGCTTCATGGCATATATGCGCTGGAAGAGTGGATTCTGGCGGGTATGAACGGTAAGCCGGATACTTTTGTAGTTCCTCATTTCCGTAAGCGTTCCGACGCACTGGGCCACTACCACAACGGCGGTACCTTTAACTTTGGCAATGATACAATTGATGCTAAAAAGGCAGAGTATCTTTCCAGACTTCGCATTAATCAGTTCTGCGCCTGCTTTGACGGATCTCCGTTCGGCAACAATCTGAGTGAATTTGTTCACAGTGATGTTTTTCCCTTCCAACGTGAGCCTTCCTTTGAAGCTGTGCATACATTGAAATATGCATCCCAGATGCTGGCTAAATACGGTATTGATTTTATTATGATGATCTGGGAGCCGGCAATGCCTGAATTATTTGCACCGTTGGATCAGTATCCTCCTGAAGCGCTGGGTAGAGTGCGCCGTCCCTGGGGCGGAGATGAAAACAATCTCGATACCACACTGTGTGTCAACAGTCCCCTTGTTCAGGAACATTATCGCAATATTACACAGAAATTTATAAAAGAATATCCTGATGTAAAGGGATTTTTCTTCTACAATCTGGATGGTTCCGCTTGGATTTGTACACCGGAACTTTGTCCGCGCTGTGCTGAGAATCTGGTTGATTCGGATCCATCGGTATTTAACCCGTGGGAAACACAGTCCAAGATGGTTACCATTCTTGCTGAAGCTGCCCATGAAGTGAACCCTGATTTCAAACTTAATTTCTGGGCAGCAACCAATATTCCCCATGAAGTTGTTCCGCGTATGATAGAGAATGCAAAAGGGTTGGATTTCCTGACAACAGGCGCAATGGGAGGAGACCATGATATTTACATCTCTATGAAGGATGAGCCAATACAGGTGGTAAAAGATACCTTTGAGATGTCCGAAAAAATCAATGCTCCCACCTATGTTTACTATGCCTATAACAAACTGGAAGCCATCCAAACCGGTTTTCCCAACCCGTTTATCGTGGCTGATTCCATCCAGACCTTCAAACGGTGGGGCGTAAAATATCTGATGGAAGTTACCGGTTCCACACCGGCGCTGAATCAGATTAATGCCATTACCATGAAGCAGTTCCAGACTGCCCCCGATACCGATGTGAATGAGTGGGTCGCCTATCTTGCTGAAAAACAGTTTGGCAGTAAGGCCGCAGCAAAGGCTGTTGAAGTGTGGAAGACCACCCGTGATGCCTATGAGTGCTGGAAGAATTTTAAACTGAATCCGCTCAGAGGAAGCCAGTTCCTCCTGCGCATGGGATTATTCCCTACATATAATGCAGTAGGCTGGATGCTGCCGGCGCTGACACCTTCCGTATTGGATATTTATGAAGATTTCTTCTATAATATCCTCACAAATACAGAGCCTTGGATGTTCGAAGAATATCACCGTTATGCCAGCGATGACTGCGTGGCACGCTTCACTGCAATGAGAGATACTTTGAAAAAAGCCGTTGCATTGGCAGAAGAACTGGAAGCGTTGGCATCTAACGAGGAATATGTGGAAATTTGCTATTACAATGGCAGTTTTGAAGGCATAGAGCGTCATAAGAGAAAGGAATATGCGAAAGTAAACCTGGTTCCTATAAAAGTTGCTCATCTTATGTGCCAGCATAAGACCCGTTTGATTAAAGTGGTAAGGCTGCTTACGGAAATAAGAGATGGCGATCCTGCCAATGTTCCCGCGCTGAAGAAAGAATACATCGCCCTTTTGAAAGAAGAACTGGCAACACAGAAGGCGTTGAGAACACTGTTTTCTGAGCTGCTTAACGAGCGTCCTTGTCTGGCATTGACCGGCATGTGCGAGTGTGAACTTGTTCGGTATATCGATTTTACCGAAGAAAACATGGAGAAGATCACAGCTTATCTGGCAGAAAACGCCTGAAAAATGAGGATACCGTGATGTAGTGGTTTTGCTGCGGCACCACGGTATCCTTATTTTAATATGAAAATATTCACTTGACAGCGGGTTTGCAATATTATAAAATGAAGGGAATAAAGGAGAATATAAAGGAGAAAATAGCATGAATTTATCATCTCTTTATGAAAATCCCCGTGGGCGATATACCCGCTGGTTTTCCTTTGAAAATCCCACCGGTGCAAAAGGCGCTGCCGCTACTGCTCGCAACGGAAGAAAAGGTGCTGCCTGCCGTGCTATAGCGCCCGGCGAGAGAGTTACACTTTTAAAGACAGATGGTCCCGGTGTTGTTCGCTATTTTTGGATTGGTGTGTATCGATTTAATGAGGTGGAGCGCCTGAGAAAGCTTCGCTTTGAGATGTATTGGGACGGTGCCGAAGAGCCTGCTGTCAATGCACCTGTCGGTGATTTTTTCTGCCATGCCATTGATGCAGAGCAAAAGCCCTTCAAGAGTGTTCTTTTTACCAATCCGGAAGGGCACTCCTTCAACTGCATGATCCCTATGCCTTTCAAAAAGAGTGCAGAGATCGTAGTTATAAATGACAGCGATGAGAATATTGAACAGTTCTATTATTTGATTGAAGCCACCTTCGGCGAGACACTTCCCGAAGACATGCTTTATTTCCACACCATCTTCTCCCCGGAGCGCAAAACCGTTATGCGCCAGGATTTTGAGGTGCTGCCTAAAGTAGAAGGCTGCGGACGTTTTCTTGGATGCAACGTTCAGATGTACGCAGGTGAAAACTATGAGGGTACCTGGTTCGGTGAAGGAGAGATCAAAGTTTATATCGACGGTGATGATGAATACCCCACTCTTGCCGGAACGGGTACCGAGGACTATATTATGACTTCATGGGGGCAAGGGGAGTTCTATGATCTCCAGGCCGGCTGTACCCTGATGAAACAGGACGAACAGAATCGGGACAAAACCGCCTTCTATCGTTTCCATATCACTGATCCCGTCTGGTTCCATGAGGACTGCCGCGTGACTCTCCAGCAGATTGGATCGGCAAACGCAGAATCTGCCCGAAAGACATTTGAACGCGGTGCTGTGATGGAAAAGGCATATGCGATAACAGATGTCGATCTCAGCAAACCGATGTACGATGCGGATTATGACCTCTACGATCCGGAACTCTTTTTCGTCGGATTTGAACGTGAGGATTATCTTTCTGCAATTGCATATTTCTATCTTGACAGACCCACACATTGTTAAAATCATATATGAATATCAATATTTTTGAATGTTGGAGGTGCTTCGATGTACACAACAAAGGAAATGAACTACATAAGAACATTCTGCGCAGATATCGGTGAAATTGTTTTTCCGCAGGAAATGGAGCTGGTGGAAAAAACAGCCGTTGAGGAAGTGAGAAAGTTTTTTGGCGGATATAAAAGCGTAGGCAGTAAAAAGTTGATTATTGGCCGCGCCTGCAATTCCGAAATCATTGAAGGGCTGTGTAAAAACGATACTCTGAAAATTGCAGAAGTTTCGGAAAAGGACGATGGCTACGAGATCAAAACCGTTGGAGAGGATATTGTTATTGCCGGTGCCAATCCGCGTGCGGTGCTGCATGGTGTGTATGCTTTGGAAGAGTGGATTACCGCCGGTATGAATGGAAGCCCGGATACCTTTGTTGTGCCTTATTTCCGTAAACGTTCCGATGCGCTGGGACACTATCACAACGGCGGTACCTTCAATTTTGGCAACGACGTAATCGATGCCAAAAAAGCAGAGTATCTTTCCCGTCTTCGTGTCAATCAGTTCTGCGCCTGTTTCGACGGTTCTCCCTTCGGAAATAATTTGGAGGATTTTGTGCACAGTGATATCTTCACATTTCAGCGAGAACCCTCTTTTGAAGCCATTAACACCCTGAAAAGCTCTTCCGAAATGTTGGCTAAATACGGCATTGATTTCATCATGATGCTGTGGGAGCCTGCACTGCCTGCAATTTTTGCTCCGCTGGATCAGTATCCTCCTGAAGCACTTGGCAAAGTGCGCCGTCCCTGGGGTGGAGATGAGAACCATCTCGACACCACGCTGTGTGTCAACAGTCCTATCGTTCAGGAGTACTATCGTAATTTGACACGCAAATTTGTCCGTGAATATCCCCATGTCCGCGGATTCTTCTTCTACAATCTGGATGGTTCCTCCTGGCTTTGCACACCGGAACTCTGTCCGCGCTGTGCTGAAAATCTGGTAGATTCCGATCCTTCCAAGCACAATCCCTGGGAGACACAGGCCAAGCTTGCTACCATTCTGGCAGAAGCAGCTCATGAGGAAGATCCGACCTTTACCTTCAACTTCTGGGGGGCAGTTCATTTCCATGGCGATGCCATTCCCAAGATGTATGCAGCTACCAAAGGCTGTGACCACTTCTCTACCGGTGCCATGGGAGGCGATCATGACCTGTATATTGCGGTGAAGGATCAGCCTTGCCGCACTGTGGCGGATACGTTGGAAGCTGCTGAAAAATTCAATGCGCCTGCTTACATCTACTATGCCTACAATAAACTGGAAGCCATTCAGACCGGCTTCCCCAATCCGTTCATTGTGGCGGATTCCATCAAGACCTTCAAACGTTGGGGTGTAAAAAATCTGCTGGAGGTGACCGGTTCCACACCGGCATTAAATCAGCTCAATGCTATCACTATGAGACAGTTCCAAACAGCTCCGGATACCAATGTGGATGAGTGGACAGCCTATCTGGCTGAACGGCAGTTTGGCAAAGCGGCAGACAAAGCGGTTGAGGTTTGGAAATATACCCGCGATGCCTATGAGTGTTGGGAAAACTTTGAACTCAATCCGCTCAGAGGAAGTCAGTTTATGCTGAGAATGGGGTTGTTCTCCTGTAACGAGGGTTCCTGTGAGTTACCGCTGCTGCTGCCGCAGGTTCTGGATCTTTTTGAGGAACACTTCTTCGAGACCCTCACCAATGTAGAGCCGTGGCTTGCCGAAGATTATCGCCGCTATGCCAGCAAGGAATGTGCCGACCGTTTTGAAGCTATGAGCGCACAGCTTGCAAAAGCCACCGCAGCGGCAAGAGAACTGGCGGAGATGGCGGCAGAGGAAGAAAATATCGGTATCTGCTATTATGCAGGTGGTTTCGAAGGCATTGAACGCCACACCATGAAGGAATATGCCAAGGTTAATCTTGTTCCCGTAGAGATGTCCTATATAATGTGCCGCCAGAAGACACATCTTGTTAAGGCTGTTATTCTGCTGACTGCCATGAGAGATGGTGATCCGGCAGATATTCCCGCTTTGCGCAAAGAATATCTGGCAGTTCTGGAGGAAGAGCTGGCTCTTCAGAAAGAGTTCAGTGCTTTTTTGGGAAAAATTTCACGCGAACGTCCCTGTCTGGCTTTGACCGGTATGTGTCAGAGTGAAATTCTCCGATACAAGAGTGTAGCAGATTCCCGTATTGAAGATATTACGGCCTATCTTGCTGAAAATAAATAAAATAAAAAAACGCAGGGTCCTTGCACCGCAAAGCAGGGATTCTGCGTTTTACACATGCGGATATCGGCGAAAAAGATTGACGGAAAGTGTATGTTCGTTTATAATAGATACAATGTCTATATCGGATTTAAACGATATATTATCAAAAGGAGAACCTACATGATTATTCCAAACGTAAAAAAAGAAGAAAAAGGGAACAAAGTATTTTATGTAAGCACAGATATTACAATAAATGTCTGTGAAGAATACGCAGATAAAGCCTGTATTGCGCTGGAAGCTTTTTTGCCGCAGTGTACTGTTGAAAAAAAGACAGACGCGGCCTTAATTACGGTTGTGCATGATGAGAAACTTGCTGATGCAGCAGAAGCATATCGCATGGAGATAGCAGAAACCGGTATTGTGGTTTATTGTGCCGAATATCTGGGACTTCGCAATGCGTTGGCAACGTTTTCGGTTTTGGTCAGCTGCAAAGATGGTCAGCTCAAGTTATATGAAACCTGCATTGAAGATGCACCGAAAGCAAAGCACAGAGGCGCAATGCTTGATGTTGCCGGTACCGTTAAGCCTTTTGAAGGACTTTGTGACGATCTTGTCCTGATGGCAAAGGCACGAATGAATCGTGCGCAGATTTATCTGTTTGACAGAGCCGGTGTTTCTTTGGAACTGGAAAGTCTTCCGAAGAACTGTTGGGTTGAAGGAGCCTACACCAAGCAGCAGATGAGAGAACTGTGCCGTTTTGCGGATGCTTTGGGCATTACTGTTATCCCTGAGTTTGATATGCCGGGACATTCTGATAAACTGTTTGAGGTTTTCGAAGAATTCCGCTGTGATGCGCCTCGTACAGAGGGGATGAGAGTAAATTCCGTATGTACCGGTGAGCCGAGGCTGTATGAGCTATACGAAAATCTGATCAATGAAATTCTTGAAGTTTTCCCCGGACCCTATTTCCATATGGGCGGCGACGAGATTGAAATGCTGGATCTGAACGTGGAATGTCTTTGGGATAACTGCTCCAAGTGCCGCAAGCTGAGAGAGGAAAACGGTCTGAAAGACCGTCAAGAGCAGTACTATTATTTTGTAAAGCGCATCAACGATATCGTCAGAAAGGCCGGCCGCACCATGATTATGTGGAGCGATCAGCTGGATTGTCCCCGCGGTGCACTGCTTCCCGATAACATTATCATGCACTTCTGGCGTGTCGCCTTCCCCAGCAGAGGACCGTACGAGGGCTGCTCCATGAATGCACAGGCAGCACTGGGCTACAAGATCATCAACTCCTATTATCCGGAGACCTATACCTTTACCGGAGAGCCTATTATTATGAACTCCGAAACCCTGAGAAAATGGCGCTGGGACAGGCAGCCCGACTGCGAAGAGCAGTATAGAGAACAGATTCTCGGCAGTGAACTGTGTGTATGGGGCTATACCTCCAAAAAGCTTTGTGAATATATGGAGCGTTTCCTTCCCAGTGCAATTGTTATGATGGGAGATAAACTCTGGAATAACGAAGAACTTGAGTATACCGAGGAATATTGCCGACAACTGACCAAAGTTGTTCTCGGTGCTTCGGTACCGGAAGGACTCAATGTTTTTGAAGCCATCGGTGATGTACTTCCCCCTGCAGAGAACGATATCCCCTCTTATGTTGAGCGTGTTACCTGCAGCAACGAAAAACTGGAAGAGATCATGGCAGCGCTGAACAAGCCGAATACCTATCTGAAGGGGGATGCAGCAAGAGCAGAAAACTATCTTGTCTGTGCACGGTATACCCTCGAAAAGAAATCCGAAAAATAAGGATGAACGATAAAACGAACGCCTGCCGATAGCGAATTAGCCATAAGACAGGAAAGCGAAGAATTATGAATGAGAAATACTTCGATATTGATCCGTTACATGCACGGCAGCTACTTGATCAAGCAAAGAAAACGAAGTGGGTTAAACGCGGAATTGATCGTCATGCTTATCTAATTGGTGACTACGCTGTTCTGTCAACCAATCGGATGAAGTTAAGAAATGTGACAACTCGTGATGATAATTTAAGTTGCTTTGATGAGATAATCGAAACACTATTAGATTTGTATCATCATGGAGTTGCTGTAGTGCCCATACTTGGATATTGCTATGATCCAAACAGCGCAGACGGAACAGGATTTATTATTCAAAAACGAGCGAAAGGTCTCGAACTGTTTGATGATGCTGTCTTAGCTAAGTTTGAAGTATGGGCACAGTCACGAGCTGAAAACATTTATCTTCACAGCGACATGTGTGACGCTGAGAAAATACAATATTTGTTGTTAAGAACACAAGAAATTTCCCATGTTCCTCAAGAACACTTCGATAAATTTATAAACGATATGATTTGTATCTTGAAACATGATATACTAATTGATTGTGGTGGAAAAAGCAATTTTTTCTATGATATAGACCAAGGCTTTCAGTTTATAGACCTTGATACTCACAATGACTATAAGTATGGTCTTACAGATCAAAAACCGGATATTGAAAAAACTGTGTCGATCTGCGGATTTGTCCCTTGCCTCTATGCATCTGGTACGAAACTATTTTCATCCAACGCAATGGATGAACACGCAATGCTTGCACTCACACCCTGTCAGAGAAACAAATTAGCGGAATCAAATAATGTGGTTTTTCAAAGATGCATAGCCGCGCTAAGACAAAATGGTATATCAGAATCTATTTTGAACGAATCGTTGAGTATGATAAAGTTTTATGGAGTTGAATAATTCTTAATAACTTTGATGTAGTTTAAATTTATGAAGCTAATGAAAAATCTATAAAAAACGAAAGAACGCATTTCTATATTTTGCTATCGGGAGTGTCGTACGAATGATGATCTTACGCCGCACCAGTGCATAATACGGCAGAAACCGCCCTGTGCAATTCGCTCACAGGGCGGTTTAACTGTTTTAGAACACCGCGCTATTGGCAGGCGTTCGTTTTATCATTTGTGATAAATCAGAGGGAAACGCGCAGGGTAAAGCTGGACTTGGCAGCAGCCTCAAAGGAGACCGTATTGTCAGATACGGAAAGGGGAACAGCAGTCTGTTCATAGGTGTTGCACAGAGAGGCGGCTTTGGGAGTAAAAGCAAGGGTGAAAACGGCCTTGTTAGAGGTGGTGGAGCCGTTCCATGCACGGATAATGAGATCATTGGAGCCGTCTTCTGCCAGTTTGACAGAAGAGACAACAATGGCAGAAGAAACGTTCATGAAGCTGCCGGTAAGATCCAGTTTGCCATTATGAGAAGCAGCATCCACAACGGTAATAGGATGGTTGTGCAGGCGAGTTGTTTTCATAAGGGCATCTGTGGAATCGGACTCGGGGATGCCAATGAAGAATTTGATGTGATGATCATAGGCCTCCGGTGTGGTGTCCGGGTTGTAGGCGCTGCGGATCAGGTCGATATAGAGAGCATCGTTGGCGCCGCGGAAGCCGTATTTGCTGTCAGAGCAAAGCATGACACCGTTGGTATAAGCAAAACTGAGCGCAGGTACGTCGTCATCCCGGGAGGGGCGGTTGATGATGCCGAAGGGGATATCATACTGATAATTTTCACAGTTGGCGGCAAGTGGCAGACGATAGCCGAGCTGCGGAACGACCTTATCGGGGATACCAAACTCACGCCAGCTGCACTTGGTATCAAATTCCACCATGCGGCTGTTTTTGTCAAGGGAAACGGTGAGCTCAATTTTGGAGGCGCGTACGGGGATGGAGAAGGTGAAAGAACTGCGCAGCGGTCCGGACACAACATTGGAAATGGTGATCCCTTCAGTCAGCGCCTCGTCATGCATATATCTTTCAACAATCCAGGAGGTCATATAGCCAGGGGCCTCTTCGATATAGCGGAAACTTCCGGTGCCCTTGGCGGGATCAATCATCTCTTTACCGGTGGTTTTATCGAAGAGAGAGATCAGTGCGGTGGTGTGCATATCAAAAACAGCACGGATATAGTCATTTTCCAAAACATGATGAGCAGGATCTTTGGTGCGCTCATAGTCGGTAACAATAAAGGGGGATTTGTTGGGAAGCTGTCTTACCATAATGGTGCGGTAGCCATAGGCAGGCACAGCAGCGTTGACCAACAGACGGAAATAATGGTGTCCCCAATAGTGCTGCGGGGTTTTATCAAGAAGCTGGAATTCGAGTTCGCTACCATTTTCGTCGCAGACAGAAAGATAGTCGGTGTTGCCCTGCCAATCCCAGACGGTAACGGTGGAGAGCATATCGCTGTTATACTGAGAGGGGTTGAAGAGATTGAACAGGCGGGAGATTCCCCGGGTGTGGGAGGCTGCGGAATAGCCGAAATTTTCTACGCCGAATCCGACGCCGGCACCTTCGGAAACAGAGAAGGGGGTATCATCGGGAACAGGGAGAAGTTTGGCTGTGTTGATCATAGCAGAGAGGGAGCGGACAGCAAAGTTTTTGCGGGTTCCGGCTTCTGCCATTACCTTTTGGAATTCACCGAGCGCATATTCACGGGTATCGGTGGTTCCGGAGCCGGGAAGAATATCATGGAAATGGTTGAAGAGAACCTTTTCCCAGCAGGAGGCAAATTTGCTATTATCATATCGGTAGCCGCCAAGCAGAGAGGAAGCGGCATTGAGCATTTCTGTTTCATCCAATGCAGCTTCGGCGGTGCGGTTTGCTTTTTTGATACGGGTCTCAGTTGTGTAGCAGCCGGAGAAGATAAAGTTGAGCTCGTGATCCACCACGGGGAGATCGGCGTTGTCGAGTGTGGTAAAGAAATCAATGTAACGGCCAAACTTCAGCGTGGGCATGCAGGGCCAGGTCATCATATCGGTGATGCGTTCGAGGTCGCGTCTGGTGGCGCCGCCGCCATGGTCGCCAACACCGTAGACATAGAGGGTGTGATCAATGGAATTGGCAGCGCAGAATTTGGGGATATAAGAGAAGGTGTTATATTCAACGGTGTCGTTATACCATGTGGGCTCGCGGTAGACAATGATTTCGGATCCGGAGGGAGCACGCCAGCGGTAGATGTGATGTCCGTTGTAGCCGCGGCAGTGATAGTAGTATTTGATTCCGGCGCGGGAGAGGATCTCCGGGACGTTGGCATTGTGACCGAAGGTATCCGGCTCAAAATCAATGCGGAAGTCATCATCGGAGAGACCGAGCAGCTTCTGGAGATATTGTTTGGAATAGAGGTTGTGGCGGGAGAGGCTTTCGCCGTTGGGCATGTTTTTATCGGTCTCTACCCAGGCAGTAGCGGTAACTTCCCAACGCTTTTCGGCGATGCGTGCCCGGATTTCCTCCAGCATTTCGGGAGCATATTCTTCGATAATGCGATAAACCGAGGCCTGAGACTGAGCAAAGGTGAAATCGGGATATTCTTTCATCAGGTCCAGCATGGTGCGGAAGGTGTTGATGGTGATGGAGACGGTCTCGTCGAAACGCCACATCCAGTTCATATCAATGTGGGCATGGGCGACACAGGTGACGAGCGTTTTTTTCATCTGCTCAGACACGGTGGAAAGGGTTTCTTCTATTTTGAGTGCGGCAGCTTTGGTAATGGCTCCGTCCTGTTCATAGCAGGAGTTGGCCATGGCAGTAACAGTTTCAAGAAGAGCAGTATAGCCATACTGGGGATAGGCTGCGTTGTATTCTTCAAGATAGCTAATCTGGGAGAGAATACGGGTAGCCCAATAGCCGGAACAGTTTTCTTTCAGCGTCGTTTGAATAAGATGTCGGGACATATATTTTTCCTCCAAAATTCATAATACAAGACTATTGCTGAGGGAAAGTGGTGTTAAGGGTATTATATAATATGAAAAGTATGTTTTCAAGCCATTGCGGAAAAGTTTATTGAAAATATGATAACAGCAAAGAGAAAAAAGAGACATACATCTGTGGATGTATGTCTCTTTCGTGTTTAGGGATAGGGGGTGGGGATCAGTTCCTGATAACGGTCATAGGCGGACTGATAAATTTCGATAAAGCTGTCTACGCGGTATTTTTCGAGAATAGCAATATAATTATCCCATTCTTCTTCAATATCCGCATCGCCTGTGATGAATTTTAACTGCATATCATCGATGTAGCTGCAAAGTGCCTCAAAGCCTTCCAAGCCGGCCAACTCATCTTCTGTAAAGGTGACGGTGGGATATCTGCCGCCGTGGTAATCAAGCAACTCGTTGCGGAAATCGCACTGAGCGACAGCAAGTTCATCATCACTACAGGTAACGGGCGTATAGAGATAGAAGCCGGGAGCGGTTACGGTGTTGAGAGAAGGAAGAATGGAGAAGGAGGTAAGCCACTCCAGCATGGTTGCAGCGGCTTTTTTCTTCGGCTTCCATGTGGCATCGGGGAACTCTTCGCCGTCCAGTGTGTGGTGTTTATCCTCTACACCGATGTTCAGCAGAAGCTGACCTTCGGAAGAATAGAAGTAGTCAGCCCAACGGAGCATGGCTTCGGGATATTCGCATTTGTCGGTGATGGCAAAGGTTCCGGTCTCAACATCCTTGGGTGCAAGCCAGACTTTCTCACCGCCATTGACAGGTGTTGTCAGAGTGAAAACATCATAGTTTTCGGCATAGTCGCCAAAAACAGCGGTGCTGCCGGTATACATCATAAAAATGGTATTGTTGAGGAGTTCAGAAACGACAGTGCTGTCATTGGGGACGTTGTCTGCCAGTCGGGTGTCCACCAGTTTTTCCTCAAAGCAGGTGGCGAAGAAGGTGAGGAAATCCTTGTATTCCGGCTGCATGGCGCCCAGCTTTACGGTAGAGCCATCCAGATAAATAGCTTCGGTAGGAATTCCGAAACAACCCATAAAAGGAGTGAGATAGTGGGTGCCATGGAGAGAGGCGATACCGATCTCTTTGGATTTTTTGTTTCCGTTGGGATTGCCTTTTACAACTGCGCGCAGTGTTTCCAGCAGTTGGTCTGTGGTTTCGGGAACCTCAAGCTCCAATTTTTCAAGGAAAGCGGTATTGATGGCAATGAAGCCCTCGTCAAACCCGTTGTAAATATAGGGGAGAGAGTACAGGGCTCCGTCAACAAGGCAGGAGGCCAATGTGCTTGCTGCCATCTGTGTGGAAGTCGGATCGGAAGCATCGCCGTAGAAAAATCCGGAAAGATTGGGAGCATACCCTTCTTTTATTAACGGCAGGAGGTCGACCAGCGCTTTGCTGTTTTGTCCAAACAGACGCTGTTGCTCTGTGGTGAGTTCTGCCATATAAAAGAAATCGGGATATTCATCGGAGGCAAGAGAAACGAGCTTTCGTTCTGTGAAAGAAGAAGTCTCGACGACTGTCATATCAATATGGATATTGGTCAGTTCTTCCAGGGATTCAACAACGTCCTGTTCTTCCCATTTAATATCACCGGGCATCATGCCGGTAACGGTAACGGTCTCGTTAACAATGGGAAAACCTGTCTTGGCTGTGGTTTCGGCATTGGGAGAAAGGGTAGGTTCGGAAACGGTTTCCTCCTCCTGCGATGAAGAGGTGACATCTTCATCATCAGAAACAGCGGGGTCGGAAGAAGAAGGATTGGAAGAAGGATCATCGGTATCTGCTGCATCGAAGTCGGTGCTGCAGGCGGTAAGACACAAGGAAAAGAGGATAAGGAGAGCAAGGAGGATTGAAACAATGCGTTTGAGCATGATGAAATACCTCATTTATTAAAAAAAGTCAGCAATACTGTGCGATGTAACGCTCCATAGCCTCAACGTGAGCGGCATTTGCGCTGTCTTCGCGGAGGTATTCAAGGATGTCATATACGGTTACGATAGGATGAACGGTGATACCAAAGGTCTGCTCAGCTTCCTTCACGGCAGAGAGAGCAGCGTTCTGTCCACGCTCGCAGCGGTCAACAGAGATAAACATATCCTTTACGGTGATATCGGCACAACCGAGGAGCATGGGCATAACCTCACGGAGAGCAGTACCGGCGGTGATAACATCTTCGATGATGATGACTTTATCGCCGTTTTGGGGAGCGTAGCCGACAAAGCTGCCGCCTTCGCCATGGTCTTTGGCTTCCTTGCGGTTAAAGAAAAAGGGTTTATCAATGGCATAGTTGCGGGAAAGAGCGCCGGCGGTGGTTACGGCAAGGGGAATACCTTTATAAGCAGGACCAAACATAGCGGTAAAATCATCACCGATGCTGTCGTGGATAAGCTGGGCATAGAAATCGCCGAGTGCGGAGATCTGTGCGCCTGTGCGGTAGAGGCCGGTGTTTACAAAGTAGGGAGAGAGGCGTCCGCTCTTGGTCATAAATTCACCAAAGCGCAGAACTCCTGCTCCGGTCATAAATTCGATAAAGCGGCGTTTTTCAGCTGTAAGAGACATAATAGATTTCCTCCTGTAATAAATTACTTGTTGTCGGTAAGAGAAAGCACTTTATTTACGGCACCTTCGGTAAGATCATTGAGTGTATAATTTTCTGTTCCCACAACAAAGTTTTTGCAGCGGGAAGAGGGAATTAGGATCTTCTGCGCAGGACTTTTTCCAACGGCTTCTGCCATTTTAGGGGTAACCTCTCCAAGCAGGGAATGAGGGATCGCAATACCGATAACACCAATGATGATATCGGCTGTCTCTGCAGCAAGAACCACCGGGTTTTCTCCGGTAGCACCGTATTCTGCACCTGCTTTCAGCATATTGGCGGTGGCAATGCTGTTGGTGCCGATAACGGTCAGCTCTGTATCCGGAAGTTTTTGTTTCAGTTTTTCGGTGATGGTGCGGCCCACTTTTCCGCCTTGCCCATCAATAATAACAATCTTCATTTCTGCCTCCAAGCGGTAAAATAATAGCTGCAATGCGTAAGAAGTATGGTCGTCTTTCAAAAGAAAGAAATTGACCTGAGCAGATGCACGGAGAGGAATGAACTACTTGCTAAACTGGCACTCCATGGTTTTCATCATTTCGCAAAAACCATTTTTCTCGTAAAACCGCATACCCTCTGTGTTTTTGGGGAATACCTGTGTTCTGATAAAATCGGCTCCACGGGCAATGCCGTATTCTTTGCTTGCTTCCATTAAAAGGGAGCCAATTCCCTGGCTGCGCATTTCTGCTGCTACCTCTAAATCCTGAATATATACCACGGTTTGCGGTTTTAAGCATGTCACATTTTTTTGAGGGAGAATCATAACATGGGAAAATCCAACTATTTTTGATTCTGTTTCAGCAACTAAAATATCTTGATTCTCACTGTTGAAAATTTTTTCGAAAAAATCATCATTTCGATACCCAAGGATAAAATGTTCCGGCTGATACCTGACAGCATCTTTTTCTAATTCCAGATACAGGGTTCTCAAAGTACCAATATCATCCATCGTTGCTTTTCTAATCAACATGTTTTCTTATCCTGTGTTATGAAGTTTTTTGTCTGTAGCTGATGTAATAAATCCATGTTCTATATAGAAATAAAGTTGAAAGCAGATCAAACGCGGAAGAGCAGATCGGTGTAGTTGGGGAAAGGCCAGCTGGCGCTATCCAACAGTGTTTCTGCACGGTCTGCATAGGAGCGCAGAGAACGCATATAGGGATGGAGGGTTTTGCTGAGGAATTGGCAGGTCTCTCTGGTATCCTCAATGGCATGTCCCTCGGCAATCAGCTTTTCCAGATCCCGTCCACCGGCAATCAGCTTGCTGGCACATTCGGAGAGTTCGCTGATCATGGATTTGAGCTCTGCATTTTCAATGCCGAGCTTGGTCAGCTCGTTGAAAGAGTGAGCAACCTTGCCGATATACTCTGTAACGGCAGGAATAATCTGGCGGGTAAGCATCTCGTGCATGGTGTTGGCTTCGATGAAAACCACTTTTTCGTAGTTTTCAAGCAGAATTTCATGACGGGAACGGCACTCGTCTTCGGTGAAGATATTGGTTTTGGTGAAGAGTGCAATATTCTTGGGATCGACCAAAACGTCAATGGCGTCGACGGTGTTGCTGATTTCGGGAAGTCCGCGTCTATGCGCTTCGGCGCGCCACTCTTCTGTATAGTTGTTGCCGTTAAAGATGACACGTCCGTGCTCTGCCATGGTCTGTGCAACGATGGAGCGGATGGTATCGGGAATATCTTCGGAATTTTTAAGAATGGTTTCAAATTCACCCAACACTTCGGTGACGGCAGCGTTGAGAACAACGTTGGCAAAAGCAGGAGACTGGGAGGAACCCAGCATACGGAATTCGAAGCGGTTTCCGGTAAAAGCAAAGGGGCTTGTGCGGTTACGGTCGGAATCATCCTGAGTGAAGGAGGGCAGCGCGTCAACGCCGATGGCAAGATAATGTGCTTTATCGGAGACAGCGCGGCGGCCGGAGGCAATATTTTTAAGTATGGAGTAAAGGTGGTTGCCGAGATTGATGGAAATAATAGCCGGAGGAGCTTCGTTCATGCCCAGACGTTCGTCATTGCCGGGGCAGGCAGCGGAGACACGAAGCAGATCCGCATAACGGTCAACAGCGGCGATAACGGCACTGAGGAACAGCAGAAACTGGTTGTTTTCTGCTGGGTTTTTGCCCGGCTTCAGCAGATTGATGCCGTCATCGGTATTAATGGACCAGTTATCGTGCTTACCGGATCCGTTGACGTATTCAAAAGGCTTTTCATGGAGCAGGCAGGCGAGACCATGTTCCTTGGCCACCTGACGCATGACTTCCATGGTAAGCTGGTTGTGATCGCAGGCAATGTTGGCAGAGGAGAAGACAGGGGCCAGCTCGTGCTGTGCAGGAGCAACCTCGTTATGTTTGACCTTACTGATGACACCGAGAGCCCAGAGGCGCTCATCCAGGTCGCGCATGAAATCTGCAACACGCAGGCGGATACGTCCACAGTAATGGTCATCCAGCTCCTGACCCTTTGGCGGTTTGGCACCGAACAGTGTGCGGCCGCAGATCTTCAGGTCAAGGCGTTTTTCATATGCTTCACGGTCAACAAGGAAATATTCCTGCTCAAGACCGACCATGGAGAGAACACTTTTGGAGGTGGTGTTGCCAAGCAGATGCAGGATCTTCATGGTCTGCTCCGAAAGAGACTGAATAGAACGCAGAAGCGGCGTTTTGGCATCCAGTGCTTCACCGTTATAGGAGCAGAAAGCGGTGGGAATATACAGGGTTCCGTCACGGACAAAGGCAGGAGAGGTGGGATCCCATGCGGTGTAGCCTCTCGCCTCAAAGGTAGCGCGAAGACCGCCGGTGGGGAAACTGGAGGCATCCGGTTCACCTTTGATCAGTGCTTTGCCGGAGAATTCCATAATAATTTCACCGTTGCGGGAGCGGTTGAGGAAGGCCTCGTGCTTTCCGGCTGTGATATTGGTGAGGGGTTGGAACCAGTGTGTATAGTGGGTGGCGCCCATTTCAATGGCCCAGTTTTTCATGGCGGAGGCGACAGCCTCAGCAAGATTGGGATCGAGCGGGTTGCCAAGCTTTTGGGTGTTCTGCAGACTCTCAAAAACGGAGGGAGAGAGACGCTGTTTCATCGCGGCTTCGTCAAAGACCTGACAGGCGAAATTGATTGACATAAGCTGTTTTTGCGCAGTTCCGGAAGAACCGCTGCGCACTCCTTTCTGCGGGAAGATATATGTTAGAAAGAGCTATAAAGTGTCCGGAAGATAAAGAAATACATATTTATATCATTATATCATTTTTACAGGCTTATGGCAAGAAAAAAACGCTTTTTATCTTCTGTAGGATAAGGTTGTTGCACCCAAAACAAAAAAATCTTTTGTAATTTGCGTGTATTGATAATGACGCTGAAATATGATATTATTTATAATAGAGAAGTATAGTTAAAAATGAAAGCGGACGATAAAAGGGGCTGTGGAGATGGAATACTGCAGAGGAATAGAAAAGGCAGATTACGATAGTTTCCTTGAAATTATACATGAGTATCTCTTCGGAGACGATGATTTTATAGCGCGCATGTATGAGAAGTATCCGGAAGTCTACGGAGGATATTTTATCGACGGTTTAATGGTGGGCGTTTGCTATGGCTGGCCGCGCAGTGAGCAGGCAACGGATGATGACTCCTTTACCCTGGATGGAATTGCGCTGATCGAACCCCATAATAAGTGCGGAAGGGGAAGCAAGCTGCTTGCTTTTTTTGAAAAAGGCGTGAAAGAACTGGGGTTTTGCAGGGCTTCTGTCGGTTCCGCAGGGGGATATGTAGAAAAATATTATATGAAAAACGGATATAGGCCCATCGAGTTCAAAGTTATCATTGAGGAAAAGCCGACGTATGTTTTAAAAATAAATTCTATGGATGAATACAACCGGTTGAATGAGAAGGAAAGAGAACGAATCATAGAAGAGGTTGGCGGCTGCCACAGCTTTATTGTTTTTGATAAGGTGCTGTGAACCGTTGGAGGAAACAAATGAAGTATAATATAATCAAGGCCGATATGACCGCGGATTCCGTGCGGAGAACCGTGGCAGAACTGGCCGCAAAGGTATACAGCGCAGCAGCGGAAGAATTGGATAAGGAATTTGCGCAGAGAAAAGAGAGGTTTGAAGCAGAAGATGCATGCTGCTTTTTATGCAAAGCCGGAGAGAAAGCAATCGGATTTGCGGAGATGAGCATACGGTATGAATATGTCAACGGAACCGAAACTTCTCCCGTAGGTTTTCTGGAAGGAATATTTGTGGAAGAGCCCTGCCGCGAGGAGGGAATTGCGCGAAAGCTTGCGGAATGCTGTGAAAAATTTGCAGCAGAGCACGGGTGCAGGCAGATGGCATCCGATTGTCTGGCAGAGAACACCGGCTCCGAAAAGTTCCATAAAAGCTGCGGATACGAGGAGACGGAACGGGTGATCTGCTTTGTTAAAAATTTGTGATTTGGGAAAATAGCTATGAGTTTTACACATCTTCATCTTCATACAGAATACAGCTTGCTGGATGGTGCCTGCCGCATCAAAAATCTTTTTGATCACGTGAAAGAGATCGGGCAGGACAGCGTTGCCATTACGGATCACGGTGTCATGTTTGGTGTCATCGATTTTTACAAGCAGGCAAAAAAAGCCGGCATCAAGCCGATCATCGGATGCGAAGTATATGTGGCTACCCGCACAAGATTTGACAAGGTGCATCGTCTGGACGGAAGCTGGCACCTTGTGCTTCTGTGCGAAAATAATGAAGGATACCAGAACCTGATCAAGCTGGTATCGCTTGGTTTCACCGAAGGGTTCTATTCCAAGCCGCGCGTAGATAAAGAGATGCTGCGGAAATACAGTAAAGGCCTTATTGCCATGTCTGCCTGTCTTTCCGGTGAGGTGGCAAGAAAGCTGCAGGATTCCGACTACGAAGGAGCCAAGGCAGCAGCGCTGGAATACCGTGAGATATTCGGTGAGAATAATTTCTTCCTTGAAATACAGAACCACGGCATTGAGGAGCAGCAGAGGATCCTTCCGCTGATTGCGAAAATATCCCGTGAAACGGGAATTCCCCTGGTTGCCACCAACGACTGTCACTACACCAAAAAAGAAGACAGCCGCGCGCAGCATATTCTTGTCTGCATCCAGACCAACCATACGGTTGAGGATGACAGCGACATGGAATTTGAAACCGAAGAATTTTATGTCAAGAGCGAGGAAGAGATGCGGGAGGCACTTTCGGCCTATCCGGAATCCATTGATATAACAAGACGAATTGCCGAACGTTGTAATGTGGAATTTGAGTTCGGTGTGATCAAGCTGCCCTACTTCAAGGCGGAGGATGCTTTGGAGGGGGAGAACAACCGTGACTATTTTGAACGCCTCTGTTTTGAAGGAATGATTCGACGGTATGGAGAAAATCCTTCCCAACAGGTACGGGATCGTCTCCGGTATGAGTTGGATATTATTGCAAAGATGGGATATGTGGACTACTATTTGATCGTCTACGATTTTATCAATTATGCAAAGAAAAACGGGATACCCGTGGGACCGGGACGTGGTTCCGGTGCAGGCAGTATTGCCGCTTATTGCATTGGCATAACCGGTATTGATCCCATTAAATACAGTCTGCTGTTTGAGCGCTTCCTCAACCCGGAGCGTGTCAGCATGCCGGACTTTGATATCGATTTCTGCTACGAGCGGCGCCAGGAGGTTATTGAATACGTTAACCGCCGCTATGGTTCCGACCATGTGGCGCAGATTATCACCTTCGGTACCCTAGCCGCCCGTGCAGCCATCCGTGATGTGGGAAGGGCATTGGCCATCCCCTATCAGACGGTGGACAGGGTTGCGAAGATGGTTCCGATGGAACTGAAAATGACATTGGAAAAGGCGTTGAAAGTGTCTTCTGAGATGCGTTTGGCCTATGAGAGTGATCCCAAGATCAAAGAGCTGATCGATATGTCACAGAAGCTGGAGGGAATGCCGCGCAATGCCTCTACCCATGCAGCGGGCGTTGTGATCACCCGTGATCCTGTGGAAAGCTATGTTCCCATCCAGAAAAACGATGAGGCCATTGTTACCCAGTTCCCAATGACCACCATAGAAGAACTGGGACTGCTGAAGATGGACTTTTTAGGTTTGCGGACGCTTACTGTTATCAGCGATGCGGAAAAGATGATCCGCCGGATTAAACCGGATTTTTCTATTGATACTATTCCCTATGATGATGCCCAGGTGTTCGATATGCTGTCGGCCGGTTTGGGGCAGGGCGTGTTTCAGTTTGAATCGACAGGCATGAGAAACGTACTCTCCGGGCTGAAGCCGGATTCGATCGAAGATCTGATTGCAGTTATCTCGCTTTATCGTCCGGGACCGATGGCTTCCATTGATACCTATATTGCTAACCGTCACGATCCCGGCAGAATCACCTATAAACATCCTCTGCTGGAACCGATCCTCAATGTTACCTATGGCTGTATGATCTATCAGGAACAGGTTATGCAGGTGTGTCAGGCACTGGCTGGATTTTCTTACGGCAGAGCGGATCTGGTGCGCCGTGCCATGGGTAAAAAGAAACACGATATCATGCAGAAAGAGCGGGTGGCTTTCATCCACGGTGCAAAGAACGAGGATGGAACCGTTGCCTGTGTGGGCGCCATTGCCAACGGCGTCTCGGAAGAGGTGGCAAACCAGCTGTTTGATGAGATGAGCGCCTTTGCAGACTACGCATTCAATAAATCTCATGCCGCAGCCTATGCGGTGGTGGCTTATCAGACAGCCTATCTCAAAGCACATTACTTCCGCGAATATATGGCGGCGTTGCTCACCAGCGTTATGGATAGCAGCACCAAGACTACAGAGTACATCGCCGAATGCCGCAAAAATGGAATTGAAGTGCTGCCGCCCAATATCAACAAAAGCTATGATGGGTTTACTGCCGACGGTGAGGGGATTCGTTTCGGCTTGCTGGCGGTGCGGAACCTGGGACGCGGATTTATAAAAAATCTGCTGGAAGAGAGGGAGAACGGCGAATTTACCAGTGTTCCCGAGTTTTGCGAAAGAATGTACGGCAAAGAAATGAACCGAAGAAATGCCGAAGCTCTAATCAAGAGCGGTGCGTTGGATGGTCTGGGGGCAAACCGTGCCCAAATGCTGTATGGCTGGGAAGCACTGGCAAGCTCCATTGATGCGGAGCGCCGCGGAAATGCCGAGGGACAGAATAATCTGTTTGGATTTTTTGAAAGCGGAGGCAGCATTGACAGCTATACCTTCCCGGCGAGAGATGAGTTCCCGATGGATGAGCTGCTCAGGATGGAAAAGGAGATGACAGGACTCTATATATCCGGTCACCCTCTGGAGAAATACAATAATTTCGCCAAGGCCATCGGTGCTGTGGATATCTCCCGATATCTGCCTGACAGCGGTTTGGAAGAGGGGGGGATGATGACAGAGCACAGTTCCGCAGTGAATGAAGAAGCGCGGTTTGTGGCCGTCATTCAGAATAAGTCCACCAAAGTCACCAAGAGCGGAGAAATGATGGCTTTTGCCACGATAGAGGATATGACAGGAGCCATGGAAGCACTGCTGTTCCCGAAGGTTTACGAAGAAAGCCGACAGGCTTTTGTGGTGGGAAACGTGGTCGCAGTTTACGGCAGAATTTCATCCCGCGAAGATGAAGATCCGAAGCTGCTCTGTGAGAAGATGTGTCTGGCGGATGATATCATTGATTCACCGGAGAGCTTTGTCAAGACGGAGGAGGGTCGATATACCCGCAGCAGACGGCAGTATGGGCAATACAACCGACAGAATGAGCCTGTAAGCAATGCGGCTCCTCAGCAAGCGGAGAGCCCGGAGAAAAACAATACTGGGCAGCCTAAAAAGAGCAGCAGACCGGGACTTTATGTCAAAGTGCCCTCGCAGGAAGGAAGAATATTTGCAAGAGTATCCAGCCTGCTGTCTGTATTTGAAGGCGATACCCCCCTGTATATCTATTTTGTGGATACGGCAAAACTGGTGCTTGCCCCGCAAAAGCTATGGGTACAGCCCAATGATGTATTGATCAGGGAATTGAAACATCAATTGGGCGAGAAAAATGTGGCAGTTGTAGAGTAGTTTTCATTATGATGATGATTACACAACTAAAATCCATGAAATGAGACGTAAAGTTAATTGTCTATTGTTGAAAAAAGCATTATAATGTAATTTGATATGTTATAAAATATCAATATCGTAGAGCGGTGTTCAAGAGTGCAAGCTCGTTCAAAGCCGCAGAAGTTGGAGGAATAGAGAATGGATAAACAAGTAAAAGCAATTGGTATTCTTACAAGCGGCGGCGACGCTCCCGGCATGAATGCAGCAGTCCGTGCTGTTACAAGAGCTGCTCTGAACAAGGGCTTGAAGGTTTTCGGTATCCGCAAGGGCTATAAGGGCTTGATTGAGCGTGATGCTGTAGAAATGAATCTCCGCAGTGTTTCCGATATCATCAACCGCGGCGGTACGGCTCTCTATACCGACCGTTGCCTCGAGTTTAAAGAGGAAGAGGGAATCCAGAAGGGTATTTCTTTCTGCAAAGAGCTTGGTATTGAAGGTCTGGTTGTTGTCGGCGGCGACGGCTCTTTCCGCGGCGCACGCGATCTCTCCGTAAGAGGCATTCCCTGTGTAGGTATCCCCGGGACCATTGATAACGATATCACCTGCACAGAATATACCATTGGTTTTGATACCGCTATGAACACCGTTGTAGAGATGGTAGATAGAATCCGCGATACCTGCGAATCTCATGACCGCTGCTCTGTTGTTGTTGTTATGGGTGCCGGCGCCGGTTACATTGCTCTCCATACCGGTATTGCCTGCGGTGCAACCGCCATCATTATCCCCGAAAAAGAATATGATATCCAGAAGGATGTTATTGACAGAATCAACGAGGTCAAGAAGACCGGCAAGCATCACTACATTGTTATGGTAGCAGAAGGCATTGCCGAGAAGAAGGGCCGTGAAGAAAAGATCTATCGCTTTGCACAGGATCTTGCTCATGAGATCGAAGAAAAGACCGGCGTTGTCACCAGAGCCAACGTTCTCGGACATGTACAGCGCGGCGGTGCTCCCACACTTCGTGACCGCGTCGTAGCAAGTGAGATGGGATATCATGCTGTTGAGCTGCTCTCTCAGGGCATTGGCAACCGTGTTGTTGTCATGAAGGATGGCAAGATCAGCGATCTCGATATCCTTGAAGCTCTCAATATGCCGAAGGTATTTGATGATAAGCTCTACGAAATAGCAAACACCATCTCCCTCTGATCATATTTATACTCAAAAGCAACACAGGCGGCATAGTAAAAAGCTATGCCGCCTGATTTGATATTGCTGCAAATTTTTTTATAAAAACTGTAAGGTTTTTGCGTTTGCCAAGTCTTATAGATGGAAGGAGGGATAGTGTGACAGAGTTCGAAGAGATATACCAAAGATATTTTAACGATGTTTTTCTCTATATCAGGCGGCTTTCCGGAGATGAACATATTGCAGAAGAGATTACCAGTGAAACATTTTTTAAAGCAATGAAATCTCTGAAAAAATTCCGCGGGGATTGTGAGATAAGAGTTTGGCTGTGTCAAATAGCGAAAAATTGCTATTACTCGCATTGGAAGAAAGCAAAAAGAACGGAAAGTATAGAAGAGATTGAAGCCGCTGGAATTCCGGAAACAGCAGAAAACATGGAAGAACTGGCAGTGCGGAAGGATGAGGCAGCAAGGATCAGGGAGTGGCTTCATCTGCTATCGGAACCGTATAAAGAAGTATTTATGTGGCGGGTTTTTGCTGAACTCAGCTTTAAGCAGATTGGACAGATGTTTGGAAAATCCGAAAATTGGGCTTGTGTCACCTATCACCGGGCCCGAAAGATGATAAGAGAAAGAATGGAGGGAAGCGCTGATGAAAAATGAATGCAGTATTGTCAAAGATCTTTTGCCGCTTTATATTGAAAAGATGGTAAGTGAAGATACCGCCTGCTTTGTGGAGGAGCATCTGAAAGACTGTACAGAATGTAGGGAGATATGCGAAAGCCTGAAAGCACCTGCAATGATTGACGAGATTGCGGAAGAGAAAAGCGATCCTACTCCGTTGGTCAAGCTCAAAAAGAAACTGCGAAGAAAGAAAATAATTACCGCTGGGGTATCGGTTATATTGGCAGCTGCAATTTTGCTCGCGCTGTTTGCTGTCTCTGTAGAACATTTCAGCGAATGGTATTCGCAAAACGGCAGTGTTGTTGAGGTTGTAACTGACGACGGCGGGAAAATCTCGTCCTTTGTGATAGAGACAGAGGAAGGCAAAAAGACAGGAATTCTTGTTACCGATGAGACCTATGCATTTTCCTTTGCAGATGGAACGGTGGCTGACCGTTTTTGGGAGGGTGAGCTGACAGATGCAGAGGTATCGGTGGAATATAAACCCTACAGAAAAACGTTAATTACAGGGGATGGAGAAAAAATTAAAGCCTATGAAGCCAGATCAATCAATATAAGCGGATTTTTTACCGGAGAGACGGAAACACTGTCGGATGGAACGGTCACGGAAGTTTGGCGATATCACACCTATGACAGCTATGTTTTACCGGATGGAACACCGCTGATATACGACAGAACTTCTACTGGCCCGGAGTACGTGATCGTCGCCGGAGTGGAACAGTTTGAGAATCTGGCCGTTGAGGTGAAAGAGAAGATATTGCAGTATTACGAAGCGCAGGGGCTGCTGTTTAATAAAGAAAAAATTCTGGAAATGGCATATAACAGCTACCTTGCAGAAGAGGAGCCGGCATATTTTAAACCTTACAGTGTCGGTCAGGAGACATGGCTTTCGGCGGCAAATGAGCGGGTTTTGTATTTTGAAACCATTGTATGGGAACCGATAGATCAGCAAAAGGGAACCGAACGAAGAATTGGAACGGCATTTGACAGAGAAACCGGAGAACTGATAGAAAACACAGCACTGCTGGCCTGTACACCGGAAGAAGCGATAGAGAAGATTATGGATATAACGGGCATAGAAGATGAGACACTGAGAAAAGAGATGGCAGAAGCTTTTGCACCGGAACGGCTTGTCTTTTCGCCCGATGGTATGT
>SVMZ01000023.1 GCA_015067185.1 Oscillospiraceae bacterium | reverse complement strand
GGTGCTGCCGACTACTTCTTCCACAAGGGCGGCATGCACAACCTGACCCGCTTTATCGCCTCCCGCTACGGTCCCAGCGGCGTCCGCTGCAACTGTCTTTCTTTGGGCGGACTGTTCAACAACCAGCCGGAACCCTTTCTGGAGCAATATGCCAAAGCCACTTTTCTTCGCAGAATGGCCAACGATGAGGATATCAAAGGCATAATCGTCTACCTTGCCTCAGATGCCTCTCTCTATACCACCGGAGCAATTATACCGATTGACGGCGGATATTCCGCCAAATAAAAAAGGAGATTTCAACTATGCATATGAGAAAGAGCCGCGTACTGCGTCAAATGAGAAACGGACAGGTAGCCACCAGCATTAAACTAAATCTCTCCGATCCCAGAAACGTCGAAATTGCTGCCATGAGCGGATTTGACTGTATTTGGATCGACCTTGAGCACGTACCCAACAACATGACCTCTGTCGAAGATACCGTCCGTGCCGCTAAAATCTACGATGTGGATGTCCTGACCCGTGTATCCAAGGGCTGCTACAGTGACTTCATCCGTCCTCTTGAAGGAGACTCCACCGGCATTATGGTTCCCCATCTGATGAGTCTGGAAGAAGCAAAACAGATCGTCTACTACACCAAATTTCACCCCATCGGCCGCCGTCCTATTGATGGAGGAAACGCCGATGGAAAATACTGTCTCGTCGATCCCCTCGACTACATCAAAGAAGCCAACGAAGAGCGCTTCACCGTTGTTCAGATCGAAGATCCGGAGCCGGTTGCCGAGCTGGAAGAGATCTGCGCACTTCCCGGCATTGATATGATCTTCTTCGGTCCTGCCGATTTCAGTCAGGGTATCGGTGACCCCAGCGGAAAAGATCCTGAGATCGACCGTGTTCGCCGTCTGGTAGCTAAAACCGCCCGTAAGTACGGCAAATTTGCCGGCACAGTCGGCGGTCCCGGAAACTTCGATGCACTGGTGGAGATGGGATACACCTTTATCAACACCGGCGCCGATGTCATCGCCCTTTGCGATTACTACAGAAATATTGCTCAAAAAGTCAGCGGACGCACCATTGCTGAGGTAAAATAAATCATGATGAAATACATTGATCTGGACGGCAAGAAACTTTCCGGACTGACGCTCGGCACCGTCCAGCTTGGCATGAACTACGGTATTGCCAACCATGACGGAAAGCCGGATGAGACAAAAAGCTTTGCCATTTTACGCGCTGCCCTTGAAAACGGCGTTACCTCTCTGGATACTGCCAGAGGGTACGGCGATTCGGAGGAAGTGATCGGGCGCTTTTTAAAAACTTGGAAGGGCGACCCTCCCTTTATCGCCACGAAAATTCCCAAACTACAGGGAGATACCCCTGTAGAGTTGGAAAAGTTTGCGTTGAATTCCATCGAAACCTCTCTTCAAAATCTTGGACTTTCCAAAGTCAACACCGTCATGCTTCACAGCGCAGGAGATATCGCTCTCCACGGTGCCGCTGCAGAACATGCCATGCGTTCTGTTTTGAACCATGGATATACCGATCAGGTTGGTGTCTCTGTTTATACTGCGGCAGAGGTTGAAGAGATGCTGAAATACGACATCTACTCTGTCACCCAACTGCCCATGAGCATTTTTGACCAACGGCTGATCGCCAACCATACCCTTGAAAAACTCTCTTCACGCAACTATACCGTGTTTGTCCGCAGCGTTTTTTTGCAGGGCCTCTTTTTCCTGAATCCCGATACCGTTGAGGATCCTATTCTTGTGGAACACGCAGTTCCGAAGATCCGCTTGCTGCAGGAGATCGCACACAGGGAAGGCTTGACCGTTGCCCAGTTGGCTATTGCCTTTATGCGTGATTGCGGCGGCATTTCCAGCCTTGTATTGGGTGCCGATACTTCCGAACAGGTTTTGAATAACATTGCCTGTTTTGACACCCCTCCTCTCAACAGCGACACACTTTCCCGCCTGAAGGCTGATTTTTCTGATGTGGATATTCCCGAAATTATGAAGGTTCTCTCCAGACCCAAACAATAATAAGGAGGACACACAATGTTTCCATTAGGTGATAAAGAGCTTAAAATAGGTATTCTTGGCATGACCGAGGGCAACGGACATCCCTATTCCTGGAGTGCCATGTTCAACGGCTACGATAAAAAGGCTATGGCTGACTGTCCATTTCCTGTAATTCCTGTCTATCTGGGTAAACAGCCACCTCACACCCTTGGTATTTCCGGCGCCAAAATCACCTGTATCTGCTGTACCGGCTATGCTGAACGGGATGAGGCAGAACGGATCGCCAAAGCCTCCCTTATTTCTGAAGTTCTGGACACTCCGGAAGAGATGATCGGCAAAGTGGATGCCGTCATCGTGGCCACAGATAACGGTAATGAGCACGTGGAACGCTGCCGCCCCTTTGTAGAAGCAGGGATCCCCATGTTTGTAGACAAACCGCTGGTCAACACGGAAGAGGATCTCCGCACATTTCTCCGCTGGCGCGAGGAAGGAGCTCACTTTATCTCCTCCTCTTCCATGCGCTATAACAAAGAATATCTTCCCTATTATACCGATAACTATGAACTCGGCAAACTGATGTACATCTGCGCCACCATGCCTAAGTGGTATGAAACCTACGGCATTCATGCACTTGAAGGAATGTATCCGCTGTTGGGAAGAGGGTTCATTTCAGCCCGCAACACCGGCACCGTAGAACGCACCATCATCCATCTCAAACACGAAAGCGGCTGCCATGTCAACATCATTCAGGGAGTTGGCCAGGCCGCTGCAGGGATGCTGGTTGTCGGCAGCGACGGCTCCAAATACCTGCAGGCTACCGATTCTTACTTTTCTTTCAAAAAGCAGTTGGACCTCTTTGTGGAATATCTCCGTACCGGCAAAGAACCCTTCCCCTTTGAGGAAACCGTTGAGCTGATGAAGCTGGTCATTGCCGGACTTCGCAGCCGGGAAGAAGGCGGCAGGGAAGTTTTCCTCTCTGAGATTTTGTCATAACACCTATAACATATGTTTGCAAAAAGAGCCGACCGTATTTTCAGATACAGCCGGCTCTTTTCTATTCTGTCACTGCCCACGGGGCATTTACTCCTTGTTCTCCCCAATATGCCATTTTGCCTTCTTCATCCTTCAGAACGATATTTCCATCCTGCACACTGACAGCAAAGAATCTTACCCCATGATCCAGCGGACTCTCTCCCCGAAGCTGAACGGTACCGTTTTCATCCATCACAAAAGAAAGCTCGAGGTAACTCGTTGTAAATGTATTAAAATATTCCCGTTCCTCTGCACCGACCTCCGTTGCAGAAAAACAAAACGAAAACAAACCGGAAGTTGGTCCCGGCAAAAGACTGCAATACTCATCCCTACCGTCTCCGTCAATATCTGCAATGATACTGTGCATTTCTATGAAATAACCCTCCTGCAGAATCTCTCTGTCTTCTATCGGAATGATACCTTTAAATAAGGCTCCATCCGGCACGGGAGACTCCGCTTCCCCTCCTTGAGAATATTTATAACGCGGGATCCTTGAAGATTTTTCTTCCACAAAGCGATATCCGGCAAAAGTTTTCTCAAAAACATAGACATTCTGCAACTCATCATCGGTGGTAAGAATCAGCTCATCCTCTGTCACCTCATAAGTTCCCATCGCAATATAGCTGCTCAGCATAGACCAATTAAACTGAAAATGGTTGCCGTAAGGAGAAAGAAGGATGGTGGGATTCTTAAAATCAGGAGATTCTTCACACACTAACACGGTGGCATTACGCCAATCAATAATCTCTGCCGGTTGATCTATGCTGTCTCCCACTAATTCACCTCTCTCTGTCCTCTCAAAAATCAGACGCTTCACACCAAGTCCCAGCCCATCTTCATATAAAATAAAATGCAGTTTATCCCCTCGGATACGCAGTCCTCCAGTTATTACAGGCTCCATATCTTTCTGCTGAACCAATGCGGCAGGACAATCGTATATTTCGGCATATCTCTCCCGATACATAATACAAATCGGTACTATCCCGTTTTCAACAACGATTTTTCCTTCTATTCCATAGTCTTCATCCACATAAAATTCAGCTTCACAGTTGGTGGCTTTCCAAATCGAGCCCGGTTTTACCACATCTGAAACATATTGAAAGGGATCCGTCATAAAAAAGAGCACAGCAGCGCTGCCGGCAATAACCGCAGCAATAAGGACCCACAAAGCCGGCTTTCTGTAGTTCAGCACAGCTTTTACCCGACTTTTTACTCCCACTTCCCCGAAAGCTACCGGACAGGCTGTCACGCTCATTCCCGTTGTGCTGCAGTTGACCAATGCTGTGGAGTATTCTTTTTTTCTGTTCTCCCCCAGCGCTTTTATCACCTTTTCATCACAGGCCATTTCTATATCCCGGCAAAGCAGAATATAAGCCACCCATAAAACCGGATTAAACCAGTATATACTCAACAGCAGAAAACCAATCGGCTTCCAGATGTGATCCCCTCTTTTTATGTGTGCTTTCTCGTGGGCAACCACATATGCTTTGTCTTCGGAACCGACAGAACTCGGCATAAATATCTGCGGACGGAAAATGCCAAGAATAAACGGATCCGAAATCTGATCACACAACCAGATTCCTGCCTCATCTTTTACACTTATCTTTGTTTTTCTGCGCAGAATGATATAGCTTACCACCGCATATCCCAACATGAGCACCGCCCCCGCTGCCCATACTGCTGTTCCAATTTCAATGCCCTTTGACAGCAAATTTTCCGCCCCAGCGGTTCCCTCCATCTGGGAGAGACCGGGATTCACCACACTGTTAACAGTATGGAATCCACTGTCTATAACCGACTGTTCCCTTTCAATCACTTCCTGTGGTATTGTCTCCCTACTTGGAATCATGCTGAAAAAGCTCGGCACCGAAAACGGACATATCAAACGAACCGCCACCAATGCCCATAATCCACAGTGGAAAACCTTCGGTGCCTTTTTCAACAACAACCGTATCAATATGATCGCCAGCACAAGCCAGCTTGCCGTAATGCTCATATTAAAGAAGTTCAAAAACAATTTCATCATTGTTATCACTCCTCATAGTCTTCAATCATCTTTCTCAGCTGCGCCACATCTTCTGCCGAGAGCGCCTTGCGTTTGCTGAATGCGGCAATAAATGCGGGCAGCGATCCTTGAAAAGTCTCTTCCACAAAACGTTCACTTTGCAGCGAATAAAACTCTTCACGGGAAATCAGCGAACTCACCGTTCCTTTGTTGTTTTCAAAAATCCCCTTATCGCAAAGTCTTCTCAATACAGTATATGTAGTGGATTTTTTCCATTCTAATAGCTGTTCACTGCGTTTTGCCAGTTCTGTGGAGGAAATCGGCTCGTTTTCCCATATAATATCCGCAAAACGCGATTCGATCGTCCCCATTTGATATTCACTCATGCTTCCGCCTCCATTCTACATTTTGTAGACCATTTATATTCTACAACTTGTAAACCAATTTGTCAACCCCATTTTTATAAACAGAAGCCTTCGGAAACCGTCATTCCTAATTTCCGAAAGCTTCTGTTTCTCTTTATCCCGGGACAACCTCTCCCACCAGTTTTTCAAAAGCAACATGCTCTCCTTTGGCGAGTCTGCCAGAAAGAATTGCTCCGGCAATGGGATCTTCCACCTCTTTTTTTATCAGCCGTTTCACTTTTCGGGCACCATATTTCTCTTTCCCTGCCTCTGCCGCCAGCCTTATCGCAATTTCTTTTCCCAACACCACCGAAAAACCTTTTTCCTCAAGCCGTTCCGAGAGTTCCCGCAGCATCTTCTCTGCAATCTGCCTGAGCTGAGGAAGCTCCAGTCTGGAAAAGATAATCACCTCATCCAATCTGTTTATCAATTCCGGAGCCATTTGTTTTCTCAGTTGCTTCATCGCCGCTTTTTCGGCTTTTTCTTCCTCATTTTCTTCTCCAAATCCCAGAATCTCTCCCGTCAAATCAGCCCCAATGTTGGAAGTAAGCACGATAACACAATTTTTGAAAGATACTGTCTTGCCGTGAGAATCGGTAAGCTCCCCTTCTTCCAGTATTGGCAGCAAAATTGATGCAATATCCGGGTGCGCCTTTTCTATTTCATCAAACAGCACGACTGAGGAAGGCCGCCGCCGCACTGCCTCGGTCAGCTTGCCTCCTTCCTCGAATCCCACATATCCGGGAGGGGCACCAATTAATTGTGACACGGCATGCTTCTCCATATACTCCGACATATCCAGCCGGATCAGCGCCCGCTCACTGCCAAAAACAGACTGTGCCATTGCCTTTGCCATCTCTGTTTTTCCAACACCCGTGGCACCCATAAACAAAAATGCCGCAATAGGCCTGTTTTTCTCGGAAAGCCCTGCTTTGCTCCGCCGTATTGCATCGGCTACCGCCTTGACCGCTTTCTCCTGCCCGATTACCCGTCCGGAGAGCTGCTCTTCCAGAAGCACCTCTCCCATTCCTTCACTTTTTTCATCGCACAGAGTTCCCGGTTTTAATCCAGCCGTTTCCTCCACCAATTCGGCAATATTTTCCTTTTTTAACACACCTTTAAACGCGGACAACTCATTTTCTATCCGCCGTTCCCTGTCCCGAATACTGGCAGCCCGTTCAAAATCCTGTTTCATAATGGCGGAAGATTTCTCCTCCATCAGTTGTTTTTTCTGCTCCACCAACAAATTCCTGCTGTTTTTCCGTTCCTGCATAAATCTCAGTTTTGCTGCGGCCTCATCGATGAGATCCAATGCTTTATCCGGAAGTCTTCGCTCCGGCATATACCTGACAGAAAGCTTTACCGCCGCCTGAATGGCTTCATCGCTGATTTTTATTCCGTGGTGTGCTTCATATTTCCATCGCAGTCCGCATAGCATCTCCACCCCCTTTTCTTCATCGGGTTCTTCCACTCGGATGCTCTGAAATCGCCGCTCCAAAGCCGCATCTTTTTCAATATACTTTCGATATTCCTCTACTGTTGTCGCGCCGATCACCCGGAGTTCCCCTCTGGCGAGCATGGGCTTCAGTATGCTGGCTGCATCCACCGCACCTTCTGCCGCACCGGCTCCCACAATGCTGTGCAGCTCATCGATGAACAAAATAATATTCTCCGACCGCGCCGCTTCTTCGATGCATCCTCTGATCCGTTCTTCAAAATCACCGCGGTATTTGGCACCTGCCACCATACCGGAAATATCTGCCGCTATAATTCGTTTTCCCCTCAGTGCCTCCGGAACCTCTCCCTGGGAAATTCTCTGTGCCAGTCCTTCTACAACAGCCGTCTTTCCCACACCTGCCTCACCAATAAGGCAGGGATTGTTTTTCATGCGGCGGGATAATATCTGCATGACACGGTCAATCTCATGTTCTCTTCCAATCACCGGGTCCAGCCGTCCACTCCGTGCCATTGCTGTCATATCTCTTCCGTAATGCTCCAACATCGGTGTCTTTCCACTCCCCTTATAGGCTGCGGGCATACCGTATCCTCCTTCACTTCTGCCGGATGTATGTTCTGCTCCTACGGATAACGTCAGTTTTTTAAAGATATTTTCCGTATTGTAGCCCATGGAATTTAAGATTCTCACCGCACAGCACTCTGAGTTTTTCAGCATGGAAAGCAGCAGATGTTCCGGTCCCGCCATCATTTTCCCAAGCAGATGGGCTTCAATCAGTGACACTTCCATAATTCTTCTGCAGCGTTTTGTCATATCCTGCGGACTAAGCCGTTCAGATAGTCCTACACCCAGCGTTTCTCCAATTTTGCATTTTATGCTCCCCTCCGTTATCCCTTGTTCCATGAGCAGAGTATGCGTCATCCCTCCCCCTTCTTTGATCAACCCAAGAAGTAAATGCTCACTTCCCACGCAGGAGTGTCCCATCCCGCCGGCCTGATTGATGGCGCTGTTCAGCACTGCGCTTGCTCTCACATTAAACCCGTTAAATCTGTATATTCCCACAACATCCTCCGTCAACCATTTTCAAGTAATTACCCTGCTATTTTTAACCGTTTTACCTTAGATATACAGCTTCTCCACTCCATTGCCCGTCGGCTTTACCACCTCTCAATACAATCACCATAAAATATCAAACCTTTTGTTATTTTTCACCCTTGTAAAATACCGTAAAATAAATTATCCTATACTTAAGGATAAATCCACTTATTGAGGAGGTCTGTACATGAACACAATGTATTTTAACATTCTCGATTACGGCGCTTCTGCAGAAAACCCCAGCAACACGACTGCTATCCAGAAAGCGATTGACACAGCTGCTGCGGCAGGCGGCGGCACGGTTTTTGTTCCCACAGGACGCTATCACACCGGCGCTCTTAATTTAAAAGACAACATCACCCTTCTCTTTGATGCCGGTGCAGAACTGTTTGCCAGCACCGACCGCGCCGACTATCCCCCCACCATCGGACGCATCGACAGCCGCTACCGCCACGACGATGGCTCGGAATATTGTCCAATCCTCAGCGGCTTGCTCTGCTGCCGCGGGGTCAAAAATGTCTCTATCAAAGGCGGACAGCTGCTCACCGATGACCGTGCTTTCTGGGAAGTCAGAAACGATCCCGCTTCTCAGTTTGAGCCCGCACTGGAGGCAGAAGCCTGGTATTATTACAAAGCCAATCCCTGGCGAATCTCCATGATTATGCTGGAAGACAGTGACAATATTTCCGTTGAGGGCATGTCCATTGTCAGCTACCCAGCCTATGCCGTATGGGGCATTGGCTGCAATAAACTCACCTTCCGTGATCTCAACTTCCACGGAGAATATGCCGGCCCCAACACCGATGGCATCCATCTCTCCTCCTGCACCGAAGCCATTATTACCGGCTGCCGTTTTGTCTGCGGAGACGACTGTGTAGCACTGGACGGCAACCATCACGGTCCCTGCACCGATATCATGGTTTCCGATTGTTACTTTGATTCCTCTGTCCACCCCTTCCGCATCTTCACGGGGCTGGATCCCTATATGAAAGAAATCGACATTCCCTCCGAGGTACACCGTGTATCCATCACCAACTGCACCATCGGGGATGCCAACGGCATCTTCAATATCAACGCCCACAACGGAACCATTACCGATATCAGTGCCACCAACATCACCGCCCGTCTGATCCGTGAAAGCAACGCTGTGGTTATCTCCACCCAAAACGGGCAGATCTCCCGTATACGCTTCTCCGATATGACGGTGGACGGCAACGGCTGCGCCTTGATCCAGGCAGAAAAAATGGGAGACATCTCAGGCATCCGTTTCTACAACTGCGATTTCGTTGTCACCCCCAAAACCAAAATTCAGGCAATGCCCTCCATCAGCGGGGATGCCTTCCCCAACCATTGCCACTACCGCGCCAACCACTTCTATTTCAAGCGGGTAAACGACGTTACCATGCGGAACATCCACCTTTCCTGGAACAAACCCATCTATTCTGACAGTTGGGATCCCGAAAGGCGTGAAAAGCTGATTGCCCGCATTGCTCCCAGACCGCTCTCCGATCTGGAACCCACGGCTTTCCCCGCCGTTGAAATTTCGGAGTGCACCAACATCTCCATTGCCGATTGTGTCCTCCCCGATTTTTCACTGTAATCGGCATTACCTTCGACAGATTTGGGCGAAGAAAAACAGGCGTTAAAACGCTGTCGTGGTTAACCCCCTTATAAAAAACAGGCTGCACAAGTGCAGCCTGTTTTTTTCTGTTTGTTTCTTTTGTCCCGTCCGGGATGAGCGGCAAAAAGCAGCGGCCGAAAGTATGATACTTTCGGCCGCTGCCTCAAACTGTCAGCTTTCTCGCTCAAGAAAACTTTATTTCAATCATGTTACTGTACTCATGTACAGCGAAGAAATCTTTCCGTATTATTCAATACCAAGGATTTCCTTCTTCACTTCGTACTTAGGAGCAACAACGGAGAGCCACTTAGACAAACCAAGGTCTTCCATCTCTTCTACCATATCCTGGAAGAGCTGTCTTGCGGTAGCTTCGTCTTTAGCCATGATGATTTCGGGGAGAGCATAGGTCCAAACGTCATCGATCTCGGTCTTAATGATGCCTTCTTCGGTGTCGGGACTGGGCTCGATTCCCTGGAACTGATCCATGGTGTAGAGGTTATCTACTTCGGGATCCCAGAAGTGGTAACGGCCATACTCTTCGATCTTGATCTCGCTGATCTGACCGTGAATCGGTGCAAAGTAATCTCCTTCGTATGCGGGGAAGCGGGTATCAGTACCTTCGGAGAGCATCCAGATGTACTTGTAGCCGCCTACTGCACGGAAACGATCCCACAGTTCGGGAGTACCTTTGATGTTTTCCTCATTGAGAACGACCATGCCGTTGTCATCGTAGCTCCAGAAGCCTTCTTCGCCGGGGAGACCGTTGCACAGATAGAACATAACTTCAGCATCATTCATGTAGTTGATCCAATCAAGAGCGCGATCAAGATCCTGGCAGGTGGTAAAGGTTACAAGACCGCCGGAGCCGATGGGAGAGTACTTCTGATAGAGGGGCTCATAACCGTCGGCATGAATCTGCGGATGGGAGTAGATAAAGAGGTCGGGATCCTGCTCAGAGAGAGCCTTGTTGACTTCGGTCAGCTCAGAATGATGGTAAACGCTGGCAATGGAGATACCGGTGGAGAGCTTGCTCTGCATGTTCTCCTTCTTGTTGATGGCAAACTCCGGATCGAGGATGCCTTCGTTGTACCAACGGTTGAGGGTTGCAAGAACCTCTTCCATATCGGGATGGGTGTAGTAATAACCTACGCCGATTTCATCATCGGTATCATAGAAGGGAGCAATACCCCAAAGCTGACTAAAGATTACCAGGAAGTCGACACCCTTTGTGGTGAACGGATAGGTGGTAGCGCCATCAGCATTGGTGGGGTTCTCTTCCTTCCACTTTACCATAGCATCTTCATACTCGGAAAGGGTATGCCAACCAGCTTCCAGAAGGGAGTTCTCACCGAAAGCTTCCTTCATAACGTCGGAGCGGAGGTTGAGACCCTGCTGGAGGGAGAAGGAGTTACCCATGGACCACTGGGAAATACGATAGAGGTGCTGGGTATCGATGTCATACAGACCACCGATGAGGTCGCCATAACGGCTGACAACGTTCGGAAGTTTGTCAAGATACTCATCATAAGCTACGAAAGCGCCTTCAGCAATATACTGGAGAGCCATAGCATCGCCGGGCCATGCTGCGAAGTCGGGATAATCCTTGGTGGCGAGAACGAGAGCATATTTCTCTTCTGCTTCACCGGTGATCAGCTCAGCTTCGATGGTAACGCCGGTCTTCTCGATGAGCCACTGTCCAAGAGGATCTGCGGTCATCGGCTCATCCCATGTAGTCCACTGACCCATGAGGAGCTTGAAGGTGATGGGGTCCTTAGAGCCGGTATATGCCGGTCCGGGGAGATTGTCTTCAACGGGTTCTTCGTCTTCAGCAGCTTCGTCATCTTTCTTATCCTCAGCCGGCTTGGAAGACTCAGTCTTGGATTCACTGCTCTGATCGGAAGTTCCGTCAGCGCAGCCTGCGAACAGTGTCACGATCATGAGAACTGCAAGCAGCATTGCCAATAACTTTTTCATGTGTTTTCCTCCTAAATTTTTTATCGCAATCCGAGGGAGGAGACATTCTCCTCTCGCGGTCTTTGCCTTATGGTTTCGTTATCCGGTTATCCCTTAACCGCACCAACGGTGATGCCGCTGATAAAGTATTTCTGGAAGAACGGATAGGTTACAAGGATGGGCACAGTGGCAACCATGGTGGTAGCCATACGAACACCCATGGGGTTGGCTTGTGTCGGGTTGGCGATAACACTGCCGCCTCCCTTTTCTGCCAGAGTTGCAATGGTATCTGCATCCTTGATGATACGCATGAGCAGCAGCTGCAGGGTGACCAGTTCATTGTTGTTAGCATAGATGTAGTTATCCCACCAGGAGTTCCACTGACCAACCGCATAGTAAACACCGATGGCAGCGAATACGGGAATGGACATGGGGATAATAATCTTGATGAAGATACCGAAATCGCCGCAGCCGTCAATTCTTGCCGCTTCTTCAATACTGTCCGGAAGACCTACATAGTAGGATTTGATGATGATCATGTAATAAACATTGATCGCTGCCGGAAGAATGAAAACAAGGAAGTTGTTGATAAGACCAAGGTTATTGATCAGGATGTAGGTCGGGATCAAACCGCCGCCAAAATACATGGTGATGATAAACAGCTGGTTAAAAAATGTCTTACCCCGCAAATCTCTTCTGGTCAAAACGTAAGCGGTCATACCGTTGCACAACAGACCTAAAACGGTAGCAAGAACAGTTCTGGAAACACTCAGAAAGATAGCACGGGGAAGCAGGTAGCTTCTGAACACCGCCTCATAGTTGGCGAAAGACAACACTCTCGGGAACCATGTGGGATAACCGCGCGCCAAGTCTACCGAGTCGTTCAGGGAGATGATCAGAACCTGATAGAAGGGATAGATGAACACGAAGGTGAGAAGAATTACAAAGAAATACTTCAGTGCAATTACAAAATAATTTTTCTTGCCGGTTACCATTGCCATAATTCTTCCCCTCCTTATTTATACAGCGAATAGCCGCTGACCTTTTTCATAAATGCATTGGATCCCATCAGGAGGATCAAAGCAACAATGGACTTGAACAGACCGATTGCGGTACCATAGGAATATCTCAGCTTGGAAAGACCGTAGCGGAACGAATAAGTATCAATAACGTCTGCCCATTTCCAAACCAGGTCGCTTGCCATAACCATCTGCTGTTCGAATCCTGCGTTGAGGATACCGGAGATGTTGAGAACCAGCATAACGATAACCGTCGGAAGGATGGCAGGAATGGTGATGTACCAGATCTGCTGCATCGATTTCGCACCGTCGATGGTGGCTGCCTCATAGAGTTCGGCATCGACACCTGCGATGGCTGCAAAGTAGATGATAGCCGAGAAACCGGTGGATTTCCACACGTTGGCTATGATCAGCATCAGGTCAAACAGCGGTCCGTTTTCAAGGAATCCGATGCTGCCTTCGATCAGGCCGATATTACGGAGCATGGCGTTGATGGTTCCGCTTTCCGGAGCAAAGAGAATGAAGCAGATTGCCGAAACAACAACCCAGGAAACAAAGTGCGGAACATAGGAGAGGGTCTGACCCACTTTGCGGACTACCTTATTCTTTACACTGGTAAGCAGCAGTGCAAACAGAATCGGTGCCGGGAAACCGGCCAGAAGAGTACCGCCGCTGATCAGCAGGGTGTTTCTCATAATTCGCAGGAAGTCTTTACCGAAAAACGCCTCAAAATGTTTAAAGCCTGCCCACGGACTTCCAAAGAAACCAAGTCCGGGAGAATAATCTTTGAATGCTATGATAATACCGTACATCGGAATATAGCAAAATACAACAGCCCAAATAATACCGGGGATCAACATAAAATAAAGCGTCTTGTGCTTCCATACATCCTGGAGAACAGTCGAGAACGTCTTTTTTGCTTTCATCACCCATCACTCCTTTTGCAATAATAAATAATTCACACATTAATTAAAGAATTATGTTACAATTATTATAAATTCAAATAATATATTTGTAAATATTAAAAAAATCACAAATGTTTTGATATTTAAAGATTTTCTGTTCCTCCCTTCAGTCGTCTCCTCCTTCAAACTATACATACGCCACAATGCAACTGTTTATTTTAACGAAAACTCTTTTTTTTAAATATCCTTTCCGCAATGGTTTGTATTTTTATCATAAAAGCATTATACTTATATAAATAAAATTAGCTAAATACCTTATACTCATTTACTATATTCAGAATGGATTGGAGTTTTGTCAATGCTTAAAGTCGTTATGGCTGACGACAGGATTTTTGAAATGCGCAAACTGAAGGGAATGCTGGACTGGAGCCTGTACGGCATGGAAATTGTGGGAGAAGCCAGTAACGGCCGTGAGGCCTTCAATCTCTGTTTGAATGAGCGCGCCGATATCCTGATCACCGATATCAAAATGCCTGTTATGGATGGCTTGGATCTGGCACGCGCCCTCTCTGCCGCTATGCCGGATATTAAAATCATTCTGCTTTCTGCCTACAGTGATTTTCAGTATGCCAGACAGGCCATCGAACTCAACATCTGCGGCTATCTGTTAAAGCCTTACAACGAGCTTGAACTTACCGAGGCTCTTTCCCGCGCCGTTGCTGAAATTTCGGAGCAGGAACACCGCCGCCGCCAGGAGAAAAATTACAACAATCTTTTCAGCAGCAATTTAGCCGTTCTCCGCGAGTCCCTTCTGTATGAAACCATAACCTCTCCCAATGTGGATGAGATGGACTTCTGGAGCAAGGCCAGCACCTTTGGCCTCCAACTGGAGGATGATTTTTTCTCCTTGATGCTGATCAACCCCGGACACAGCACTCTGTTTCGTCATGGACGCAGCAAAAAACGCGAGGAACTTATCAGCATCTTCAAGCCCCTTCTTGCCCAATATTTTCGCTGTTTCTACATTCTGCCCGATTCCGGCGAATGTCTTCTGCTTCTCAATATTGACGGCAACCTTTCCGACACACAAATGCAGGAAATGCTCTCCGTTGTCTCCTCAACGCTGTTCAAAGAACTTACTGCTGCCGGATATCATCCCCACCTGAAATGCAGCAGCATTGGCTACGGTGTTACCAGTTGGCCCCGTCTTTACAACGAGCTGACCGAAAACCAAACTGATTTTGAACCGGATTCTCTTAGTATAGATAGCCTCTATCGCCGATACAAGGAGCTGGAACCGGAATTATTTGCTGCTGTGCTGCAAAAAAATGCTGCGCTCTCCATAAAAACGCTTTCTGAACTGCTCGCCCGTGCCTCAGAATCCGGATTCACCGCCGCTCATCTGCTTAAAATTTGTCTTTCGGCCTATAGCGAAGCGGAACGGCTCCGTCAAACCGAAAACATTCCCTCCACGCCCAATGGCAAAATCGATACCTCTACAGAGGATCTGCTCTCTCTGAACACCGTAAAAGATGTCGCAGACTGGTTGACTAACCTGCTGACTAAACTGGAGCAGCAAATTTTCTCCCTCGAAAAATCCCGCAATCATAAAAAGATAGATTTGGTCCTCTCCATTATTCATAATCAATACAGCGACCCCAACCTGAATCTGCTCAACATCAGCGCACAGGTATATTTTTCCCCAAACTATCTGCGCACAATCTTCAAAGAAATCACCGGCAAAAGCTTCTCCTCCTATCTCACAGAATACCGCATTGAAAAAGCCTGCGACCTATTGAAGGATCCTGCAAGGAAAATTGCCGACATCCCCGAGGCAGTTGGTCTCAGCAACAACTCTCATTTCTATCTTCTTTTCAAAAAAACAACCGGCTGTACCCCCGGTGAATACCGTTTCCACTATCAGCAAGGAACTTAACCGCTCCCCTTCTGCTAAAAGGAGTTTGCCATGAAACCGCATATAAAAAATGTTTCCTTTTTGACCCGGCTTTCCCAAAAGATCCGCCAGTCAATAACTCGCTGGACACTCAACTCAACCATCCGCAAAAAACTGCTCACCTCCATCCTCGCCTGTGCCGCTCTGCCCATCGTGATTGCGCTGCTTTCCAACTATCTGATCGTCGACCCGCTCCTGCTCCGCAATCTGGTAGAATTGGAACGCCGCTCTCTTTCTCAATACCGCAGTGATCTGGATTACCGTATGGATTTCTACGAGACCATTTCCACCATCATCGTCCGTGATAAAGAGCTTGACAAAATGCTGCACAGCAACTACACCGGCTATCTTGAAATGACCATGGTCTATCTCCGGCATTTCGACACCCTGAAAACCAATTATGTTCAACTTAATCCCAACTTCAAAGATATCTGCATCTACAACGATAACCCCACACTTGCCAACGACGGCAGCACCATAAAACCGCAAAAAGGCAGTTTTTCAGAATCCGGCATCTACAACATACTTTTTGAAAACGGCACCGGACGCTATATTACCCTTTCCGACCACGGTATTGATTACTACAGAATCCTCAATTTTACAATGTCCGATTCCTATAATTTCCCTGTTCTGCACCTTACCATTGATAAAGCCGAACTCTCCTCCATTGCTGAACTAAAAAGTTCAGAAGAGATTTTTCTGTTTGATCCCTACGGCAATCACTTTGTTATCAATGGTTCCGATGAGAACATCAGTCTGATTGAAACACATCTCACAGAAATGGGAAACAGCGGCATCATCGGTTCCCTCACCTTCCATAATGATATCATCATCTACGACACCACCAATTTCGGTTGGAAAATCGTAAAAATCATTGAACCCATCACCTTCTTCGATGAAGCACTCTCCACACGGAATACCATTAACATTCTGCTCGGTTTCTCCGCGCTGCTGCTCACCCTCATCGTTTTCCTGATTTCCGGGGCCCTCACCAAACGCATTAACCTTCTCACCGATAAAATAGAATCGGTGAAAAACGGGGATTATGATACACACATGCCCATTGCCGGCTTTGATGAGATTGGTCGGGCTAGCATGGCCATGGATGAACTCTCTCAGGAATTGAAATATCTTATCGAGACAGTTTACCAATCCAATCTCACCAACACCCGTCTGGAACTGGATATGATGTACGCACAGATCAATCCGCATTTTCTCTACAACACACTTTCCGCCATCGACTGGTACATTCAGAAGGAAAACATCAATGCCTCCCGTGAGTTGGTCAATTCCCTGGTTCTCTTCTATCGTTTTTCTCTCGGCCGAGGCAGCGATATCGTCCATCTTTCCGATGAAATTACCCATCTCCGTATGTATCTGAACATTGAAGAACGCCTTATGGAAAATATCCAGACCGAAATTGATATTCCGGACGAAATGACGCTGATCAAACTTAACCGCATGACACTGCAGCCAATTGTAGAAAATGCCATCAATCATGCTGTAAGAGGCAAAAACGAAATCCTCCATATTCATATTACAGCAGGCTTCGAAAACGATGCGGCTGTCATCCGCGTGGAAGATGACGGTATCGGAATTCCTTACAGCATGGCCCATGAGTTCAACACTAACCGTAATATTTCCTCCAAACGAGGCACCGGTAAAGGTCTGATGAACGTAGATGCCAGAATCCGCATGCACTTTGGCGAAGCGTACGGTCTTACTATCTGTGAATCTTACGAATCGGGAACCTGCGTAGAGATCCGTGTTCCCATCTGATTTTCTATTACACATAACTGCACACAAAAAAGTTCTGCAATACTTTTTGTACTGCAGAACTTTTTATTTCCATCAGTTATACGGGGCGGCATCCCGTTACCGCAAAAAATCTTCCACCTCTTTGTTGAACGTCTCCGCCCGTTTATTCGCAATAAAGTGATCCCCTTCTATCACGGCCAACCTGGCATTGGGCAAATTTTCATACATCTTCCGTGTATGACTTTCCTTTATCATATCCCGCGTGCCGACTATCACCAGTGTAGGAACTTTCATTTGTTTCAGCTGTTTCTCTTTGATGTTGGGTTCATTCACCATTAATCCCAGCATCTCTGCATGCCGACCGGCTTCCGCACTCTTGTTTGCAAACATTTTTGCAATGCAATACCCAATCTCAATGGGCAATTGAACCGATCTCTTTACCCCTTTTGCGTTGAGGTTTGCACCATTCAAAATCAATTTATCTATTCTCTCCGGATATTTCAACGCAAAACACAGGGCAACATTGCCGCCATCAGAAAATCCAAGCAGATGCGCTTTTTCTATCCCCATCCGGTCCATAAACAGTTTCAGGTCTTCCGCAAACTGCCGAATGGTAAAAGGCGCCCGCCCTCTCGGTGATTGCCCATGCCCCCGGGTATCCACCGCAATTACTCGGTATTCTTTTGAAAAATATTCAAGCTGTTTTTCAAAATACGTACTGTTCCCGCCATTACCGTGGAGCAAAATTAACGGAATTCCGTTTCCTTTTTCAACATAATACAGTTCCGCCTCATCATTACACCACTCCACAAAACCCCTCACTTTCAGTTGTTGGATGCCTCAGCAATGCAATCTATGGTTACCACCACAGCAAGCGCCACAATCTCATCTGCTGAGTCTGCAATATCCAACTCATAGCAGTCTCCCCATGTCATCCACTCTTTATGAAGTCTGACAATCGGGCATCCATTTCTTGTTATCTCGTAGTCATGATCCCAAAAACTGCCTTCTACCTCCCACCCTAAACCTTCCACGGTATAATAGGATTTAAAAAAGCTGATTTCTTTGATAATTTCCGCAATCTGCTCATCCCCGATAAACACCTGATATTTGGGACGGAAGGTCCACAGCTTCTGCTGAATAAAAGCTGCCTCGTTGCCCGCCATATCGTAGACATGCAGCTTTTTCCCCCATGAGAAAATCTCTCCCTCAATGATATATCTGTCTCTCCCCAGTTCATCTGTCACTGTAAATTTATCTCCCCAGGTAAATACCTTCTCTTTGATATACAACTTCATTTCATATACATTCCTTTCTTCGTTGTTTTTCATTCGCTATAATGCTTTCATCAGCTTATAATATTCTCCATATTGGTCGGCGCCCTCATATAAAACCGTCGTAAATCCCTTTTTTCTGTAAAGATGCAGCGCCGCCGCATTATCTTTGTCCACGCCGATGGATATTTCATGATATCCCATCTCCCGGATTTTCTTCACCATGTAATCGAGCAGAATTCCACCAATCCCCTGCCCCCGATACTCTTCTTTTACAATCAGTCTGGAAAGATAGATTCTCTGTCCCGGTATCGTATAATCCCTATCCTCCATTTCAAAAACCATTGCTATTTCAGCAATGAATTCACCATTTTCCTTGTAGATATATACTATGCGGTTTCCTCGTTCCATGTCCTTTAAAAAGCACTCATGATAGGGATCATTTTTTATATCACGAATATTACTGCACCTGTCATAGTCCTCTATATTCAATTTTTCAATACTGTACGGTAGTTTCATTCTTTTCTTTCTCCCTGTCTTTTCTTATCATACTACATCACAACAGTTCAAATCAATACGATATATCGTATTTTCATTATGCATTTTTAAATACTACGGTACTTCTTCTACTCCGGACTTCACCATACAATCTTTATCCTTGGAATCGGATTTCACCGTGAGTCTTCAACGATATAAGCTTCTGCCGATGGAACGCTGAAAAAAACGAAAAGATAAACAAACAGGGCGCTTCACCTGTGTACACCCTGCCTCCCGTATCACTGTCGTACTCCCATTGACCTTCTAACATCATGTTTGCACAGTCAAATCTTTCAAAGTTCTGCTGCCTGCCCGGCTTCAATACAATATATATTTTCTTTTTTGAATCCATATACCGATCCCGGCAGACAAATGTGCGGTTCAAAGGTAAACGCTTCTACCGAAGAAAGCTTTGCTTTATTTCCCTTTTCGGTATAGATCCGCTGACTTTTCTCCCGCACAATGGAATGACCCAAATTTCCCATAAAGTCCAGATTGACATACCCTTTTGCTGTAATCTCATGATTGATGAAATAAAACAGCTCTTCAAAGGTAGTATCTGCAGTGACAAAATCTTTCATTATATCATGAAGATGCTCTTCCATCTTCAAACCTTCGCGCCATTCTCTGTTTTTTATATTGCTGATGCTTCTGATTACTTTTCCCTCTTCTATAATCAGCGTTCTCGCATAATCTCCCCAGACATTGTTACTCTGCGGACTCAAATCGATGGTGATGATATCGTTTTCTTCCACAATGGTATCATCTGTCTTGTAATCTCTGCCTGATACCGATACCGCCGTTTTGTCACCCCGAAATACAAAGGCACCCACATCCCAATACCAGAAAGAGTCTGCGCCGCGGGACAACAGATACGCCTCGCACTGTTCTCTCACTTTCACCAACGACATCCCTGGAACAATGACAGATGCTATGTAATCCATAGCTGCTCTGTTCAGATTTTGCATATCGCTTATTGTCATCTGCTTATTTCCTTTCGTCACCACAATACCAGGATGGTATTGTTTTCTGCATATTATCATACCATGCCAGAACTTCTTCCGCCTGATTTTTCATTGTCCGGATCTCTTCATCCCCAAACGGAATTGCCCAGTATATCGATGAGAGAGTATTACTCGCAATATAAAGTGCAAGCAAAGTCCAGAATTCCTTTGGCACCCTGCTGTCGAAATAGCCATCTACCATACCGGAAGCAAAAACAGGAGCTTTCTGTGCACACCAGACAATACGGTTAAACTCTTCCCAGGGATCCCCATAGTCATAGCGGTCGAAATCAATAATCTGCAGCTGCCCTTCCCGGTCAATCATCATATTGCCGATATGATAATCGCCGTGCTGAAATACCTGCGGCCTGTTTTTCAGCAGATGGCGATTCTCGTTGATGTAATCAATAAACGCCTGTCCGCCCTCATAGTGGATGGGACATTCATTATATAACTGTATTTTCCTGTCCATCTTTCGGTTAAACCGCGGTTCCCATGCCTCTTGCGTTGCCGGAGCCGGTATGGAGTGGATTTTTTTCAGAATCCGCCCTGCCTCCAAACCATATCGATACTGCTCTGTCTCAGAAAATCCGGGAATGATCTCTTCCGCATCCTCTCCGTCAATCCATGACTGCAGAACATACACCCCTTCCTCACACTCGCCGATTTCCATAGGTCTGCACATGGGAATCCCCAGTGCCGCCACCTCCTGCTGCATTCGGAACATATCTCCACGGCTGGCACTTTTATCAAACGGTGTGATTCTGAGAAGGTATTTTTCACCCCTCTCTGCCGTCACACAAAATTTTTTGTCGCATGACCATCCTTTACGGATGGGAATTTGGGACACAAAATTGTTTTCAATCATTTTCTTTTCTCCCGGCTATTGCTTTATCCACACATCAATTTCATCTCTTCCCGGCAGCTCAAAGCGCAATTCAAACTTGGCAGCGAGATTTTCATCCACATAATAAGCACAACTGTCATCTGCCAACACCGCTTCATTTCGTTTTTGAATACGCGCTTTCCAAACCTCGTCACTAATCTCAATATAATGGAATTCACACGCGATGCCCCTTGAGCGGTAGAATTCTCTGATGAAATCTCTCTTCTCCTTTTGCCAGAAACCCCAATCAAGAATTACATCCATGCCGGATTCAATAAGTTCCAGAGATTTTCCCAACAGATACTTCTGTGTACTCGCCGCATATTCGTCATGCTGATCGCCGCAATGCTGTCCCCATATGGCAAGCATCAGTTCATCAACCGAAAGTACCGCTGCCTTATTCTGACGGCACAGTTGATATGCATAGGTTGTTTTACCGCAGCAGATTTTCCCGCAGATAAATATTACCTTCGCCATCATGATCCTCCCTGCTTTTTCAAAAGCTTCAACATTCCAAATAACTTGATTATTCCATTGTCAACAAGATCAGCGCCGACTCTCCGTGCTGCGGCATCCTCAGGCATTTCCTTTTATCTTTTCCCACGCAGCACCATAATGACAGACACAGTGGTATCCCATTGTTTTTCGCCGCGGCAATACTGCTCTATGCGGGTATCATATTTTTCGTTGGTAAGACATTTCATCCATTCAATCTCTTCGGCGGTAACGTATTCCGGCATGGTTCGTGAAACCGATTCCAATGCCTCCAAAGCAGTATAACGGGATGCATTGATCATCTCGTGAGCCATTTCTGCCGGAAATCGCGGATGATCCGGTGTCAGATCGATCGTCGTAAATCCGGTGTGGATATCCCGAAAACCATATTTCTCCATAGCAAGCGGCATCTCTGTTTCGCTCATCGGATACCTGCATACAGCGTATCTCTCCATAGAATCGTCATACTTCTCCACCTTTTTCCAGAACTGCTGTTCATAGTCCCCCTTCTCCATACAAGCAGCTTCGACATGAATTCCTCTGCGGGAGGACAATACCAGACAGACTCCGCCCGGTTTCAGCACGCGCAGCTGTTCTTTGTAGAACTTCGAGGGTTCAATATGCTCTGCTACTGTATTGGATATGGTCACATCAAAGGTATGATCCTCAAAAGGAAGAGCTGTCGCATCTCCCTCCAAAAATGCGACTCCTTTCACCTGTTCGGCAGCAAACCGTACAAAGGCACTGTCACGGTCCACGCCCGTGATCTCCGCCTGAGGATACCATCGGTGAAGTGCTTCGGCAAGGGCACCCGGTCCGCAGCCAACTTCAAGTATTTTCAGTTTTTGGCTGCTGTCCAGATCAAACAATCTTTCGAATTGCTCCCGAAACATATCATCAAACCGCAGTTTACGGCTGCAATATAAGGTTTTGATCCCCTGAACATAGTCAGACCATACGGTATTCATACCAGACACCCTCCTCAATCATTTTTTCTTTTGATTTTCTTACTCTTCCAGTAAGGTTATAGATCTCTCTCCGCGCAGATTCACCCGGAACTCTGCTTTCCAATCCACTGTTTCTACCGGCTCAAACCGAAGACCCGAGCAAGCGGCATGCAGCTTTCCGGTTACGGCGGGACCGCCCAAAATCAATGCCGTGGGCCCATCCGCTCCACCGATGATTCCTATTACCGCACAGGAAGTGGCCTGCGGCAGATAGAGTGCCTTTTTCCTCTGCCTTGGAGAATCGCTTCTTTTACTGTCGGAAATCCTCAGTTCCTCTTCCTTTATCTCGGGCGAAACCGTATACATCATCATTTTATAATGTATCGGGTACTCCACTTCTTCTCCCATGACCTCTGTTACCCGCGCCATATTCATCTCGCTGTCCGTAAGTTCCTGTACTGTCAGTTCATACTTTTCTCCGGTGATCGGGTGAATCACCTCTGCACGGTCTCCTGCTTTTTTCAAAACAAGATGACCTGCCGGAAAACTGACCCTTTCTCCTTTGAGCCTCAGCTCCACCGTTCTGATTTGAGGTTTCCTTGTTGTTGCCCATGGGAAAGATCGGCGCATAAACACCCAGCCACTTTCAGCATCACAGTCATAGTGTTCCATCAACGCCTGCACCTCTCTGTCGTTGGTGCAGCCCTCCGGCAGACAGGGATTCCATACCGCCTGTACGCCGAATTCTCGCTCTATCCTTCTTCCGTTCACAATAATCTCTGCATCCACTCCGATATTAAGCGGATTTTCCCGTTCGATCCGCTGGGATTCTTCTTCCGAAAAATCCTCGATCTCGCTTTCTTCAGTCAGATTCCACTGTCTCATAAAGCGTTCTACTTTTTCAAAAGGAACTTCCACACAAATATCGACAACCAGTCCCTTGGCACAGACATAGACAGAGGGAATATGCCACCGCTCCTCATTCCATACAAAGGCTTGACCGACAGGATGCTCTTCTCCCGGGCGGCTTCTGTTTTTCCCCCAGAATCCCTCTCCAAAATAGACCTTCCATGCCGCAAACTCTCGTCTCGGAGGAACCCAAAGACCATAATCTTCCGTATATTTTATTTTGCTGTAGTCAAACTTCTTCTGAATTTCTTTTATGTGTACATATGCTTCTGTCGACTCTGCCATCGGTTCTATATTTAGTACTTCTGTTATCCTCTTCAGATATTCTCTTTGCTTTTCAGTTGGCTTGTTCTCCTCGGTATATGCCGCAAACTGCTCTTTCGTCATCCCATATGCCTGTTCCACAGCATCAACCGTTCCGCAGGTCACCAGCAGGCGCAGAAATTTCTCAAAACTTTCGGCAACAGGGTGAACATATTCCTCCTGCCCTCCCATTGGATTGACCGAAAAAACCATCTCCCCAAATCCGCGGACAAAGCAAAAATGGATACCATCTACACCGGACCACCCAATGATCTTCGCACCTTTGGGTGTACAAAAGTATTTTTCCTCTTCTTCCCTCATTTCCAAACCGAGAGCAGCATAATCAATCTTCAGCTTTTTATATCGCTCATAAAGTTTTTTCATTCACTTCTTCCTCTTTTTCCGCGGCAACCTTTCCCGCCTTCTCTATAAAACTTCTTTCGCTTGCGATATCAGAGGCATAGGGGTAGGTTTTAGCACATTTTTCAAAGTTTTCAAGAATTTTCTCTGCTTTTTCTTTATCCTTTTCCCCCAACAGAGCATAGGCATATTCTGTCCGTATGACAGACGGATATGTTTTCATGGCTTTCATCAGCTTTTTCTGCTGTTTATCCAGAAACTTCTCCCGCTGTTCGGGGCGATTTTCTCCAATCAATTCGCAGTAGACACAGTCGCAGCGCAGCAATCCGCTGTGAATCCCCACAATCGCAGTCTCCATGTTCAGCAGTCTCTCCATAGTCGCATATGCTTCCTCAAACCGATGCTCATCCATCAACCGGTTGCAATAGAAAACCGCCATCACCGCTGTCATGCTGTTGTTCAATTCGTCATCCGCCGGCAGATAAAACCATTCTTCCGGCATATTTTTCAGGCTGACGCCGCGTGTCATTAAATCATTGGCTTTCATCTGCACCCAGAAAGAACGCAGTGCAGATTCTTTTTTACCGAGAGAAAGCGCATTGTAGCCATCGTTATCCACGGTACCCATTCTCATCGGGATACCGTTCATCAAAGCAAAGGCATATCCAATCACGGCAAAGATGATGCAAAACATGGAGAAAAAGTTTTCTCCGCACACAAAGCTCAGCACCATAAACAAGGTACTGACTGCCATATTCATAATAGACCCGCCCAGATTATACAAAACAAAAGGAACTTTTCCTTCCACCATTTCCGGCGGCACCATGAGACACTGTCCACCTGTTCCAGCCATAGAAAATTTTTTTAATTTTATTTTCCCATCCACCTTCATCCACATCAGACTGCCTACACGGAAGGAGGAATATTGATATCCCGAAAGCAACCCGAAAACCAGGTGTCCTGCTTCGTGGATGATGATCTGCAGAAAAATTGCAGCATACAATTCAATAATTGCCACGGCAAAAAAGAGGAAAACCGCATTGCTGCTTTTCCCTTCCATCATCGGCTCAATATAGCGGATCATCAATATGCCGCACAAACCACCAACCAACAAAAAGAAAACCATGGAAACCCACTGCTGCCATATAATTTTCTTCTTCTTTTCTTTCATAAGGGAACCCTCCTAACACAAGTTCATCATAACTCCATTATACCATTTTGAAACAATAACGCAACCCTGTCACAGCGCATCCTGCAAGAAAACAAAAATCGGACACAGTAAGCCATGTCCGATTTTTGTTATTTTTCATTTTATGTACTCAACCCAAAATACTCAACAGAATACCTGCAACCACTGCCGAACCGATAACACCAGCCACATTCGGTCCCATGGCATGCATCAGCAGGAAGTTTCCGGGATTCTCTTCCTGACCAACCTTCTGGGAAACACGCGCTGCCATCGGTACGGCGGAAACACCGGCGGAACCAATCAGGGGGTTGACCTTTCCTTTGGTAATCCAGCACATAAGTTTTCCGAGAAGAACACCGCCTGCAGTACCGCATGCGAATGCCACCAGTCCCATGGCTATAATCATGAGCGTTTTTGTGTTGAGGAAACGCTCGGCCGTTGCTGTTGCACCGACAGATACACCCAGGAAGATGGTAACAATGTTGAGAAGCTCATTCTGAGCGGTCTTGCAGATTCTGTCAACAACACCGGATTCCTTCATCAGGTTACCGAGCATCAGCATACCAACCAGCGGAGCCGCAGAGGGAACAATGAAAGAAACAAGGATGGTAACCAAAATCGGGAAGCAAACCTTCTCCAGTTTGGATACGGGACGAAGCTGCTCCATTACAATCTGGCGCTCCTTCTTTGTTGTGAGAGCCTTCATAATCGGCGGTTGGATAATCGGCACCAACGCCATATAGGAATAGGCCGCTATTGCTATGGTACCCAATTGATCCGGCGCCAAAATGGATGTTAAATAGATTGCTGTCGGACCATCGGCACCACCGATGATACCAATGGATCCGGCCTGTTCCGGTGTAAATCCCAGGCACAGTGCGCCAACAAAGGCCACAAAAATACCAAACTGTGCAGCAGCACCCAGCAAAAAGCTCTTGGGGTTTGCAATCAGCGGGCCAAAGTCGGTCATAGCACCAACACCAAGGAAGATAATCGGCGGATACAGTCCCAGCTTTACGCCAAGATAGAGGATATCAATCAAACCGACAGTTCCCTCTTTAAACATGGTCCAGTCGATATGTCCGGTTTCATTGATGAATATTTCCGGATGATAAAGTCCTGCCAGGGGAAGATTCGTCAGCAGCATACCAAATGCGATAGGGAGAAGCAGCAGGGGTTCATACTGCTTTTTGATTGCGAGATACATCAGCACAAACGAAATCAGCATCATTAAACACTGCTGCCATGTAACGGCAGAAAATCCCGAATCGCTTATCAGGCCTTTTATTGATTCAACAAACGTTTCTATCAAAAAAATTCATTCCCTTCGTTATATTAGCGGATAGCATCCTTTATTCCTGCTGCACTCCATGCAGAACGCTGTTTTACTCCTTCAGCCGAACGGCGGAGTCTTCTTGCCTTAATCTCCGCGATGCGGTATTCGCCTTCTTTCAGCCCATAGGTCTCCATCATATATGCAACAGCAGCTGATATAGCGGCGATGGTTCCATCCTGTTCCGGCTGACTTACTGTCGCAGCAGGCTGAATTGTCTGAACAGGCTGTTCAACCATCTTCTCTGTTTTTTCTTTTTTACCCGCTCCCCGATGCAGCAGTGATCCTGCCAACATAATAATCGCCAACAGTATCAGCAACACCGAAAAAACAACAACCACACCTGTGATTGTAACACTTCCTGCAAATCCCCAGTCCATAATCTGCCTCCAAAGTCTATGTAATAAGTTTAATCAACACATCCCGTGTTGTCATTATAAATGATTCCGATGAATTTCTCAATAAATTCACAACATTGTAACAAAGCCGAAATCAAATTTATTGTACTATATTTCTTCAATAATATCAACAACTAATTTATTAATTTTTATTTTGTCGAAATCTTATTGACTTTTCTTTTTTTTTCAATATCCTATTATTATATAGTATAAACTTGATGCTGAGAAAGGTGTATCGACATGAATCTCAAAATATACGGTTATGATAACAACCCTGCTGTTTTGTTCAAACGCTATGCCGCTGCCGGTATCACAGCCGTCACCGGTGGAGCTGATGAAAATGCTATTGCAGCGGCTGCCGAAACGGGATTGGAATATTATATCTGTGTTGGTGCCTTTGGCACGAATGATTCCACTCTGCTTTGCCGTGATGCTTTTGATTCTCCCAGACGTTGGTTTGGCTCCGGCTGCCCCAATGCACCGGAACTTAGAGAAAAACTGCTTGAAAAAGCTCGTTCCGCGGCAAGAACTGCGGGAATCTCCGGTGTTACCATTGATGGTGCTCGCTTCGCCTCTCCGGCTTCCGAGGATGGGATCGGTGCTTTTTTCACCTGCTTCTGCCCGCATTGTGTAAAAAAGATGTCTGACATGGGGCTTGACGTCTCTGCCATACGCACTTCTGTTGCTGCAGCCCATCATTTTATCGAAGATGCTGCTCCCTTTGACCTGCCCGCTCACATAGATAACCTGAAAGCCTGGCTGCAATTCCGAAAAAGCTGTGTATCCGAGTCTCTTCGTGCATTTTTTTCTGAAATCAAAGCCATCAATCCCTCTTTAAAAACAGGTATCTACATCTTTACTCCCCTTCTGTCCCCCTTTGTCGGTCAGAGCTATGAAGATATTTCTCAAATGTGCGACTTTCTCGCACCGATGATCTACCGCACCTATCCTCACGCTACAGGCATTGCCTGTCTTGATCACGAACTTGCCGCCATTTCCCGTTGGTTCTGCGGCAAAACAGAAAGTGACCGCCAAACACTTGCCGATCTGCTTTCTGCACTGTTTGGCAGCCGCTTTGATGCGCTTCCCTCGCCGGAACAGCTTCTTGCAGAAGGTCTTCCCGCCGAAACGGTCATTGCAGAAGTCCGTGCGGCAGCTCAGCATACCGCTGCCGATCTCGTCCCTATCATTATTCTCAATGATGATGAGCTCCCCTCTATCCTCTCCAATTTGGAGCCACTGTGCAGACAGGTCGATTTTTACCTTTATGAGCCCGCTCCTTTTAAAAAGCACTTCCCCGACTCTCTTTGATTATTTAAAATACATTTTTCAGGGTTGGCCGTTCCGTCAGCCACAGATGTTCCAGTAAAATTTTCCCCCGTTCCGTTTCCGCATAGAATTCCGCTTTATCCTCATAGGTAAAAAGCGGTCCCATTCTTGCAAATATAGCCGTTAATTCATCTAACTGAGCCCCTCTCATAAAACGAGACAACAAAATCTCTGTTTTGTGCCATTTCTCATTCAATTCTTCGATCAGCCCGAGCGTTGTCTCGGGCTGATCTTTCCATGCACTCTGTGTTATCTCATCGATCTTCCCTGCAAAATACAGACATCTTTTCTCCAAAATAAAAAGTGAGGCTGCGCACATTCCTGCGGTCAGTAAAAATATCACTGTTACCATCAATAACCTTTTCATCGCTGCTTTCTCTTTTCTTTTTTTTCTTTTGCCACAATTGTATAGTTCGCCCGCCTGTCACAACTCATCAAAAAAACTTCCTCCGCCCGCATATTGTTTTGAGCCAGTATTTCTCTCAGCCACTCCTTCCGCAGATTGCACAGAGAAAGCGATTGCTCTATTATATTTCCATCACTGATCACAATCATTGGAGGGGCTTCGTCTGCCGTATCTCCGCTCAAACCCATCATCTCCGCCGTTACCTCTCTGGCGGAGAATTTTTTATATACACTCAATGTTCCGGTGGTCTCCACAATGGCAAACGACACCTCCTCTATATCAAAAACATCCTGAGACCGCAGCTGTGTCATGATATCGTCCACATTCAGCCTGAGTCTTTCCAACTCCTGCTGCTGTATCTTTCCGTCCCGGATAACAATAACAGGATTTCCCGTCACAATTTTCCGGATTTTTCTGCTTTTTAAAACCAAAAAAGAGGTAAATACCTCAAAACACATTAACGTAAATATCGGTACAATTCCCACAGTCATCGGAATCCCCGTATCTTCAATCGGTAAAGTTGCAATGTTGGAAATCAATATCGTTGTCACCAACTCCGATGGCTGCAGCTCACCCAACTGCCTTTTTCCCATGATTCTGAGTGCTAAAATAATAATCAGATACAAAATTGCCGTTCTCAACATAACAATTGTCATAACAACCACCTCCGTACAAATCCGCAGCATGAATATTTTTTTCAAAATAGTTAAAAATATGCTTCAAACAACACTTTTACGGGGTGGTCTTTTGTTCTCCTGGCTCAAAAACTTTAAAACCTTTCGTGCCGATCACTATTCGGTACCGGAACAGGAATCCACTGTCACCAAACTCTGCACCGAACTTACCGATAACATGATCATCATCCGTTCCAAACTCTCCAATTCCTCAGACTTTATCTCCAAAGAACTTGAAATTGATGGTGTACATCTTCAGCTTTTGTTGTGTGAGGGAATGATCAATACCACCAACCTCGCTAAACTCATCATTACCCCTCTCATGGAACTGAAGCTGGAAAATCACACACCGGATGCTTTTCTCAACTGGACAAGACGTTCGCTGCTCGGTTCCGAACAGCGTGAGATATATACCATTGAAGAGGTTTTTTCCTCCATCATGTCCGGCTTTGTCGTACTGCTGATCGACGGATTGGATATTGGCCTGGCCCTTGCCGTGCAGGGCTTTCAATTCCGCGCCGTCAACGAACCCTCCTCGGGTGTAAATATCAAAGGTTCACATGAGGGATTCATCGAAGTGATCCGCATCAATCTCTCCATGATCCGCCGTCGGATCAAATCCCCCTCTCTTGTTTTTGAAATGCTTAAGGTTGGCACCAAAAGCGCTACGGATGTCTGCATTGCCTATATGTCGGATACCGTTTCCGGTGAAATGCTCAAACAGGTGCGGGAACGTCTGCAGCGAATCAACATTGATGTGCTGCTGGATGCAGGATACATCAAGCCTTTTCTGGATTCCAAACGGTTTTCCATGTTCGACGGCGTAGGCTACAGCGAGCGGCCGGACATCGTCTGCGCCAAAATACGGGAAGGCAGAATTGCCGTTCTGGTGGATGGAACCCCCTTTGTCATTATTATTCCCTTTTTGTTCTCTGAACATTTTCAAACACTGGATGACTACTCCCAGCGCCCCTTTTTTGTCTTCTTTATGCGTATTTTACGATATGTTGCTTTTTTTCTCTCCATGCTGCTTCCCGGTTTTTATGTTGCTATCATCACCTTCCACCCGGAATTGCTGCCGGAATCACTGTTGTTCAACATATCCACCGCCGAAGAAACCACACCTTTTTCCCTGATGGCAGAAGCACTTGCCATACATTTTATCTATGAAATCATGCGGGAAGCAGGGTTGCGGCTGCCCCGTCCCATTGGTCATGCCGTCGGCATTGTCGGTGCTCTTGTTATCGGAGATGCCGCCGTCATGTCCGGATTGATCAGTGCTCCCATGGTTATGATTGTGGCACTGACAGCCCTGAGTTCTTTAGTTGTTCCCTCCCTGTATGAATCTGCCACCATTTTAAAATTTGCTTTCATTATCTTTGGTGGATTATGGGGGATCTACGGGATCACCATCCTCTTTGCGGCTATGCTGGTGGATGCCTTGAGTGTCAACACCTATGGTATTCCGGTGAGTGCTCCGATTTCTCCCACTTATCTCTACTCCTGGCGGGATGTGTTTTTTCGCTCCAACTGGCGCTCCCTCAGCAAAGAAAATCTCCGTGTGCAGGATCTTCCCGGCTCCGAACTGAATGACAAGGGACAGAAAAGACTCTGACATCAAAGAAAGGAGGAATCATTATTTACCGCCAAAAAATGATCAGTCCACTTGAAATGACCGCCATGATTGCGCTTTGTTCTTTTTTCAATGCTTTTATCCTTGTTTCGGACCGCGCTGCCGCTTTCAACGGCAGCAGCAGTCTTCTGCTGAAATTCTTTGGGTTCCTTCTCTCCTTTCTTCTTGCTCTTCCTGTTTTTCTTCTTTTTAAACGTCATCAGGGGATGGGGCTGATTGAGTGCGCTTATGATCTGACCGGTAAATGCGGAACCGTGTTCGCCCTGCTCTATTTTGTTTTTTTCATGCTTATGGCCCTCAACACCGTTACCGGCGTGGAGTTCTTTCTGACCAGTACGGTTTACAACTTTGATTCCAAATTTTTAATCCTCTCTCTTTTTTCCCTTTTGATTCTCTATACTCTTTACACTGGTTTGGAATCACTTGGGCGCACTGCAGTCATCATCTTTGTCCTTTTCCTTGTTGTGGTCGTTCTGATTCTGCTCTTTCTAATTCCTCAATTCAATCTGGAATATATCTACTCCCCATTTTACGATGGACTAAAACCCTATCTATCCAGAATGCCTGTTGTAGTCTCCCAAAATAATACCTTTATTCCCCTCTTTGTTCTGCTTCCCTTTGTCAACAGAGGTAGAAAAAAAATTTTTTCACTTGTTAATATCATTAACCTTATTGTTATTGAACTGTTGATGTTTGCCACAACTGCTGTCTTAGGAGATTACACCCCCAAAAATATTTTTTCCATGTATACACTGGTCACCATGATCAACACCTCAAAAATCCATCGCCTGGACTCCATTCATATCGCCATCTGGGTACTTCTCTCTTTTGTCCGCACTGCACTGCTGCTCTACTGTGCCTGTTACTGTCTTAGAAATGCACTGCCAGGGCGTTTTCATAAATATATCTCTTTTGGCACGGTATTTCTCTTTTTTATCGGTGGGTTTCTTTTTTCCTCTTCTTATGATATCCTTCGTCATCTCTATGATATCATCTATTCCGGAATTCCTCTTCTGGTCGTTGAACTGTTCCTTCCCCTGCTGCTCCTGTTGATTTCACTGATAAGGAGAAAAAAACATGTTTCGAAACAGACCTAAATTTTGCTGGTTTCTGCTTCTTTTCTCTTTCTTTCTCTCCGGACTACTCTCCGGCTGTTTAAAATCATACGAACTGAAAGACCGTGTTTTGATCCAGGCTATTGGCATCGACAAAAGTGATGATCTTTATAAATTTACACTGCAGGCATTTGTTTCCGAAGGTACAGGCGGACAGACCGGCATCGATTCCAGCAAAAGCAACACCAAGGTAATTACCGTTTACGGCAAAACGATCAGCGAGGCACTGAACAATGTGGCATTGCTGCAGGGAAAAAATGCTTTCTACGGTCAAAACAAATACATTGCCATTGGACGTGAGGTAGCAAGAGAGGATATTACCCGTATTCTTGCCTTTTTCAACTCCAACAATCAGGCACGGGCAGGAACAGATATCATCACAGCAGACGGAGAGGCCTCTGAAATTATCGAACTCAAACTGGTTGAAAATATAACCTCGGCACTCTCTGTCAGGCGTATGCTGGAAAACGGCTTGGTAAACGGAAAGATTTTTCGCGCCACACTGATCGACATGGAAAGCTCCATGGAGAGCACGGTAAAATCGCTTGCCATGCCCATTCTTACTCCTATCCGAGGAGAAAGTGATTTGGATAATACATTGTATGCTTCCGGCACCGCACTCTTCAATAACGGAAAATACGTAGGGGAGATTAACCCAACCCTTACCAGAGGTCTCTTGTGGGTGACCCGCGATATCGACAGCAGTATTGTAGCCTATCTTAATGACGGCGACGTAGACATTGCCTCTGTCGATGTAGATAAGCTCAGTACCGATATTGAAGCAGAGATCATTGAAGGGATTCCTCATTTTAAAATATCCGTAAAAGCGAACGGCAGTCTTACGGAGCTTTTGCTCAAAGATAATCTCACCGCCACCTCTGAAGATATTCATAATATCGAAACTTATACCGCTGAAATGATCGCCAATGAAATTGAAGAAGCCTATTCCGTTATCATTAATTTTTACCGCTGCGACGTTTTCCGCCTTCACGAATGGCTGAAAAAATATGAAAAAGAGTTTTGGAAACAAAACAGCGAAAACTGGTCTGACCTCATGGCGCTCTCCACCTGTGATGCCTCAGCAGAGGTCACCATTAAGCGCTTTGACCTAAAAAATTAAAATGCAAACACAGAGATGCTGTTCTCCTACGGTATCTCTGTGTTTGCATTTCTCATTATCCAGTTATTTTCTTTTTCCATCGCTACTTTATATTCTTTTGCTTGACTTTTTCAAATCAATTGACAAATAGAAAGAAATATGGTATTGTTATTTAAATATAATATTCTTTTTGAAAGGATTGAGCCTATGAATTTTCTTGATAAACGTGTCGGCATTATCCTGAACCGTCTGAAAGATGTCATCACCAGCGACCCTATCGATGTTGACGGCTTTCTTTTTAAGGAATGCGACTATAAAACCGACAACACCCTCCCCGCCATCGATGACAGTTGGAGAGTTTTTGACCCGGCTGAGTTGTGGGGAAACAAGATCGACTGCCATGCATGGTTCTATAAACACCTTGTTGTTCCCGAAGAACTGCGCGGCAAAACCGTTGAACTCCACATCACCACCATCCCCGGCGGCTGGGATGCTACCAATCCTCAGTTTATTGCTTATGTTGACGGTCAGCTCATTCAGGGACTGGATGTCAACCATCAGAGCTTCACACTTCCCGCAGGCGATGAGCACGATATTTATCTCTATGCCTACACCGGCATGATCAAACAGTATCTCCGCTTTGCCGCTGTTCTGTATGAGATCGATCTTCCCGTTGAGAAGCTCTATTACAACCTCTATGTTCCCATGGGAATCCTTGAGTATACCGATCCCGATGACAAGCTCTATGCCGATATCATCAACCGTCTGAATGACGCTGTCAATCTGTTGGATCTCCGTGAACTCCGATCCGATTCCTTCTATGCGTCTGTAGATGCCGCTTTAAAATATCTGGATGACAATTTCTATAACAGCTTCTGCGGCGAGCAGGATACCGCCACTGTCTGCATCGGTCACACCCACATCGACGTAGCCTGGCTTTGGACCTATGCCCAGACCCGCGAAAAAACACAGCGCAGCTTCTCCACCGTTATCTCTTTGATGGAGAAATATCCCGAATACAAGTTTATGTCTTCTCAGGCTCAGCTGTATAAATTCCTGAAAGAGGACGCCCCCGATGTCTACGAAAAGGTAAAGAAGATGGTAGCCGAGGGCCGTTGGGAAGTAGAAGGGGCCATGTGGGTTGAGGCAGACTGCAACCTTTCCTCCGGTGAAAGCCTTGTCCGTCAGGTTCTCTACGGCAAACGCTTCTTTAAAGAAGAATTCGGTGTAGACAGCCGTGTTCTCTGGCTGCCCGATGTATTCGGATACTCCGCTGCCCTCCCCCAGATCCTCAGAAAGAGCGGCGTTGACCGTTTTGTCACCTCCAAAATCAGCTGGAACGAATTCAACAAGCTCCCCTGCGATGTATTTTTCTGGAGAGGCATTGACGGCACTGAGATCTTCACCCACTTCCTCACCGCACAGGATAAATATCTTGGCAAAAAGCCGGTCAATTTCTCCACCTATGTTGCCAACACCGAACCCAAGATGATTGCCGGTTCCTATGACCGTATGCAGCAGAAGGATATCTCCAACGAGTCGATCGTTACCTATGGTTACGGTGACGGCGGCGGCGGCCCCACCAAGCATCACATCGATGTTGCCCTCCGCCTTGCCAAAGGTATCCCCGGATGCCCGCAGGTAAAACTGGAGTTTGCAGGCAGCTATCTGGAAAGACTTTATCAGAAGGCTGTCTCCAACAGACACACCCCCAAATGGGTCGGCGAGCTCTATTTTGAGCTGCACAGAGGCACCTATACCTCCATTGCCAAAAACAAGCGCAACAACCGCAAGAGCGAACAGCTCTACCAGACACTGGAACTCACCGCCTCCATGGCGAAACAGCTTTGCGGTGCCGATTATCCGCAGCAGCTGCTGCATGACGGTTGGGAAACCATCCTGATCAACCAGTTCCACGATGTTCTGCCCGGTTCTTCCATTAAGGAAGTCTACGATGATACCGACATCCTCTATGCCAATATTCTCTCCGCTGCAGCCGATTCTCTTGCTGCCGCCGACAAAGCCATTGCATCTGCCATTACCACCGACGGCGGTCTGCTGGTATTCAACCCCAACTCCTTTACCGGCTCCGGCATTGTCAACTACAACGGCAAGAGCATCTATGTCGACAACATTCCTGCCAAGGGTTACCGTGTCGTTAAGCCCGCTGTTTCCGAATCCCGCGTATCGGTATCCGAAACACTGCTCGAAAACGACTTTTTCCGCATTGAACTGGATGCTACCGGTGCGTTCACCCGTATTTACGATAAGAAAAATGCCCGCGAGGTTATGCCCGCCGGTGCACGCGGCAACCTCATCGAAGCCTTTGAGGATTACCCGAAGGAATACGATGCCTGGGAAATCACCAACTATTACGAAGAGAAGATGTGGCTTGTTGAAGACGTTGTCTCCATCACCCCGATTTTCGACGGCGCAAGAGCCGGTCTTGAAATCGTCAAGAAGTTCCTCTCCTCCACCGTTTCCCAGAAGATCTGGCTGTATGACAATATCGCCCGCATCGACTTTGACTCCGATATCGACTGGAAGCAGGATCACATTCTGCTGAAGGCTGCTTTCCCGGTTGATGTCAATGCCACCAGAGCCACCTATGAGATCCAGTTTGGCTGCACCGAGCGTCCCACCCACCGCAGCAACTCCTGGGATGCCGCCCAGTTTGAAGTCTGCGCCCACAAATTTGCCGATCTCTCCGAAAACGGCTACGGTGCCGCTCTCATCAACGATTGCAAATACGGCCACGATATTCATGACGGCGTCATGCGTCTCTCCCTCCTCAAGAGTGCCACCTATCCCAACCCCGAGGCCGATAAGTGCAGACACACTTTCAGTTATTCCTTCATGCCCCACGCAGGCGATTGGAGAGAAGCCGGCATTGTTCAGCAGGCATACTCCTTCAACCTCCCGCTGCGCGCTGTGGAACTCGGCAAACAGGAAGGCACCCTTGCTGACAGCTATTCCATGATCTCTGTGGACGCTCCCAACCTGATCGTCGACACCGTAAAACGCGCAGAAGACAGCGACTCTCTGATCGTTCGCGCCTACGAATGCTGGAACAGCCGTGCTGCCGCAACCATCAACTTTGGGTTCGATGTCAAGAAAGTAACCATCTGCGATATGCTTGAAAATGAACTGGAAACCGTTGAGGTCAACAACAATGCGGTTACCCTCAACGTCAAACCCTACGAAATCATCACCCTCAAAATCAACTGATTGCGTTTTTCTCCTTAAAATGTCGAGCCTCCGTATGAATCATCATACGGAGGCTCTTCTCTGTAAACCGATTATATGGTTTTCTCATTAAAACTTGAACAGATTCAGGCCGATTTCCTCATTAAATTCCCTGTCCACAATTCCATCAAGCACTTGAATCACCATCTCACAGGTTACACTGATATTGGCTTTATTCAAATGTCCACCAAACACTTCGCCCTTTTCATTGCCCGCACTCATATGCAGATGACAATAAGGTTCCCCATTCATGGTGTTGATGGTGCCTGTTAGGGAAACAATTTCAAAAAAGCCTTCGAAATTATTTGCCTTGTACTCTTTTTTGACTGGATCAAACACACCAACAGTAAAACGATCCACTGCGCCCAAAGCCTGAACACTTGCCAATGTTATGTTCTCTTTTTCGGCAATCGCTTTCACCTGTTCTACAATATCTTCGTCTTTATCAATCCTTGCAACAATCGTATTTCCAAATTTCCTGTATTCCAAAATGTTTCCCCTCCTCATTTATTGAACTGAGAATGCAATCCTATTTGTTTTGTCCCACTCTTACCGGTTGCTGCGTTTCCACTCATAGAGGGCAATACCTACCGCCATCGGCAGATTGAGACTGTCTATTTCATTGCTGTGACGGATGATCACACTTTCTCCTACATTCAGGAAACTGTCCGGAAGGCCGGTTGCCTCGTTTCCAAATATCAGAGAACATCTCTGCGCAAGCGGTGCACTGCCCAGCTCCATGGTTGCTTTGAGCATAAAGGGATAGAAGCTTCTTCCCTCCATTCCGCAATCACTGCCGGTAAGATATTCGTCGAAGCTGTCAAAATACTTGACTCTCAGTGAGAATACGGCACCCATGGATGCCCTAACCGTTTTGGGATCGAAAACATCCACACCTGGGCGAATAATAGCAATATCATATATACCAAAGCCCAACGCGGTGCGGAGAATCGTGCCAAGATTACCGGAATTGGACGGATTTACCAGTACAATATGTGTTTTGGATGGGTCAAGAGCAGGGTAGAACTTTTCAAATTCACCAATGACAAAGCAGTTCTCCTTTTGAGACAGCACAGAAAATGCCTTGTTGCGCTCCTCCGGTTCAATGCCAAGGTTTCGGCATATTCGAAAAAGCTCCTCCGAAGCGGCTCCCCGCTCCCAATCGGAATGGACAAAGACACGTCTCGTCTGCTGCGGATATTTCTTCAGCAGTTCAAAGGTGGGGGCTGCTCCCAGTGCGTAGGAGACCTCGCTGTCCTTTTTATATGTTTTTATGCTGCCCGAGGCACTTTGTCCCACCTGATTCTTATAGTTTCCCTTGTTGTTTTTCTCCATATCCACCGTCTCCTGCCGGAAATACATTTTATAACATCTTTTCAGAGTAAAGGCGCCAAAAAAGGCGCCTTTACTTTTTTACTCAGGTATTGGCCTTGATAAACTCGCCGTACCAATTGAAGCTGTCACGCGGGGTGCGCTCTTTGGTATCGTAGTTGATTCCGATCAGACCGTAGTCATATCTGCAGCCGGAACCGTGCTCATAAGTATCCTCAATAGCCCAGACATAATAACCGGTTACATTGATTCCCTGTTCCAGGATGCGGGAAAGCATCATGATGTGCGAACGCATATAGCGGATGCGGTTTTCATCATTGATTTTGGAGGGAACTGCGGGATTCTTCGGATCTCTTGCCGCGGACATACCGTTCTCGGTGATGATGATCTCCTTCGGATGATACTTCTTGTCCAGCATTCTGATGGTATCGAAAAGTCCTTCCGGATAATACTTCATGCCGACAAACTCGCCGCCCTCCTTGACCGGTACCAGTTCGGGATCCGGTGCGGGGGAATAATAGGGGGCTTCGGGTGAATACTTTGCATATCTGGGAGCATAGTAGTTGTTTCCAATGTAATCCACCGGCTCATAGGCAGCAGCAATCTCTTCCTGATAACCTTCAGGCATATACTGAGAGAAATGCTCCACAATGACATCGGGATATTTACCGAGGAGGATGGGGCCCAGCCATTTTCCGGCATAGAAATCCCACATCTGCTCACCGGCTTCCATGTCGCGCTTATCGTTGAAGTTGTAGGGATAGAAGGGGAACGCATCAATGACTGCGCCGATCTTTCCATCCTGCCCCATCTCACGATAGGCTTTGACCGCTCTCATATGTGCAAGGTTCATGTTGTGGCAGGCGGTGAAAGCCTTGGTTCTGTCATCTTCATAGGGCGGGAACATACCGCCGCCGTTCAGGTTCCAGTCAGCATAGCCGCAGAAAATGCTGACGCTGGGCTCATTGGTGGTGCTCCAATATTTTACCTTGTCGCCAAAGTTGGCATAGCAAGCTCTGGCAAAGCCTTCAAACAGATCGATGAACTCTCTGCTGGCTGCGCCGCCGCGATCCAGTACCCACTGAGGGAGATCCCAATGGAACAGATCAACAAAGGGGATGATTCCCTTCTCGTTGAGGTAGCTGAACATATCGTTGTAATAATCAACGCACTCCTGGTTGATCTCGTCCGGTCCATTCGGGAACAGTCTCGGCCAGGCAATGGAAAAACGGAAGCTCTTCAGATTGCGCTCTGCCATAATATCAATATCTTCACGGTAGTGATGATAAAAATCTGCGCAATCATCCGGTCTGCCCAACTCATAAAATTTTTCATACTCGGGAAGACGTGCATAGTAATCGTGACAGCTGAGTCCCTTGCCGCCTTCATTCCAGGCACCCTCTATCTGGTATGCGGAGCAGGCTGCTCCCCACAAAAAATCTTTCGGAAATGAAAAAGCCATTTGAAATTCTCCTGTCTTTTTATTATTTTATGTGTTTGCTTGAATAAATTCACTGTACCATTTCAGGCTGTCACGCGGAATCCGCTCCTTGGTATCGTAATCAATGCCGATCAGACCATAGTCATGTCTGTAACCTGAGGTTCGTTCATAAGTATCTTCCACCGCCCATACATGGTAGCCTGTAATATTGATTCCCAGCTTCAGCACCCGCGCCAGCATCATAATATGTGCACGCATATACCGAATACGGTTTTCATCATGAATATTGGAAGGCTTGGAAATATTGGTCTCATCCCGTTTTACGGACATCCCATTTTCGGTGATGATGATTTCCTTGGGATGGTATTTCTCCTCCAGCAGCAGCATGATATCGTACAGCCCTACCGGATAAGGTTTCATGCCGACAAATTCTTCCCGCTCCCTTGCCTCGCCGATCTCGGGATCCGCAGCCGCCTTAAAATAGGGCTTTTCCGGAATATACTCGGCATAATGCGGCTCATAATAGTTATTCCCTATAAAATCGATGGGTTCATATTCTCTTGTCAATTCTTCGGCATAATTTTCCGGCATATCCTCGTGGAAGCATGCTGTCATGCTTTCCGGATATTTTCCAAGCAGCATTGGACCCAGCCATTTTCCGGCATAGAAATCAAATGCTCTTTCGCCCGCTTCCCAATCTTTTTTGCTGCTGATCGAATAGGGATAACAGGGAACCGCATCGATAACTGCACCGATTTTCCCTTTGAGTCCCATCCGGCGGTAGAGTTTTACCGCGCGCATATGGGCGATATTCATATTATGACAGGCGGCAAATGCCTTAACTTTATCACACTCAAAGGGCGGGAACCTTCCCACGCTTTTCAGATCGCCGCCGATATATCCGCCGAAAACACTGACACTGGGCTCGTTGGTGGTGCTCCAATACTGAACCTGATCACCAAAGTTCTCGAAGCACACCCTTGCATAATCCTCAAACCAAGTAATAAACTCCCGGCTGGCAACACCGCCGCGATCCAGTACCCACTGGGGAAGATCCCAGTGATAAAGATCGATCAGAAGGTTCAGTCCTTTTTCATTGGCATAGGAGAACATATCACGATAGAAATCGATTCCCGGCTGGTTTATTTTATCGGGACCGTCAGGAAAAATTCTCGGCCATGCAATGGAAAAACGAAAACTTTTCAGGCCATGTTCTACCATAATATCAATATCTTCACGGTAGTGATGATAAAAATCAGCACCGTCATCCGGTCCACCATAGCGGTACAGATCCTGATGAGCCGGAATTCGTGCATATTTATCATGGCAGCTGATACCTTTTCCGTCTTCCTGCCATGCTCCTTCTATCTGAAAAGAAGAACAAGCAGCACCCCACAGAAAATCCTTCGGAAAAGAAAAATTCATCCCAGTCAACTCCTTTTATCTGCTTTCAAACCGTCTGTTCTCATATTGCGAGCACTGCGCAACGAACTGACGGAACAGGGGAATCATATCGGTCAGATGAAAGTTCTCCTCTCCAATCATCCTTTCAGGATGCCATTGTATCCCTATGATCGGCAAACTTTCATGTTCAATTGCCTCTGTCACACCATCTGCCGCAGCAGCTGTGACCCGCATTCCTTCTCCGCATTTTTTCACTGCCTGATGATGGTGACTGTTGGTCATGAATTTATTACCAAACAGACTGTTCACAAAACTTCCCTGTTCTGCAATAACCATATGCTCCGGCTGACATCCTGTCCCGTGTACCGTACTTTCCACCTCAGATTCGATATCCTGTACCAATGTTCCTCCCATTGCCACATTAATCAACTGAATTCCACGGCAGATTCCCCAAATCGGTTTTTCTTTTTTATAAAAAGCGTTAAAAATATCGATTTCCCACTGATCAAGCCGATCATCCCACCGGGTTACATGTCGGTTTTCTTCTCCGTAGCGGGCAGGGTTGACATCGATTCCCCCGGTAAAAAGAACTCCTTCTGCAATTTCCGCATAAACTTCGGGATCTCCCGCTGTCGACATAATAACAGTTGCTCCGGCTTTTTCCAACGCTCTGCAGTAATTGCTCGCCACACAGTGGGTATCTCCTACGCCAAAACCGTTCTGTTCCGCTCTGAATTTCTGCGTAACCATAATCACCGGCATACTACACTCACCTCATAAACAAATGATACTCGGAGTAACCGTCACTGCCGCTGTAAAAGACGGCAGTGACGCTTTAAAAATCCCCTGATAATCAGGTATTTGCCTTAATAAACTCACTATACCACTTAAAGCTGGAGCGCGGTGTGCGTTCCATGGTATCGTAGTTGATTGCAATCAGGCCGAAGTCATAGTTGCAGCCCAGACCATGCTCATAGGTATCTTCAATTGCCCAGGTATAATAACCTTTCACGGGGATACCGCTTTCGATAGCACGGGAAAGCATCATGATGTGGGCACGCATATACTTGATACGGCGTGTATCGTCAATTTCGGTAGGAACAGCAGGATTGGCCTCGTCTCTTCTGAATGCCACACCGTTTTCGGTAACAATAATCTCCTTGGGATGATATTTTTTGTGGATGAGATTGAGAATATCATAAAGGCCTTCCGGATAAACCTTCATGCCAACAAACTCCTGCCAGCTTCCGTTTGCACCTGCTTCGGGATCCGGGCAAAGCTCGAACTTTTCCGGAGTTGCATCGGTATATCTCGCGTAACCGGGACCATAGTAGTTATCGCCGATAAAGTCCATTTCCTCATAGGCATCGGCAATTTCTTGCTGAAAGTTCTCAGGCATATACTGAGCATAGGCATCATCAAAGATTTCCGGATATTTTCCGAGCAGCATCGGACCAAGCCACTTGCCGGCATAGAAATCAAATCTGCGGTCTGCCGCATAGATATCTCTCTCATCGCTGAGAGAATAGGGATACATCGGGAAGAGATCGATAACTGCACCGATTTTACCGCCAAATCCCATCTCACGATAGGCCTTGACTGCTCTCATGTGGGCAAGGTTCATAATATGGCAGGCGGTGAAAGCCTTGGTTCTGTCCTGTTCAAAGGGAGGGAAGGAACCTGCACCGTCTCCGTTTACAGCATAATAACCGGAAAAGATACTGAAGTTCGGCTCATTCACGGTGCTCCAATATTTCACTTTATCGCCAAATGCAGCATAGCAAACTCTTGCATATTTCTCGAACCACTCCACAAACTCATAGTTGGTGGCGCCGCCGCGTTCGAGTACCCACTGAGGAAGATCCCAATGATAAAGATCCATGAAAGGAACGATATTTTTCTCCAGCAGGTAGTTGAGCATATCATTGTAATAATCGATTGCTTCCTGATTGACATCATCTGGACCGTTGGGACAGATTCTCGGCCAAGCAAAAGAAAGACGGAAGGTCTTGAGGCCATGCTCTGCCATGATATCGATATCCTCACGGTAATGATGATAGAAATCCGAACAGGAATCCGGACGTCCCATTTCATAGTAATGGGCATATTCCGGCAGGCGTGCATAATGATCATGGCAGCTCATTCCCTTGCCGCCCTCATTCCATGCACCTTCAATCTGATATGCGGAGCATGCAGAACCCCACAGAAAATCTTTCGGGAAATAATAAGACATATTTTTTCTCCTCTCTTTATTTTCAGGTATTTGCCTTGATAAATCTGCCATACCACTTGAAGCTGTCGCGGGCTGTACGCTCCATGGTATCATAATCAATAGCGATCAAACCGAAATCAAGATCAAAACCGCTGCCTGCCTCAAAAGTATCTTCAATGGCCCAGATATAATAACCGGTAACATTGGCACCGCTGGCAATCGCTCTTGCAATCATTGGGATGTGGTCACTCAGATAGCGAATTCTCTCTTCATCATGAATTGTGGTGGGCTTACTTAAATTCTTCTTATCTCGCTCGAAACAGATACCATTCTCAGTAACAATAATTTCTTTTGCGTGGTATTTGTTTTTCAATATCATCAGAATATCATAGAATCCGGTGGGATTTCTTCTGATATGGTATCCTTCATTACGGTCCTCCCCCTCAATGGTCTCATAGTCTCCGCAAAGTGCAAAATAGGGCTTTTCATCAATACCATAAGCATATCCGGCAGCATAATAGTTTTCGCCGATAAAATCCATTTCCTCATAGGCATCGGCAATTTCCTGCTGGAAGTTTTCAGGCAGATACTCTGCATAGCTGTCTTCAACAACTTCGGGATACCTACCAAGCATCATCGGCCCAAGCCATTTGCCGGCATAGAGATCAAAGGCTCTTTCGGCTGCAATGCTGTCCTTTTCTTCTGCCAGAGAGAACGGATAGAACGGGAAGCCATCGATAACCATGCCAATCTTTCCGCCAAGATTCATCTCATGATAGACCTTAACTGCACGCAGGTGAGCAAGGTTGAGGATATGGCAGGTCATGAACGCCTTGTGGATGCTGTTTTCATAAGGAGGCTCGTTGCCACTTCCTTCATGAATTTCCACAGCACTGGGTGTATAACCACCAAAACTGAAATTCGGCTCATTCATGGTACTCCACATCTTGACGCGGTCACCAAACAGAGAAAATGCCGTACGGGCATATTTTTCAAACCAATCCACAAATTCGTAAACCACCGGACCGCCGCGGTCATAGACCCACTGAGGAAGATCCCAGTGGAACAGATCAACAAACGGCTGAATTCCGTTTTCGACCAGTGTATTGAAAAGGTCATTATAATAATCTGCACCTGCCTGATTCAGCTCATCCGGACCATTCGGAAACAATCTGGGCCAGGAAATGGAGAAGCGGAAACTCTTCAGATTATTCTCCTTCATAATGGCAATATCTTCACGGTAGTGATGATAGAAATCGGAGCAGACGTCCGGACGGCCTCTCTCAAAAAATTTTGCTGTCTCGGGAAGGCGTGCATAGTGATCGGAACAGTTTTCACCCTTTCCTCCCTCATTCCATGCACCCTCTATCTGATATGCAGAACAAGCTGCTCCCCATAAAAAATCTTTTGGAAATTTAAAATACATAACTTCAACCTCCTTTGTCTTTATTAGTTAATTATACCATTATCCCCCTTCCAAATCAATAGCACTTTTCTTCCTTATTTTTAAAATGTATCTTTCTTTGTTTCCCTTCTTTTTCATTTCCGTGCCCATCATTTTCTCCCCATATCGACAGACTTTTCACCATCCACGATGTATAATTATCTTCAAAGAACCCGATAAAAGGAGGAATCATGTTGCAGGAAAATTCTACTGTCATCTATATCGATATTCTTCTTGCTATAAACCTAGCTGTAAATTACTTTCTCCTTCTTTCTTCTCTTAAACTTACCGGTCGTACGCCCAAGCGCCGACGACTCCTTTTTAGTTCCTTTATCGGTTCCCTTTACTCTTTAATTATTCTACTTCCTGAGTTCCATTGGTTTTTCCAGGCTATGACCCGTGCCGTCTGTTGTCTTCTCATGATACTCCTCTGCGAATGGCCAGTAAAGAGAAAAGAAGTTTTCCAAGATTGTCTCATCTTCTTTATCGTCAGTTTTATTTTTGCCGGATTTATTCTGGCTCTTAAGATTTTCCTCTCTCCTCCCGTTATGATCTACGCCAACGGCATCTTCTACCTTAAAATATCCGCACTTACATTGATTATCTCCGCCATAAGCGCCTACCTCATCACCGAGGTTTTTCGCAGGATCTTTCGGAAAAAAGCTTCGATAACCTCTCTGGAAAACGGAAGAACAATCAACGTTACAATTGTTTTCGAAGGAAGAACTATCCAAACAGAAGGATTTGTCGATACTGGAAACACCCTTACCGACCCACTTTCCGGAACGCCGGTGGTCATTATTGGATCACATATTGCGCAAAAACTTTTGAGCAGTGAAAAATTTTCAGCACTGCATTCTCCTCTTTCTAATGCAGGAATATTGGGGGCAGGAACACGCTCCGGATTTCGTTTAGTGCCCTACAATACTGTTTCCGGTTCTGGCCTGCTACCGGTATTTCGTCCTGAAAGTTTTCACTTATATCATAATGGAAACTGTTATCACGCAAACGATGTTTTAATTGGTTTTTCACCGCAAAATGATCTCTGCGGCAATCATCCTATTATTATCAACCCCGAACTTTTATTACAAACAATAAGTAAGAAAAATCTCAATACAAAGGAGCCTGTTCATTAATGTTAAAATCTATCAAAACTCTGTTTTCCCGTATTGTTTATCAGTTTTTCTCCGGTAGAATCGATTATATCAACGGTCCTGAAAATCTTCCTGCCCCTTTAAACCGTGAAGAAGAATTAAAAACATTTGAAAAATTATCCGGTAATCAGGAAGATGCCTCCTACGCGCGTCAAACACTAATTGTACATAATCTTCGGCTTGTTGTATATATAGCAAAAAAATTCGAATCCACCGGTATTGGCATTGAAGATTTAATATCGATTGGTACCATTGGGCTTATCAAAGCAGTCAATACATTTTGTCCCACTAAAAACATTAAACTTGCTACCTACGCATCCCGCTGTATTGAAAATGAAATTTTAATGCATCTCAGAAAGATTTCTTCTTTGCGGCAAGAAATCTCTCTTGATGAGCCTCTTAACGTAGACTGGGATGGAAATGAACTCCTCCTCTCTGATGTATTGGGAACAGAAAATGACAGCGTCAGCCACGACATTGAACAGGATGTTGAAAAGAGTATTCTTCTGGGTGCTATTGAACATTTGGAACCCAGAGAAAAACTAATTATGAAACTACGCTTCGGCCTGATTGACGGTAAAGAGCACACCCAAAAAGAAGTGGCTGATATTATTGGTATATCACAATCCTATATTTCACGTTTGGAAAAACGCATTGTTAAACGCTTAAAAAAAGAAATGGAAAAGGCATTCTGAAACAAAAGAAACGATAAGAGCCGTGAGCATCTGCCTCTTATCGTTTCTTTTATCTCAGTTCAAACAGTAAAACAAAAAAGAACACGAAACATTTCTGTTTCGTGTTCTCTCAGTATCGGCGTCGACCTATCTTCCCGGGCAGCTTCCCGCCAAGTATTTTCGGCACGAATGAGCTTAACTTCTGTGTTCGGAATGGGAACAGGTGGATCCTCATCGTCATTAACACCGATTATTGGTGACCCGTAGGGGATTCGAACCCCTGTTGCCGGCGTGAGAGGCCGGAGTCTTAGGCCACTTGACCAACGGGCCATGATGGTGCGCCATCGGGGACTCGAACCCAGGGCCCGCTGATTAAGAGTCAGCTGCTCTACCAACTGAGCTAATGGCGCGTATCGCATGGAGTAAAGGGCTTAGGGCCCTCAAAACCGAACAAAGCGAAAGAGAAAAGCGATTTGAACTTGCAAGGTCAAGCCCTCGACCGATTAGTACTTACTGGCTAAATATGTCACCATACTTACACCTTAAGCCTATCTACCTTGTAGTCTTCAAGGGGTCTTACTTGCTTAAGCAATGGGATATCTTATCTTGAGGTCGGCTTCACGCTTAGATGCCTTCAGCGTTTATCCGTTCCGCACATAGCTGCCCAGCTGTGCCACTGGCGTGACAACTGGTGCACCAGAGGTGCGTCCATCCCGGTCCTCTCGTACTAAGGACAGCTCCTCT